>JAJZRX010000079.1 GCA_021850095.1 Deltaproteobacteria bacterium
GCCCTCGTAGACATGGCGCAGTCCGGCGGCCCGGCCGATATCGCGCGCTTTTTTGAGCGTGGCCAGCGGTGTTCTTGGACGGTCGGTCAGCTGGTAGGTCGGATAAAACTGACTGACGTGCCAGGGGGTATCCGCTCCCAGATTGGCAACAATGAACTCCGCGATTCCCCGCAGCTCCGCTTCGGCATCGTTCAATCCCGGAATGATCAGGGTCGTCAGTTCGATCCAGATCCCCTGCCGGCGGTACTCGATGATCGAGTCGAGCACTTCGGTCAGCTTGGCATGCACAATGTCGCGATAAAAAGCTTCTGAAAAGCCCTTCAGATCGATATTGGCCGCATCCAGAAAAGGAGCGATGTCCGCCAGAGCTTCCCGGCTGATGTAGCCGTTGGTGACGAAGATGTTTTTCAGCCCGGCCTGGCGGGCCAGTCGGGCGGTATCGAGAGCAAACTCGAAGAAGACCGTCGGTTCGCTGTAGGTGTAGGAGATCGAAGCGCAGTCGTTGGCCAGGGCCCGCTGCACCACCTCTGCCGGAGCCGGCTGCTCGCCCCGGATCGGCGCGTTCCGCTCCACCTGGGAAATACTGTAGTTCTGGCAATGCCGGCAGCGGAAATTACACCCCACTGAAGCTATCGAGTAGGTCCGACTGCCGGGCATGACATGGAAGAGCGGTTTCTTCTCGATCGGGTCCACATGTTCGGCACACAGCCTGCCGTAGTTCAGACTGTAGAGAACACCATGCCTGTTTTCACGCACGGCACAGATGCCGCGCGCGCCGTTGCCAATCAGGCAGGCGAAACGGCACAGGCCGCAGCGTACCTGGCCGTTTTCCTTCCGTTCATAAAACAGCGCCTCTTTCATGGTTTTTTCCTCCAGAACGATCTGTTGTCTCCACTATAGCCCGAAATGGGGTAAAAACAACAAAACCCCGCCGGTTTCCCGGCGGGGTTTTGTCATCTTCAGCAGCGAAGGTTCCGCTATTCGCAGAGGTCGACTTTTACATCCCAGTTTTTGAGCTTCATGGTGCCGTTCTTTTCAAGGTTGAGGTGCATCTTGAAAGCGCGGTCCCACAACTGCGGCTCGTGGCCGACCTTGCGCTTGAGGCAGTCGGCTTCGGCGATGTTGAGATATTCGGTCAACTGAGCCTTGTAGTCCGGGTGAGCACATTTCTCGATGATCCGGCGGGCGCGATCCTTGGGAGCCAGGCCGCGCAGGTCGGCCAGACCCTGCTCGGTGATAACGCAGTCCAGGTCGTGCTCGGTGTGGTCGATGTGCGAGCAGTGCGGCACGACGCAGGAGATACCGGTCGGGTCGGTCTTGGACGGACGGCTCGACGGGGTATGCATCATCTTCAGGAAGCCGTTGCGCAGGAAGTCGCCGGATCCGCCCAGACCGTTGATCATGCGGGTACCGCCGACCAGGGTCGAGTTGGCGTGGGCATAGATGTCGATCTCGACCGGAGTGTTCATGGCGATACAGCCCAAACGGCGGATCGGCTCAGGAGCATTGGAGATCGAGAGCGGACGCAGCACGATCTTGTCGAAATACTTGTCCATATTCTCGAAGAAACGCGGGAAGCCCGGTTCGGCCGAAAGCGACAGTGAGCAGGAGGAAGCGGCGTCCAGCTTGCCGGAATCAAACAGATCCAGCATGGTGTCCTGCAGAACTTCGGTGAAAACAGTCAGGTTGCTGAACGGACCCTTGGCCAGACCGCCGATAACGGCGTTAGCGATGGAACCGACGCCGGACTGGATCGGCAGCAGGTTCTTCGGCAGACGGCCGGCTTTAACTTCCTGGGTGAAGAACTCGATGATGTGGTTGGCGATCGCCTCGGAGGTGTCGTCCTGCTCGGCAAAGGCGCGGCCCTGGTCACGCAGTTTGGACTCGACCACGGCAATGATCTTGCTGGGGTCGCAGGGGATCGAAGTGGAACCGATGCGGGAATCAGCCTTGGTGATGTTGAAAACCTGACGGTTGGGAGGGGTCAGCGGGGTGATCAGGTCGTGGATGCCTTCGAAAGAAGGCTGTCCGGTGTTGACCTCGACGATGATCTTGTCGCAGATCATCAGGATTTCCGGAATGACGCCGCAGGAAGAGGTCGGTACCAGGCTGCCGTCTTCCTTGATGGCGGAAACTTCGATGATGGCCAGATCAAGCTTGCCGCTCTCGGAATCCTTGGTGTAGAAACCGTAGCCCAGATCCTGGGCGAAGAGGGACAGGTGCTTGTCGCCCATGCGGATGCGGCCGGCGTTGATACCGGCGGCGATGTTCTTGCCGGTCTGATACGGCCAGCGGCGGTCGATCATGTCGTTGACAGCCCAGCGGTCTTCGGTCTCGGCACCAACGGAGGCGCCGATGAACAGATTGAACTTCAGCTTGCCCTGCAGATTGTTCTTCTCGACATGCTCGGCAAGAGCAATCGGAACGACCTTCGGGTAACCGGCCGGAGTGAATCCGGACCAGCCCAGGTTCATACCGTTCTTGAAAAACGGGACGGTCTGCTCGGGGGTCATGACCTTGCTCAAAAGGGACTTGCACTGTACGCGGTCTTGCAGGGTACCGTAATCAGACATCTACTACCTCCTGTTTGTTTATGGTGTTTACAGGCATGAGACCTGCATTGAAAAGCGGAGTATCCAGCCTTGCCTCCATGAGGCATATAGCTGATTTTACAGCGGAAACATGCGCGGCAACGATACAGGCCGGCCTGAATAAAACCGGATTTTACGCATAGAGTTAAGTTTCGTCAAGATAAAAATATACAATATATTTACATCAGCTTTCGTAATCAACCGCCACGATTGACGAACAGACCGATTTCATAAACGGAATGACTTCTCCGGCATGATAGGGATGGATCTGATAGGCCTGCAGATCGGCCAGCGAATCAAAGCGCGTGATCAGCGCCACGTCGTAGGAACGTTCCGAGCGGATGACGTCGACCCCGGCTTCCAGGTGCTTCAGCAGCGGGATCTGTCCGGCCATGCTGAGCAGCTTGGCCCGGGTGGCCTCCATATTTTCAGCGCTGGGATCGTTAAGCTTGAAGAAAACAAGATGGGTTACCATGAGGGGAAGTCCTTTCCTACAATCCGTTTAAATTTTTGAAGCGGCTTTTGTATACATCGCCTTCAGAACAGTGTCAATGACCTCACCGCCCTGCCTGATTCAGATTGCAAAACATTAAAGTAATGCTATAATTAACTATGACTTATCATATCCAAACCGCAAGGAGGTACTGGCCATGCCTGAAAAAATGCTGATTCCCGCCATCGAAGCACGTCTGGGCTCACTGCTGGAATTCAACCGCAGAAACGCGGCCGAAAAGTCAACCCGGGAGGTCGCCGGAAAGACCAGACCAACCATAACCCTGTCACGAGAATTTGGCTGCGAAGCCTATCCGGTCGCCGACCGGCTGAAGGAGCTTCTGGAGAAGAAAAGCGCTGAAAGCTGGATCGTGATGGACAAGGGGCTTCTGGAAGAGGTTGCCAGAAACCACAACCTGTCGGAGGATCTTTTGAAGGGACTGGGTCAAAAGTCAGGTTTTCTGGATGAAATTCTGGCCACATTTTCACCGCTCTGGAAAACCGACAAGGATCACTTTCGGCTGATCTGCAAGCATATGATTTCCCTGGCCGAGAAGGGCAATGTGATTTTGATCGGCCGTGGTGGCGCCATCATAACCCAGACGCTCAAAAACTGCTTTCATTTCAGGATGTACGCTTCGCAGAATTTCAAAATCCGCTCCATTTCTCAACGCCTTGGAATTCCGGGGGAAGAAGCGGAGACGCTGATCCAGAAGAAGCAGAAACAGAGGGATGCCTTTATCCGCGATTTTCTCAACCGGGACTCGCGGGATTTGAGCCTGTACAATCTGGTGATCAATAACGACCGCAACTCCCCCGAAAAAACTGCCCGGACGATCGCCGAATATGTACTGGGCGGCTGAACTGTTTACGTGGCTGGCGGGAGCGGGCGCAGAAAGACGACCAGCGCCCCGCTGCCCCCCATTTCACGGGGAGCCGGGGCGTACTCCAGCACCAGATCCCGTCCGGTATCCCGCAGCCAGGAAGCCACCGCCTGGTGAAGTACCGGCTCCTCGACAGAATGGTTCCCCTTGCCGGTAATGACCAAAGCAGCCTTCTGCCCCTTTTGGCGGGCCGACATCAGAAAACGGGGTAGGGCCAGGAGCGCTTCCTCGCGAGTCAGTCCGTGCAGATCAAGCTGATAATCCACCACCACAATTCCGCGCCTGACCTGCCGCAATCGGTTGTTGGAGAGCGGCTGTATCTCGCCGTCATCGGGCAGCGAATCGACAAACTTCGTATCCAGCTTCAGACGGCCGATCTCCTCAATGAACAGCCGGGCAGCCTGCTCTTCAGCGGCAGAAACCAGCGCAACCTTTCTGGTCTCCCTTTTCACCTGATGATCCGCCTGCGCAGGCTTTGAACTCTGCGCACGGAGCGGCTTCACATCAGCCACCGCCTGCAGAAAAAGATCCAGGCCGTTATCAACGGTTTCGGCCGGTTTAGGCGGCTTGGGCGGCTCTGTTTTTGCCGGCGCCGCTTCGGGCAGCGCCACCCCTTTCAGCGCACTGAAGGGGCTGGCGTGAAACTCCTTCGGTTTGGGCGGGTTGTGACGGTTCTTTTTTGCCATGCTCAATCCTTGAACAGTAAATAAGCTCGATACAGTGCTGTTTTCGGTCTGACAAGTCTCCCTGCCTCGCAAGCAATTGTCACGCTTTTATACCATAAAAAGCCGGTTTGTCGTGCGGTTTCTGGCGCTTCTGTTTCAAAAGGCACCGACTGCCGCAGCTTGACATGGCACCGCTTTCAGACTACAAGAACGAGGAAACTCACTGAATTATCATAATGATGGAGAATATAATGAGTGCCAGCGTATCATTTGTCGGGGCCGGCCCCGGTGCTGCCGACCTTATCACCGTTCGTGGCGCGCGCCTGCTGCGCCATGCCGACGTGGTCATCTTTGCCGGCAGCCTGGTGGATCGCGAACTGGTGCGACGTTACGCGGTCAAGGCCGATGTCCATGACTCGGCTGGTATGACGCTGGCTGAAGTCATCACGGTCATGATGGATGCCATCGCCGAAGGACGCAGCGTTGTCCGGCTGCACACCGGCGATCCCTGTATCTACGGCGCCATCCAGGAACAGATGGAAGCACTTGACCGCCTGGGGGTCAGCTATCAGGTTGTGCCGGGCGTTACCAGCGCCTTTGCCGCCGCCGCCGCCCTGAAACAGGAGCTGACCCTGCCGGAACTGTCCCAGACCGTCATCTTTACCCGCGTCGAAGGACGCACTCCGGTGCCGGAGCGGGAGCGGCTGAACGAAATCGCCCGCATCGGGGCCACACTGGTGATCTACCTGTCGGTCGGCATGATCGAGAAGGTCGTGGACCAGCTGTTGCAGGGAGTTTATACCGGAGCCACCGCTGCCGCGATCGTCTGCCGGGCCTCCTGGCAGGACGAGCAGATCATCCAGGGCACGCTTGAGGATATCGCCGAAAAAGTGCACGCAGCCGGCATTGACCGCCAGGCTCTGATCATCGTCGGGGATGTGCTGGCTGCCCGCCGCGAAGGGCTTAAGGCCAAATCCCTGCTGTACGATGGCGGTTTTTCCCACGGCTACCGCGAAAGCGTCCTGGTCTGAAGATGCGCTTGGCGGTCATTGCCATAACCCGCAACGGCGCCCGTCTGGGGCAGAAACTGCGGGATAACCTGACCGGAACACAACTGTACATCTCCCGGCGCTATGCCGGCCAGGCCGGTGCCGAAAAGACCTGCTTCGAACCGGCCGACCTGAAAAGCACGATCGCCGAACTCTGGAAAAAATACGACGGACTGATCATGATCATGGCGGCCGGCATCGTGGTGCGCATGATCGCGCCGCTGTTGGAATCCAAGGAAACCGACCCGGCTGTAGTCGTGATGGATGACTGCGGCACCTTCGCCATCTCGCTGCTCTCCGGGCATCTGGGGGGCGCCAACGATCTGGCCGAACGCTGCGCATTCGCCTGCGGCGCCCGGCCGGTGATCACCACCGCCACCGATGTAAATCATCTGCCCTCCTTTGACCTGCTGGCCAGGGAGCAGGAGTGGCTGATCGACGACATATCCCAGGTCAAGCATCTCAACACGCTGCTGTTGGACGATCAGGAGATTGCGGTCGTCGATCCCAGCGGCGTGACCCGCTGCTGGCTGCACGGACGGGGCAGGATTTCCTTTCACGACACCTTTGCCGAAGCGGTCCGCAGCCAGGCCCACGGTTTTCTGTTCGTCACCAACCGCCACCTGCCGCCCCAGACCCTGCCGGCCAACCTGCTGATCCTGCGCCCCCGCAACCTGGTGCTGGGGATCGGCTGCAACCGCGGCACTCCGGCTGACGAGATCGAGGCTTTCGTCACCGGCCAGCTGAAGCGCATCTTCCTTTCCAGCAAAAGCATCGGCCGGATCGCCTCGGTCGCCGCCAAAAACGACGAGGCCGGACTGCTGGACTATGCCGCACAACTGGGCGTTCCGCTGCAGTTTTACAGCAGCGAGGAGCTCAACCGGGTTCCCTTTCCCTCGCCCCCATCGGCCCATGCCCTGACTGCCGTCGGCACTCCCGGCGTGGCCGAACCGGCCGCCATCCTGGCCTCGGGCGGCAACCGTCTGCTGCTCAAGAAAGTCAAATCCGAGAACGTCACCCTGGCGGTGGCAGAACTCAAGGAAAGCTGAAATCCATGCCAATACTACCCCTGATTGCCATTACCATGGGCGACCCCTGCGGAATCGGCCCCGAAATCATCGTGAAAGCACTGCAGTCGCCGGAGATCGACAACATCTGCCAACCGTTCGTGATCGGCGACCGGCTGGCACTGGAACGCGCCCTGGCGGTCTGCCGCTCGGCATTGACTATCCACGAAATATCCGAGCCCGAAGACGCTGCAGCGGCCCCGAAAGGCGCTATTTCCCTGCTGGCGCTGTCACTCCTGTCCGAAGCGGACCTGCAGTACGGCCAGCCGAGCGCTGCGGCCGGCGATGCGGTCTTCCGCTACATCTGCGCAGCGGCCCGCTTCTGCCTGGACGGCAGGATAGCGGCCATGGCCACCGCGCCGATCAGCAAAGAAGCCATGCACCGGGCCGGCCACGATTATCCCGGCCATACCGAGCTGCTGGCCGAACTGTGCGGCAGCGACGATTTTGTGATGATGCTGGCCGGAGACGTGCTGCGGGTCAGCCTGGTGACGATCCATGAGGCGCTGGCAAACGTTCCCCGGCTGGTGACCTTCAAGCAGGTTCTCAAGACGATCCGCATTACGGCCGAAGGGGTCGCACGATTGACCGGCAAGTCAAACCCGAAGCTGGCGGTGTTGGCACTCAATCCCCATTGCGGTGAAAGCGGCAAATTCGGCACTGAAGAGCGGGACATCATCACGCCGGCCATAGAAAAGGCCCGATCCGAAGGAATCAACGCCGAAGGGCCGCTCTCGGCCGACACCCTCTTCCACTTTGCCCAGCAGGGCGCCTACGACGGCGTGGTGGCCATGTACCACGATCAGGGGCTGATCCCGCTCAAGATGCTGCACTTCGACGACGGCGTCAACATCACCCTGGGACTGCCGATCATCCGCACCTCGGTCGATCACGGCACAGCCTACAATCTGGCCGGCAGTGGCCAAGCCTCGGAGAAGAGCCTGCTGGCGGCGATCAGGATGGCGGCCGGGATGGTGCGCTGACAGCGCAAACAAAGCTTTCCGCTTGCACTCAGCGCACGATTTTCGTAGACTCCGCCCATGACAACCTTCAAAACCATCTCCGCAAACGTCCGCGCCGGTCAGCGTATTTCAGCTGACGAGGCGCTTTTTCTGTTCAACTCCAACGATCTGCTGGCCATCGGTGAGCTGGCCGCTCTGGTCAATGAACGCAAAAACGGCCGCAATGTCTACTTCAACGTTAATCGCCACATCAATCCCACCAACATCTGCGTCAACCGTTGCGCATTCTGCGCTTTCTCCCGCACGGCCGGGGAAGAAGGGGCCTACACCCTGGCGCTGGACGAAATCTGCCGCCGGGCAAAGGAGGCAGAAAGCGAAGGAGCCACCGAGGTGCATATCGTCGGCGGCCTGCATCCGGACTTGGCTTTCGAATTCTACGAGCAGGCGCTGGCCGCCATCCGCTCTGTCGCCCCGACTTTGCACATCAAGGCCTTCACCGCCGTGGAGATCGAATATTTTTCGCGCATCTCCGGACTGGGCATCGAAGAAGTCTTCAAACGGCTGATCGCGGCCGGCCTGGGCTCCATGCCGGGGGGTGGGGCCGAGATACTGGTGGAGGAGGTACGGCAGAAGATCTGCCCGGAAAAGATCTCCGGGGCGCGCTGGCTGGAAATCATCCGCCTGGCCCATCTGGCAGGACTAAAGACCAACGCCACCATGCTCTACGGCCACCTGGAAACCCCGGCCGACCGGGTGGCGCATATGGAACTGCTGCGCACACTGCAGGACGAGACCGGCGGTTTCCAGGCATTTATCCCGCTGGCTTTCCAGCCGGAGAATTCCGACCTGAAGCTGGACATCAAAGGCACCTCCGGCCTGGACGACCTGAAAACCCTGGCGATCGCCCGCATCTTTATGGACAACTTCGACCACATCAAGGCCTACTGGATCATGCTGGGGGAAAAGATCGCCCAGGTTTCACTGGCCTTTGGCGTCAACGATCTGGACGGCACCGTGGTGGAGGAAAAAATCGGCCACGACGCCGGAGCCCAGAGCCCGCAATCCCTGACCAAGCAAGGCATTATCCGCCTGATCAGCCGAGCGGGCAAGACTCCGGTGGAACGGGATACGCTGTACCATCCGATCCGCAGTTTCTGATGTTTTCGCTGTCGCCATCCCTGGAGCGCGGGGATGTTTCCGCGAACCTGGGCCGCCTTCTTTCTCCGGAAATCGATGCAGACCGTTTCCGTAGCGCGCTCCGACGCCTGCAGGATCGTTTCAGAATCTATGCTTCCACCTGTCCGGCGCCGCTCATCGCGCCGGGTTTGATCGTCAGCCCGGAAATCCGCCATCAGAGCGAGATCTATCTGCCGATCGCCGAAATTGCCGCCGCCTTCAACCGCCTGTACCGCGCCGCGTTGGTGTATCCGCCGATCCTCTCCAGCACCCCTTTTCATAACGCCTTGAGCTGGGTCGACGTTTTTGCCGGATTGCCGCCGCGCCTGCAATTCAGCTCCAATCCCGCCCTGCTGCTGGAACGGCTGTTGAGTGAACGGGATCTGCTGGAGGAGTTTCTGCTGGCCTCCTTCCTGCCGCGCCGCTTTTACGGGGGCTTCCGACGCTATCCGGGACAGAGTGCGTATCTCCGCCACTGGCTTGGAGAACAGCCACAGAAGCCGCTGCGCTGCCTGGATGCCGCCTGCGGCAGCGGAGAGGACTGCTTCGGCCTGGCCGGTCTTTTATGTGAAGAAGGATATGTTGCGGAGAAGATGTGGATCGAAGGCTGGACGCTTGAACCGCTGGAGGTCTGGGCCGCCGCCCATGGCAGCTTTCCCCATGATGTTCGGCGCGAAGCACACTTCCGGATGGAAATTTCTCAACTTTTTCAGCATGGATACAATGCGCGCGTGCGTTTCAGCTGCGCCGACCTGACGATTCCGCCACCTGCGGAACCATTCGACCTGATCCTCTGCAACGGCCTGCTGGGGGGCCCGATCGTCAATCAGGCACCATCGCTGGAGTTGGTGATCGGCAATCTGACCGGCCTGCTGGCGTCGGGCGGCATCCTGCTGGCCGCCGACAGTTTTCATGGCGGCTGGAAACAAAAATGCCCGCAGCAGATGCTGCGGGCACTGTTTGAAGCATACGGCTTGCGGGCCTTTGAAGCCGGCGAAGGGCTGGGCGGTTCAAAACCTTATGCGCAGGCTAGTTCTTGTTCGGGTCATGCGTATAGCGAACCACGCTGACCTTCTCCAGCGTGATCATGCCGCCCCCCATCATATCGTCGATGCCGGGCATGACGGCGTCGATCTTTTCCTGACTGTCGACAACCTCGACGATCAGCGGCAGGTCGGCCGACAGGTCCAGCAGTTTCTGGGTGTGATAAACGCTGTGGGCGCCGAAACCGCACACGCCGCGCAGAACCGTGGCTCCCGCCAGGCCCTCCTTTCGCAGCAGCTCCACCAGCGCTTCATACAGCGGCCGGTGGCCATGGCGGTCACTCTCGTTGATATGAATCCGCATCAACACGTTTTCACCAGCCAGTTTTGTCATGGTGTCCCCGTCATACGGTCGTAAGCGTTCAGATCAGAACTGGATCAGCAATCCGCCCCAGGTCAGGCCGCCGCCGAAACCCATCGTCAGCACCAGCTGACCCGGCTTGATCGTGCCGTTGCGCAGATTTTCGTCCAGCACCAGCGCCACCGAAGCGGCCGAGGTGTTGCCGCAGCGGTCCAGGTTGATAAGAAAGCGCTCCTTGGGAAAACCGCTCTTTTTGGAGATGAAATCGATCATGCGGATGTTGGCCTGGTGAGGGATGATGTAATCCAGGTCAGCCGGGGTGATGCCGGCTTTGGCGCAGAGTTTGTTGATGATGTCGGGGATGACTTCGGTGGCAAAGACGTAGACCTGCTTGCCGGCCATCTGGAAATAAATCTCACGGGCATCGATCGTTTCGGGAGTGACCGGCTTGCGGGAACCCGAAGAGGGCACCTGGATCAGTTGCCACCCTTTGCCGTCGCTACGCATGTAGGTATGCTGAATGCCGGTTTTCTCGTCGCCGCCGCTGGTCAGGATGGCTGCCCCGGCACCGTCGCCGAACAGCGGACAGCTGTTTTTGTCGTTGAAATCGAGAATTTTGGAATAGGTATCGGCGCCGATCGCCATGACGGTCTTGTATTTGCCGCACTTGATAAAGTTGTCGGCCACTTCCAGGGCATAGACAAAGCTGGAGCAGACCGCGTTGATATCAAAGGCAAAGGCGTTTTTGGCGACGATGTTTTCCTGAACGATGCAGGCGGTGGAGGGCAGGCTCATGTCGGGGGTGGATGTGCCGACAACGATGCAGTCGATATCGGCGGCCGAAATTCCGGCCGCCTCCAGCGCATTTTGTGCCGCCACCGTGGCCAGGTCGGAGGTGGACTGCTCGGCATGGGCAAAGCGCCGCTCGCGGATGCCGGTGCGTGTAAAAATCCATTCGTCGGCGTTATCCACAAGATAGTCGAAATAGCTGTTAGGTATGACCCGCTCCGGCATACAGGATCCGCTGCCGATTATTTTTGAAACGATCATTGTCTCCCCGATTCCGCTCGCCAGGGACGAACGAATTTTATTCTGAATAAACCTGTTTACCCCTACCACAAAATAACACTGTTTGTCAATTTGAATACCGTTGCAATGTGGCGTTTTTGACACAACAAAACAGTTGTTCAGCCTTCTTCCCGGAAGCGGAGTATATCGGCCAGCGCAAATGCCCACACCAGAAAGAAAGAAGCCAGAACTCCTTTGCCGAAGGCGCTGGCCCCTTCCAGCGCCGTGACGACTTCCGCCGGCGTTATGCTTATGGCGCCGCCGGCAATCCGGGAGGCGATCACCGGCGAAAGCCCGCGCAGCAGCACGAAAACCGCCAGCAGCAGGATCAGGTTGACGATCACCAGAATGATGCCGCCGACAGCTTTGCGGCCAAGATAAAGCTGCCCCAGACCGGGCAGCACCAGAGCCGAGAGCAAAAGAGCGGTTGTTTTTCGTTTCATCGGGCGCCTCCCTCGGCAACAGCAGCCAGCAGAGCGGTAATTTCATCATGGATCAGGCCGTTGCTGGCCACAATCCGGTCGTTGAAAACATCGTAATCCGAGCCATCAAAGGTCGTCACCCTGCCGCCCGCCTCGCGCACCAGCAGAACCCCGGCGGCCACATCCCACGGTTTCAGCTTCAACTCCCAGAAACCGTCCAGGCGGCCGGCCGCCACACAGGCCAGATCCAAGGCCGCCGCTCCCGCCCGGCGAATGCCGCGGGCAGCTGTCTGGAAAGCAATGAAGTTGGCAAAATTATTGGCCGGATCGCTGGCGCAGTCATAGGGAAAACCGGTACCCAGAAGTGAGCTTTTCAGGGGGAAGTGGGTAGAAACAGCTAGACGGCGGCCATTCAGAAAGGCGCCGCCCCCTTTGGTTGCGCTGAAGAGTTCATCGTAGATCGGATTATAAATGGCCGCCACCAGCAGTTCACGATCGCATTCAAGCGCGATCGAAGAGCAGAACCAGGGAAAACCGTGGGCATAGTTGGTGGTGCCGTCCACCGGGTCGATGATCCAGCGGAAAGCGGATCCGCTTGTGGGGTACTGCCCCTCCTCGCCAACGATGTCATGATCAGGAAAGCACCGTCGGAGGTGCTCCACAATCAGCCGTTCGGATTCACGGTCAACTTCAGTCACCAGATCCTTGTCACCTTTCAGATCCACATTCAGGGGAGCAGTGAAACGGTAGCGCTGGAAGGCTCCGGCGATCCGGGCAGCTGTGACGGCTGCGTCAAGATAGTGCTGCAGATCGGGCATGATCTTCTCCAAAAAAAGAAGGCGGCACTATAGCCGCACTGGTGGGGCAGTGTAGCAGAGCGCAGATGCCATGGCAAGCCCGGCTGTCATTCTGTTTTGACTTTGCAGTCTGATTAATGCATAGTGATCGTTATTTTATCCAGGGTACAGGGGTAAGGCGATGGTACTATTCGGAAACATCCTGCTGGCGCTGGCCAAAATCGTGGAACTGACCAGCGGGCTGCTGACGGTCTACAAGTATATTCTGCTGGCCAGTGTCATCATCTCATGGGTCAACGCCGACCCCTACAATCCGATCGTCAATTTCATCTACCGGGTTACCGATCCGCTGCTGCGGCGCATTCGACGGCATATGCCCGATACCGGCATGCTGGATCTGTCGCCGCTGGTGGCTTTTATCGCCATTTACGTCATCCAGATCATCTTTTTCGACACCGCTTACCATTATCTGACCGGTAGTGGGATGTCACTCAAATTGAGAGGTTAGGCCGCAATGAAGATCTCACCGCTCGATATTCAGCAGCAGCAGTTCAAGGGCAAGACGTTCCGGGGACTCGACCCGGAGGATGTGGACGCCTTCCTGCAAACCGTGGCCGGCGAAATGGAAGCGCTGATCCGCGAAAATAACGAGCTGAAGGAGCAGCTGTCCCGCCACAACCGCGAGGCGCTTGACATGGCGGAGCGCGAACGCGAGCTTCGCGAAACCCTGCTTTCGGCCCAGCGGGTGATTGAGGATATGAAGGCCAATGCCCAGAAGGAAGCCGAACTGATCGTTTCCGAAGCGGAACTTAAAGGCGAGCGGATCGTGGCCGACGCCGAGCGCCAGCTGGGCGATCTGAAAACCCGCATCGAGGATGTCCGCCGTCAGAAGGTCCAGTTCGAGATGAGCTTCAAAGGGCTGCTGGACAGTTATGCCCGCCAGCTTTCCGGTGATGAACCGGTCTGACCCCCCCTTTCTGACCGTTGGCAAGGACGGCATCATTCTGAACATTCATGTCCAGCCGCGGGCCTCGAAGACCCAGATCTGCGGACTCCAGGGCGAGGAACTCAAGATCCGGCTGACCTCACCTCCGGTGGAGGGGGCCGCCAACAAGCTCTGCCGGGAATTTTTGGCCGATCTGTTCGGGGTGGCCAAATCATATGTGGAAATCATCTCCGGTGAGTCATCCCGCCACAAACGCGTCAAGATCTGCGGTGACCCCGCGCAACTGCTAATAGCTGTCGATACTCACATCATCTCCCGCATGTAGCGGGAATACCCCCAGAAAGGATTTTTCATGGCACAGGCAAAAACAGGCGATAAGGTCAAGGTTCATTACACCGGCACCTTGGAAGACGGCAGCATTTTCGATACTTCGGAAGGTTTTGTCGAGCAGTGCGGCGACGACGGCTGCGGCTGCGGCAGCCAGGCCACCGGCCCGATGGAATTCGTGATCGGCGAAGGCAATCTGATTCCCAAATTCGAGGCCGCCGTGATCGGGCTGGAAGTCGGGCAGAGCATCAAGGTTTTCATTCCGGCCGACGACGCCTATGGCCAGCGCGCTGAAGAGATGGTGGCGGTCCTGGAGCGCAGCGAGATTCCGGCCGACATCAACCCGGAACCGGGACAGCAGATGGAAGTCATCCTGCAGGACGGCAGCCCGATGCCGGTGCTGGTGACTGAAGTCACCGATACGACCATCACGCTGGACGCCAACCACCCGCTGGCCGGCTGCGATCTTAATTTCGAGATCAGGCTGGTGGAGATTCTCTAATAGCTACAGCAAAGAGTGGATGAGTACATGTAGAAAGGGCCGCCGGTTGTATTACGGGCGGCCTTTTCTCGTTAAAGGCGGTTATTATGGATTATTGCTGTTTGCCGGTTGCCACGGTGGAGCCAACCGGCTCGACCGTAAAATCCCGCCCTTCTTTGGGCGGATTGGCGATCACAATCGTAAACGGCACCGTTTTGCCGGGAGCAACCTCCAGATTGGCCAGCGAGTCGCCAAACTGGTTGTTCATGGCCGCTTCAATATTCTCCAGCGGCAGAGTCGTCAGCTGCTCATCATTGAGCAGATTGCCGCAATAGGCGCTCTTGCTGACCAGGACCTGCCCGGCGGCATCCAGCATGCTGGCCTTGACCTGAAGCGCCGCCCGCGGTTTGGAATACTCGTTCAGGGCCTCGCCGGATATGACCAGCAGCGTGCCGACCGCCTGGTTCTGCAGATAGGATGCCTTGATCGAGCGAACGCCGATTCTTCCGTTCTCTTGGGCAACGGTGGTTTTATCAGTCGAAAAGCTTGAAAGACCAAAATAACCCAAAGCCCCGACCGCCAACAAAGCCGCTGCAGCAATCAGCCCAGTGAAAAGCGGGCTCTGCTTGCGGCGGGAAGCGATCGGCAAGGGGGGCAGATCGTCCTGATCAGCGCCCAGCTCTTCTGCGAAAGCCTTTTTCAGGGCATCGTCTTGCGGCGCTTTTACCTGAGCTTCCGCCAGCGGCGCAAACAGTATCTCCTGGGAAGGCTTCAGTTCGTCCGGATTAACCTGCTGAACCGCCACGGCGGTCAGCTCCTCACCAAAGTCGATTTCCCCCAGACTGAAGGGCGCATCACCGCTTGATTCCCCGGCGCCGGCGGAACCGGTCTGGGCAACGGTTGAATCGCCCATATCGAGAGAATCCGCAAAACTGTCGGTTCCGAAGTCAAAATTGATCGCATCATCCGGCTCTTCAGCTGGAGGCTGGACAACGGTTCCGAACATATCATCGTCCGAGAAATCCAGCCCCGGCGCTTCTTCCGTGCCGGCAGCGTGCGCAGCTGCCGGAGCCTTGTTGATCGTGCTGTCCGAATCGTCCGGGGTGTCTCCGAAATCGAAATCGCCGAAACTGACCTCGTCCGGCAAGGACGGCTTTTGACCTGGTTCCAGCGCGAAGGTCGTTTCTTCGGCGGGCAGGGAAAAACCGGCCGGTTCCGTGAAGTCCGCTGAAGGAGCACTGTCCGCCAGGGCGGAGCCAAACGGGCCGGATTGGTCGGGCAGATCGTTTTTGGCGGCAGGTTCAGGAGTATCGTCGCCAAATGAAAAAGAAGGCTCTGCCTCCAGCGCACTCGGGGGCGTGGGCTGCACGCCGGCCGCCTGCAGCCCGGCGGCTGGGGCCGTTGCGGTCAGCGCGCCGGAAGCGGATGCTTCCGGTACTGGTTCTTGTTTGCGAACGGTGAAAACATGCTTGCATTTTGCACAGCGAACCTTGACGCCTTTTTCGGTAACCTTTGCATCGTCAAGTTTAAACCTGGTCTGACACTGTTCGCACTGAATTATCATCCGCGACCCCTGACGTTGGTGAGCCTGTTGTAATACCAATTCCAGATCAAAGATGATCTCAAGGCGGCGAGGATTGAGGCAGCGAGGCGTACAGATACGTACGTTGAGCTGCCGAAGACGAGCCAACGAAGAGAGGGCTTTGATATGGAATTGGAATAAATCGTTGATGGAACTGCCTGAAACACCGTTAGTCCTATAACAGAAAGGTGCTGAGCTGTCAAATCATTAGACCGGGATTGGGCCGCTCTTGAGGCGGGATTGCGGGCATATTCCGGCAATCGTGCAGGCCGGGCAGAGCGAGCTGTCTTTACCGTCACACCCTTCGCTGATGCCCAGATGGGCGATCGAAAAATCATATTTGACCGGATCGAGCGGGTCAAGCCGCCGCAGGGCAGTCGTGATCTCCCTGGCCATGCGCCAGTCGGCCGATTTCCTGCTGGTCAGGCCAAGATAGCGGCAGATGCGGCTGATATGGGTATCCACCGGAATGAGCAATTGGGCCGGGGAGACTCCCCGCCAGAGCCCCAGATCGATGCCGTCACGTGGGCGCACCAGCCAGCGCAGAAACATGCAGAGGCGTTTGCAGGCGCTGCCGCCGGACGGGAAAGGGAACAGAAAAGGGAAATACGAGTCAGGCGGGATCTGGTCGGCGCCGAAGATCGGCTCATAGTCAATGGCCAGCACGGCCGCAGAGTAACCGTTCAGCGCCCCGGTCAGATCCTCGGCGGCAGGCTCGTAGGAGCGCAGGAAAAAGGCCTCG
>JAJZRX010000010.1 GCA_021850095.1 Deltaproteobacteria bacterium
ATAGTTACGAGGTCGGCCAGCCATTTTTTGCTCATAATGTCAAGCAAAATATGCGGCAAATAGCTATTATTATTCGATTTCTAAAGACCAACAACACTACTGCAATTCTTTAACCGGACAGTGCTGACCGGAACAATAATAAGATTACTGAGCTGCATCAATCATAATGGAGAATCAATGCACCTCAGCAGGAACCATACCGTCACAATAGCTCTGTCAGCAGGCCTGATCTGTCTTTTGCTGTACCTGCGGGCGCTTTCCTGTGACTTTGTCAATTTTGACGACCCCGATTATGTCATCGAAAATCCAGCCATCAGAATCCTGGACTGGCAATTTCTCACCGAGGCTTTCTCCACATCCTACATGGGCTGGTGGATGCCGTTGACCTGGATCTCCCTGGCGATTGATTACAACTTCTGGGGCCTGAATGCGCTGGGTTTCCATCTGACCAATATCCTGTTGCATGCTATCAACACCGCCCTGGTAGTGCTGATTGCCGACCGGCTGTTGAGGCAGGTAATGGAAAGCGAAGCGGATCAGAACAGCAGAGGATCCTACCTGTACCCGGCGACACTTCTGTTGGCGGGACTGCTCTGGGGAATTCATCCACTGCGGGTGGAGTCGGTGGCCTGGGTAACGGAAAGAAAGGATGTACTGAACGGCATTTTTTCGCTTGGTTCAATACTGTGCTACCTGTGCTATGCGCACAAGAAAGAATCAGCTGAACAAAACAATGGGGCGATCAGGGATTATATACTGTCGCTGGTTTTACTTCTGTTGTCGCTGATGGCCAAGCCGGTCAGCGTTGTTATACCGGCGATGCTGCTGGTGGCGGACTGGTATCCGCTGGGGCGCTTGCAAAGGGGGAGAATTGTGGCAGTCCTGATCGAAAAAATCCCCTTTCTGGTTCTTTCCGCGTCACTGTCCATCGCCACCGTGCATTTTGCTTCCGATGCCACCATCCTGGTTTCATTTCAGGATTTTCCACTGGCAAAAAGAGTTGTTTTGGCCGGTAACTCCATTTTTGAGTACGTCAGCCTGAGCGTTTATCCGGTCGGCATCACCCATTTGTATCTGCTGCCGCGAGTTTTCCCGGTTTCATACTATTTGGCAATGGCGCTAGCCATCTCCTTCACCATTTTCTGTATCTGTAACTACAAGAAAAGACCCTGGCTGTTCGCAACCTGGCTGGCTTTTATTCTTCCACTATTACCCGTTCTGGGGTTCCTCCAAAACGGGGCCCAGGCCTATGCCGCACGCTTTACCTATCTTCCGGCAGTCGCCCCCAGCATTGCCGTAGCGGCCATTATTGCCGCACTATACAGAAAATCAGCTTCAATACCCGCTCGTTTTGCACGAAATATTTTTATTTGCCTGGTCGCGGTTCTGCTATTGTTTTATGGAACGACGACGGTAAAACTCATCGGCTCTTGGAAGAATTCGGCAACGCTGTGGTCCAGAAGCATTGATATCCAACCCTCAGGAAGAGCATTCTATTTTCGGGGAGATTATTACCTGCAAAAAGGGAAATATCTCGCTGCGGCGGAAGATTTGTCTGTTTCCATTCGTATGGGGCAAGAGGCCGGATTCCCCGGGCTGTTCAATCTGCATGCTCTTCGCGGCGATGCACTCAGCAAGGCCAGGCACTATGAAGAAGCGGTTAAGGAATTCACTTCTGCAATCCAGTTAAATCCGTTTCCTAACTATTTCTATCACCGTTGGCTTGCATTGAAGGCCTTGGGGAATTTAAAAGCGTCAGAAGAGGATTTCAAGCAGGCGGGGACGGAAACCGGACCGATAACGTGGCAGCCGTTTCAATAAATATGACCATTCAATCTGCCATCGGGAATTCTGACAGTATGAATCCAGCTCATTCAGAACCGGCCGCACAGGCTCATCAACCGAGGATTTCTGTCGTCATCCCGGTCTTCAACGAGGCACATTTCCTGGTGGAAACAATCGCAAGAATCCAGGCTTCCGGTGTGACGTCGGAACTCGTTGTCGTTGATGATGGTTCCAGCGACGGCACGCGCGAGATCCTGCAGGGATTCAAAAACACTCCGGGGTTGATAGCAATTCACCACGACCTCAACCGGGGCAAGGGAAAGGCGCTCAAAACCGGTTTCGATGTTTGTACTGGTGATGTGATCATCATTCAGGACGCAGACCTTGAATACGACCCCCGCGACTACCCGAAACTGCTCGGCCCGATCCTGGATGGAAAGGCAGACGTGGTTTACGGCTCGCGTATGACCGGAGACGGGCCGCACCGGATCATGTATTTCTGGCACATGCAGGGAAACAAGTTTCTGACGCTGTTGTCGAACATGCTCACAAATCCTAATCTTACCGACATGGAAACCGGCTACAAAGCCTTCACCCGTGACGTATTATCAAAACTGGTTCTGGTCGAGAATCGTTTCGGATTCGAACCGGAGTTCACCGCCAAAGTATCCCGTATCGGAGCCAGAATCTACGAAGTCGGCATTTCCTATACCGGCCGTACCTACGCCGAGGGGAAAAAAATTACGTGGCGTGACGGCATCTGGGCCATCTGGTGTATTTTCCGGTATAACATGTTCCGCTAGTAAGTTTGCCTTAAGTCTCAGCGGCAGGTTGGTTCCGTTGTTTAGAGTTTAGAAATTACGAAAAATTTATAAGCGGGCAGCTGCCCCCAAAAACTCTAAAACTTGGCACAAGTTGTGCTTTAGTTGTTCGGTTGGGCAACCCTTGTTTGTGTGCCATGAGGATTTATGTATTCACTAGATAAAATCAGCGAAAATAGAGGAAGCGAACTGGATCTAATCGAGTTACTTACGGCGACAGGAGACCTACAGCAGGAATTGTTCGCACGAGCACGAGAAGTGCGGCGGCAACACCATGGAGATAAAGTCCTGCTCCGAGCCGTCATCGAAATATCCAGTCACTGCCAAAAAAACTGCAGCTATTGTACCATGCGTTCCGCCAACAAATCCCTTGACCGGTATTCGCTCCATCCCGAAGAAATACTTGCCTTGGCAGAGAGCATCAATAGTGCGGGGCTTGAGACCGTTTTCCTGCAGGGGGGGCAAAATCCCTGCAATGATCACTACCTTGAACAGGTGATTCCCGTCATCAAGCATGATATGAACCTGGAGGTACTGCTGTGCCTGGGAGAACGTCCCAAATCCGTATATGAGAAATTTGCTCGGCTGGGAGCGAATTCATATATCCTCAAATTCGAGACCTCTGACCCGGAACTCTATCAGAAAATTGCCCAGGTATCCCTGGCCGACAGGCTGCAGTGCATTTCCCGGATCAAGGAAGCAGGCCTAAAGCTCGGCACGGGAAACATCATAGGCCTGCCGATGCAGACCTTGAACACCATTGTCGAGGATATCAAGCTCGCCCTCAAGATCCAACCCGATTTCATCAGTTGCTCCCCCTTTACACCGGGCGGTAACACACCCTTTCAGCACTTTCCCGCCGGCGGTCTTTCCCTGACACTCAACACAATGGCGATCTATCGGATTCTCCTGCCATCCGCTCTTATCCCGTCAGTCAGCGCCCTGGAAACGCTCCAAAAAGGAGGACAGCGAATGGGTTTGGATGCCGGAGCCAATGTCATGACGATCAATTTTACCCCCAGAGAAAAGCGGGAGTTATACAAAATCTATACCGAGCAGCGCTTTGTCGTCAGCCTTGATCATGCACAGCAGACTGCTGAAAAAGCCGGACTACGTATCCGAGAGCGCACTCACGCCAGTCACCAGGCATGATCGACTCGAACACAATCGGTATACTCGCCGCTCTTGGCTCGGCAGCCTCGTGGTCCATCGGTGCGGTGCTGTTCAAGCAGCTGGGAGAATCGCTTTCATCCTTTGCCATGACCCTGATAAAGGGAGCGGTGAGCGTCGTGCTCCTGGGACTCGCAACCCTTTTGGTCGGCGGGTTTGCGAACATCGGCATGGATGCCTATCTCTATCTCATCCTGAGCGGGATACTGGGGGTTGCCCTGTCAGACACCTTCTTTTTCAGCGCCCTGAAAGAGGTCAGTCCCCAGGCGCTTACCCTCCTGCTCACCTTCGGACAGGTACTTACGACGCTTCTTGCGGTGCTCATGCTGGGAGAGACGCTTCCCCCGCTGGGATGGGCGGGCATTGCAATCATCATCACCGGTATCACCATTGGCATGTTCCAGAGTTTTGCGGACAAAGGACATTCATCCTTACGCGGCATTCTTTTTGGCCTCATTTCCGTTCTAGCCATGTCGGTCGCGGCCATATTGACGAAGAAAGGGCTGCATGACACGTCCACCCTCCATGCCACCTTCATACGGATGCTGGCAGGTACGGTCGGGATGCTCCTGGCAGGGATCGCGACAAGGAGACTGGGGGGCTGGGTGT
The DNA here is from genome assembly GCA_021850095.1 of Deltaproteobacteria bacterium. GTDB lineage: Bacteria > Desulfobacterota > Desulfuromonadia > Geobacterales > Pseudopelobacteraceae > JACRCG01. The sequence goes on from JAJZRX010000010.1 coordinate 4,386, forward strand.
CGCCATTCCGGGATATACGACTGATATGTAAGTTCACCCTCTCCGTCTTTGTCATCACCTTTGGCGGTTTCTGGCTGGCGATCGTCGCCTTCAAGTATACGAGCGTCGTGGTGGCCAACAGCCTGATTGCCACTGAGCCGATTTTTGTCCTCCCCATGGCGGCTATTTTTCTCAAAGAAAAGGTGACACTCCATGCGGCAGCGGGAGCGGTAATCGCTACCGTGGGAGTAATTATCCTTTGTACGAGCGGTATCGTCACATAAGGGGCATGACCGTAAAACGGCTGGCGCTGCATCCGGGCACCTCATGCCTCACCCAAGATTTGTGGCGTGAAAGGAATCTTTCTATGGCTGACAAGCTGAAGACCGACAGGTTGGAATTGATCGCGAAATCCCAGCAGTTCATGGGTCAGTACCACAAACTAAAAGAAGCCGGATTCATCAGCCGCAGGGGGGATTTCTTCCCATCGGTTCACTATCCGCCTATCACTATGTACCCGCGTGCCACTCAAACCGATCTCTTCCATTCGTATAAACTCCCACATGATCGTTTATTTGATGTCTATGCCCATCTCCCGTTCTGCCAGCAGCGCTGCCTATTTTGCCACTATCCGGTAAGACTGGGCAACAGGGACAGCGAAAAAGATATTTATCTGAATGCCCTGGAAAAGGAAATGGATCTCTATCTACAGGTTCTCGGGCTCCGGCAGGTAAAAACCAGATCAATTCTTGTCGGTGGGGGGACCCCAACATTTCTCTCTCCGGCACAACTGAAAAGGTTTCTCGGTTTCTTCGTCAAGCGGCTTGACATATCCAGGTGCGAGCAGTTCAACTACGATGTCGATCCAACCACGCTGATAGGTAGCGACGGCAGGGAACGATTGTGCATACTGCGCGATCATGGTGTAAACCGATTGACCATTGGCGTCCAATCGTTGAATGACCAGACGCTTGCCAACATGAATCGGCACCACACCGTTGCCGAATCGCTTAAATCCATCGAAGAGTCTCGAAAACTTGGTTTCAAACTGAATATCGAGTTTATCTTTGGCTATCCCGGCCAAACCCTTGCAAGCTGGCTCGATGACATTGAAATGGCGATGACCCTTGATGTCGACGAGATTCAGCTCTACCGGTTGAAGGTCGGGGCCTATGGTGATTACCAGGGACCGATACGGGATTTGATTGAAAAGAGATCAGTTAACGCATTGGATGACGATGAAACCCTATCGATGAAAAAAACGGCGATCGACCTGCTCGCCAGTAATGGGTTTAAAGAGAACATTAGGAGGGTGTTCAGCAGAACCGTGAATGATTACTCTCGCTATGCCTGGAACCAGTGTTGTCTGTTATATGACCAGATTGGCTTCGGTTTAACGGCGTTCAGCAGCCTGCGGGACCGCTTTGTCTTGAACACCCAGAGCTTTGATGAGTACTACGCGATGATTGCAGATGGAAAACTTCCCGTCAACCGGGGCCTCGTCAGGAGCAGGGAGGAACAGATGCGCTGGGGGATGATCCTTCCTCTCAAGAACAGCTTTGTGCTGAAAAGCAGATTCCAGGAAGTCACCGGAGGGTCAATCGAGTTTTTCCGAGATACTATCGAGAAATTGAAACAGTATGACCTGCTGGTGGAGGATGATATGAAAGTGCAAACAACACCGTTGGGAGCGTTTTTTGCTGACGAAGTCGTACAGCAGTTTCATAATGCCGAGTATATCCCCTTTCCTTGTGACGATTATGCGCCGGGGCCAGTCAATCCTTACTGCGGACAGCAGTCATGAAAGGCGTGGACCGAACACGACTGGAGTTCAGTATGCCACCAAAGATAATCCAGCCCATGATGACTCTCATTGGTCTCATGATTCTTGTGCTGTTGTTTGCACCATCTGCCCATGCCGCCGGCAAAACGACGGTAGGAGGGAGAGTTGTCACAGATGCCGGTCCCTTCAACGGAGCCAAGGTCCATGCCTACGCAACCTACGGCGACATCAGTGGTGGGGGCAAAGCCATCGCATCCGCCGACTGCGACAAACGCGGTTCCTACAGTTTCAGACTACCAAAGGGGGAGTACTACTTCGTGGCGAGGGGTCATCTGAAAGGGAAGGAGTTCTTCGCCTTTCACGGCAACAACCCCATAAAGGTGGATACCGGGGAAAACACATGGATTGCCTTGCTGGCCACCGAGGTCAAGCAACCGGTTTACACGGAAGGGGAATCGGCACTCACCGGTATAGTCACCTACAAGGGTAAGCCCCTAACAGAAGGGGAAGTCACCCTTTACAAGCCGGATACCAAATTCAAGGGTCCCGGGGTACAGATGGAATCGTTGGCGGATGATGGAACCTTCCGGCTCAACGTTCCCGTAGGTAACTATGTTGTGATCGCCAGAAAGAGAGATGGGGCAAAGGGAAACCGGCCGCTGAAGAATGGGGAGTTGTTCTGTTATTACCCCGTAAACCCGGTAGAAGTCCGCAAAAGCAAGACAACCCAGATTGAGGTCCCGTGCTATCCCAAGGATGATCGAAATGCGTTTGTCGATACGGCACAGATAAAGCCTGGCTCGTTCAAGACCATTGACAACCTGGCGACCGGTGTCACCAATGGCATCAGAGGTCGTGTGACCGGCCAGGACGGCAAACCAGCGGAGGGGTTGCTAGTACTTGCCTTCCGTGCTTTCAAGCCGAATTTCCTGACCCATTACCTCAGTCAAGGCGCCGATTACTGGACCGAGACGGGCGCCGATGGCTCCTATCTCATTCCGGTTGATATCTCGGGGGACTACTATATTGTCGCAAGGGAAACCCTCGGCGGAATCCCTCAAACCGGGGAACTGTACGGCCTCTTCAATGGAAACAGCAGGCATGCCGTAACCTATGAAAAGAGCAAAGTGCTGGATAACGTCAACCTCACCGTCACCATGATGGCGGACAAGCAGGTTTTTAATGTTCTGCCAACACCGGCAAATGAGAGGGTGTCATCCCCCTCGGGGAACGACCACGGCGACACCAACGCTCAAATTGAGGGGCGGAGCGTTGCCCATAAGAGCCAAGAGCAAAAAAAGTCGGGTTCAGAAGGTCAGTGGTTGAACAGCCTGACAACCGAAGGCAATATCCAGTACCTGGAAGCAGAAAGCAGAAAAGAGTGGTTGAAGCCGGAAGAGATCGTCGAGCAGTTGTTTATCAAGCCCGGCGAGACCATTGCCGACCTTGGTTCAGGCACAGGCTCTTTTTCGACCCTGCTCGCCAGAAAAACTGGCAAGAAGGGGCTTGTCTATGCTGTCGATATTGAGCCGGAGATGGTTGAATATCTGGAGAAACGAGCATCCAAAGAGGGTCTGGACAACATCAGAAGCATTTTGGGCAAGCCGAACGACCCTCTGTTACCGCCTGCCTCCGCTGATCTGGTCTTAATGTTCAACATTTATCCCGCAATTGATAACCGCGTCCAATATCTGGCCCGAGCGAAGGAAATCCTCAAAAAAAACGGCCGATTGGCTCTCATCTCCTATACCATGGCAGAGACGCCAGACGGGCGCCCCCCCATGCACAGGCGGATATCCAGAGATGTGGCAGTACAGGAGGCAGTAAAGGCGGGATTAAAACTGTATGCGGAGTATTTTTTCTTACCGTATCATTATTTTCTGATTTTTGAAAAACGCTGAGATGCCAAGTGATTATTGTGCCTGCAAGTTCCGGATGTTTTTCCAAACCTTTTCATGTGGCGGTGGTGGGGATGTGGCTTCAGAGCCTGATCCAGGCCTGCTGAATTTAATGACGTTCAAGACAACCCCCTTCAATTTTTGGTGTTTTTCAAGAGACACCTTCAGAGGTTTGAATTCATTGGTGATATTGAGAAACTCACCTTCCTGGGGTTTACCTCCTCCATAAACGCTTCTCACTTTAAGATAAAACGTCCCGCCATCATGGACACGCAACATATATTTCCCATTTTTGTCACTTCTCTCCGAAACAAACGTCGGTCTTCCGGTCGCTACCTCTGAAAGATAACCAAAGACGAGCGCTTTCTCAACTGGATTTCCCTTGTTGTCAAGGATAATCCCTTCGATTGAAGTGATGTCTTTAGTGAGCTCAGCCATACTTGGCTCAAAAAGAAACGCATTCAGTATGCCGAGGTCGTGGGTGCTGGTGGTGATAGTTATTGGAAGCAGCTTTCCATGGGCATCTTTGTGAGAATAAAAATAATCACTCTCCTGGGGCGGCCCTATTTCACCATCAGGCTTTTTCTGGGCAACCTGCAAATAGTAGACGCCTTTGGGAACCCGTATTGCAAATCTTCCATTGCTGTCAGTCCCGGTTATCATGTCTGGAACCCGCCAGTATCTGGTAGAAGGAGGGGGTCCCAGAGTTTTATCGTATAGCAAAACAACTCCGGTAACCATTGGGGCTTTGTCCTTGATGAGCACCTGGCCTGAAATGGTACCGTTACTGTCCATTGAAGACACAGTTGCATCCAGAGTTGTGGATGTTTCAGAGTAGGTGGGGACTGCTGCTAAAACAAACAGGAGTATCAGTTTAAACAGTTTCATAAGTCTTATGTTGTCCTTGTGAGTGAGATACTGGTTAACGCCATTATTTTAGAAAATCATGGAAAATTAAAAAAAATCAGCTTCTAAGTGTAAAATCGATTCTTTCTATTTCCTGTACGGTGACCATTTAGTGCGTCAGAGGCGCACCATTTTTGCATTTTTGTTAAAAAAACCATGACAAGGCGTCTATTTTCAAGTGTAACATTGGTGTAACGAGTGTTCCAGCGGAGTCCGTCACGGCGCCGTGACGTTGACCACCTGGCTCCACTCCCCCCCCTGGTTGACGACCTGAATCCGGAAATCCTTGTTGGTGGATGAGTAGGGGTGACGCTGATAAATCATGCGGGTACAGTCCACATAGATCAGCTTTTCCCGCTCGACCATCTCCTGCCCCCCTTTGCCGCCGATTCTCTCGCCGTCGACGTAGATGGCCGAATTCTGCTGGAAATTCCTGCCGTAAATATTCAATTCATAATAATTCACATATTCGTTGCCGATCGAAACCTGGCTGATCTCCGGCTTGGTTTCATAGGCCAGGGCCAAGGGCAGGGAGCCGTTTTCCGGGTCGTTTTTGACCATGACCTGATGCAGGCCGCCGGCCGCCTGGGGGGCGCTGAAGACGATCTGCTCCGGGGAGACAGTCCGGCTGGTAATCACGGCTCCGTCAAACAGAAGAGATGCGCGCTCGCTGAAGTTTTTTCCCTGGGCGGTCACCTCCCGCTCTCCACCGACGGCACAGATACTGACCCGGTCCGGCGTCAGGGAGGTCAGCACCGGACGCAGCGCCTGCACGGCAAAGTTGTAGACCCGGCCGGTCACGCCGTCGGCCCGCTTGACGTAAAGCGCATACAGACCCGCATCCAGCTGCGGAATGACCATTTCCAGCTGTTTGCCCTCCACGACTCTGGCCGGAATCTCGACGCTTCCCAAAAAAACCGAGGCCTGTTCACCGAAACCGGAGCCGAAGATGCTTATCTTGGCGCCCGGTTCGCCCTGGGCCGGAATGATGCTCAAGATTGCCGGCGCCGGCGCAACGGCAGGCTGGGCCGGAGCAGCCGCAGGAACCGTAGCAGTGCGGGACTTGACCCGCTGGGGACGTTCGGCCGCCGGGGATGGGGAAACGGCTGCAAGGGTGGCCAGCATCAAAGCGGTTGTCAGCAGTAGTATCCGTTTCATATAAGCTCCTTGTTCGCTAGCGTTTGACCGTCATGGCCAGCCAGATGCCGCCCAGGGCGAAGATTCCGTTCGCTCCCCAGGCGGCGACCAGAGCCGGCAGGGCGCCGCTGCGGCCATAGGACAACAGGACCGCGTTGACGACAAAATAGGCAAAACCGATCGCCACGCTGGCGCCGATCCCCAGGGCCACGCCGCCGGAGCGGCTGTTACGCATGGCGAATGGAATCCCCAGAATAACCATCACCAGCGCCGCAAAAGGCGCTGACAGCTTGGCGTGCATCATGGTCCGGTAGCGGAAAGCCTGATAGCCGCCCCGCTGGAGGTTCTCTGCGTATTCGTGAAGCTTACGGTAGCTCAGGCTGTCGGCGTTTTTATCCAGCACCTTCAGGTCATCGACTTTCAGATTGAGCGCCACCTCCATACTGGGAAGCTTGCTGGAGGTAAAGCCGGAGCCGGCGCTGAAATCCTTGGCGTCCACCTGCTGCAGAGTCCAGCGTCCATCCCGGAATTCGGCCCGCTCGGCATCGATGCGGCTGACCGGAGTCAGTGTTTCGTCCAGGGTCCAGAGAGTGACCCCCTTCAGAACCTGCAGTCGCGGGTCGAAAGCCTGCGCCTGCAGTATCAGGCTGTCGCTGCGGAACCAGATGTTGTTGAGCTTGAAAACCGCATTGGCGGCTTTTTTCTTGATTTTAATCCGTTCGATGGAGCCCATGCGCTGGGAGCTTTTCGGCACGATCAGTTCGGCGTTGACCAGCATCAGCAGGCTGACGGCCAGGCCAAGCGCCAGCATCGGCAGCGAAATGCGCGGCAGACTGATCCCGCAGCTGCGCATGGCGATGATTTCCGAATTGCGGGATAGTAGACCCAGGGTCAGCAGGGTCGCCATCAGGGTCGAAAAGGCGGCGGTCTGGCCGAGCATTTCCGGCAGTTTATAGATGAAGTATGCGGCCATATCGCCCAGAGTAGCGCCGTCCCGCAGGAAGCGGGGAATCCTCTCCATCATGTCGATGACCAGATAAACCGCCACGAAACTGACCAGGCACAAGCCGAACAGCCGCAGCCAGGTGACGGCGATATAACGGTTCAGGATGTGCATGTCAGCGCGTTCTCCACTTCAGAATGCCGGCAACATATTCCGGAGAAGGGAATGGTATCCGGCGTTCCAGCGAAGCCAGCCGCAGCAGGTACCAGCCGATAGCCATAAAAATCAGGTTGGGCAGCCAGAGTGCCAGCGCTATCGGAATACCCCCCTTTTCGGCGATGGTTTTCATCAAAGAAAGCAGCAGATAATACATCAGCAGCAGAAATATACTGACCGAAAAGCCGGCCGATTTTCCGGAGCGGCGGTTCTGGATCCCCAGCGGCACGGCGATAACGGCAAACACCAGCGATGCAAAGGGGAGGGAATAGCGGCTGTGCAGTTCGGACGACATTTTAAAACGGGTCCGGGGTGCGGTGGCAGGGTCGGCGATCTGGCGTTTCAACTCGGCAATGCCCAGATCAAGCTCGTTGAGGCTGATTCCGGCTGCTCCCCCTTCCCCGCCGACCGACATGACATATTCGCCGAAATGCACCAGACGGTATTCGGCTCCTCGCCCGGCGGAGTGAATACTGCCGTCGGCCAGCAACAACTGCAGCGCCTGGCGTCCGTTGCCCCCGCTGACCGAGCCCTGTTTGGCAAAGATCGTCAGGGGGCGCTCAGGATTGCGGCCGTCGTGAATCACGACCCCTTTCAGGGTCTGTTGGCGTTCATCGTAATGATCGGTATAGAGGATCACACCCGGAATTTCGTCCCAGAAGACCTTTTCATCGATTGTCGCTGCCGCGTTCTGCTTTAAAACTCTAAAGCTCAACTCCTTGAATGCCTGGTTGCCCCACGGCACACCCACCAGGCTGGCCGTCAATGCCAGCAGGGCCGCAACCAGGGCGCAGACCAGAACCGGCGGCATGATCTGCACCAGGCTGACGCCGCTGGCCTTGATGACGGTTATCTCGTTGTCGGCCGAAAGTCGGCCGAAAGCCAGCAGCACGGCCAGCAGAAAAGCCATCGGGATGGTAAAAACCAGAAAGGAGGGCATCAGATAAACGATCATCCAGGCCACGTCTGAAAAGGGGACTCCCCGCGACACGACCAGTTCGGTCAGCTTGATCAGGCGCCCCATCAGCAGCACCAGGGTGAAGACGGTGATACCCAACAGAAAGAGACCTGTTATTTCACGGATTATGTAAAAGCCGAGGATGCGTTTCATTGGCGCGGATGATACATGAGAGGCTGGTCAGTGTAAAGGCGTTCCAGAACAAAAACGGGATTCCGTTGCCGGAATCCCGCATTGTCCGTAACTATTTCCGCCCTAAAAAACTAGGCCGCCCACAATCCGTGCAGATTGCAGTATTCACGGGCGGTCAGGGTTGTGGCGCTGACATTGAAGGTTGCCGTGGCAACTTCGCCCGGCTTCAAAAACTGGCGATAGGCTTTTCCATCGGCGATCAGCTCGATCCACTCGATGTAATGCTTTTCCTCCATCGGATGGGGAACCGAACCGACCGTTACCTTGACGAAGCCGGAACCGACTTCGATCACCGGCACATGCTTTTCCTTGGCAGCATCAACGGTGTTTTCGGTCATAAGCTTCATTTCCTGGCCGCAGCAGACCAGTTCACCGCCGCCGGCGTGGATCACCTCGACCATATTTCCGCACAGTTCACATTTGTAGACTTCAAGTAGCTTCGGCATGCTGTTTTCTCCTTTTTCGAGTCTGGGATAAGGCCGCCCTCAAATGCGACCGATATGGTCTTTTATACAGCAGCTATTTTTTTTTGCAAGCACTAATCTAAAAAAAACGGGAGCACATCACTGTGCTCCCGCGATTGAATACTAACAGATGACCCGAAATCAGGACAGCTGACGGCCGCCTTCTGCAGCCCACTTCTCGAGCATGGCAGTCGTAACGGACTTGGGACGCTCGATGGCATAACCCAGACCACGGTCCCAGGTGATGTTGGCCATGCAGCCAAGGGCGCGGCCCACACCGAACAGAACGGTGTAGAAGTCGTACTCGGTCAGACCATAGTACATCTGGATAACGCCGGACTGTGCGTCGACGTTCGGCCAGGGGTTCTTGGTCTTGCCGTGCTCGGTCAGTACGCCAGGAGCAACTTCAAAGATCTTGGCGATAACCTTGAAGAGCGGATCGTCTTTCAGGCCAGGAGTGGCCAGACAGAACTCACGCTGTGCCATGTAGCGCGGGTCGGTTTTGCGGAGAACGGCGTGGCCGTAACCCGGAATAACCTGACCGGCGTTGAGGGTATCCCAGAGAGCTGCTTTGATCAGTTCTTCGGTCGGCTCTACATTCTTGCAATACTTCTCCTGGAACTTGAGGGTCCAGTCGAGCACTTCCTGGTTGGCCAGGCCGTGCAGCGGGCCTGCCAGGCCGTTCAGACCGGCTGAATAAGCGTAGTACGGATCGGACAGCGCCGAGTGAACCAGGTGAGTCGTGTGAGCGGAAACGTTGCCGGACTCATGGTCGGAGTGCAGGATGAAGTACATACGGGCGACATCCTTGTACTCTTCGCACTGGCCGATCATATGGGCGAAGTTGGCGCCCATGTCGAGGCTCGGGTCGATGGCGATCTGCTTGTCGCCGCGATACTTGAGGTTGTAGATGAAAGCGGCAACGACGGGGATACGGGCTACGATGTCGCAGGCGTCTTCATAAACGGATTCCCAGGCGGTCATCTTGTTGAATTTGCCGGAGTTGTAGAAAGCGGCGAATTTGGAGTCCTTCTGCATTGCCAGCATGGCGACCGACAGCATGACCATCGGATGGCTGTCACGCGGCAGGGCGCGAATAGCGTCGAATACATACTGCGGGACAACCTGGCGGACTTTCCATTCGGCCACGACTTCGGCAACCTGTGCGTCGGTGGGGACATCGCCGGTCAGCAGGAAATACCAGAAGGACTCGACGGTCGGATAGTTGGAACCGGCAGCCTTGGGCAGCGCTGCAAACGTCTCGGGGATGTTCTTGCCGCGGAAGCGGATGCCTTCCTGCGGGTCAAGGTAGGAGATGTCGGTAACGAGCGAGCGGATGTCGCGGGCGCCACCAATGCACTGGTCAATGTTGACCTGATCAATGATAACCTTACCGAACTCTTTTACCAAGCGGGTGGTGCGTGGACGATGTTCCTCGATCTTCTGTTTGAGCGTGTCTTTCAATGCCATCTGGGTACTCTCCTTTCGTGGTGTGGACTACTCTGGGATGAACGACGGATAAGACTGGAACAACATTAAAGCGTACTGCAGATCAAGCGCGTGAAACACCTGAAAATCTCTTTTTAGGATACTGTATACAATTTGTTGTCGCAGTTATACTGGCAACATTTAAAAAATGCAACAAAAAATTTTAAGGAATATCAAACCGCCAGAAAAACCAGTTCCTCGCTGGAGTGCGTTAGCTGTTTAAGCCCCTCATTACTGAGATAAAAGGTATTTTCGATGCCGATTGCGCCTTCTCCGGGGAAAACCAGTTTGGGCTCAAAAGCGAAGGCCATCCCGACCTCCAGGGTCATTTCATTGAATCCCCGGGCAATAAAGGGATATTCGTCGATTTCGATCCCCAGACCGTGACCGATGAAAGAGACCTGCGAACCGCGCGCCCCCATGAAGCTGTCGGCGTAGCCCATCTTGAGCGCCAGTTCCAGACATTGATCGTAGACCGCGCCCCAGACGGCGCCGGGCACTGCAATTTCGGTCATTTTATGCTGAATTTCGAGCATATCCTCATAGCCGCGCCGCAGACGGTCCGAGATCTGACCCACAACGAAGACCCGGGTCTGATCAGTCAGATAACCATCCACACAGCCGGCAAAATCGATCAGCACCGCTTCGTCGGGCTCAATCCGCTTCAGTCCGGCCCCCTGCCCAAAGGACGCGTTAAGGCCGAGCCCCCCCAGCGGGGTGTCAGGATAAGCCGGCACGGCACTGTCGACGCCTGAAAATATCTGGGCGTAGAACAGTTCGGAGTTGAAACCGCGCATGCGCACCAGCCCCTGGTGTCCGTTCTTGCGGGCGGTATACTCCAGTTCAGCCGCAATTTCCAGGTCTGTGACCCCGACCCGGATGATTTCCTTGGCGCGCCGGTAGACCAGATCGTTCTGGTCGGCGGCATCTTTCATCAGATGAATTTCATAATGGGACTTGATCATTCTGACCTTGCGGATCAGCGGTGTGGCATCCACAAATTCGGCGTCGGGATAGACCTTCTGGTAGCGCTGGAAAAAGTTCACCGGCAACACGTCCAACTCCATCCCGATCCGCTTCGGTTCGGGATAGCGGTACTGCAGCAGGATGCCGGGAATATCCTTCATCGAACCGAAGGGCAGCACCTCTTTAAGTCCGGACTCCATCCGCGCCCGAGCGGCATCCTTGCGCACCATGAAGATCGGCTGCCCCTCTGCCGGGACGTACAGATTGCCGCTCTGGACCGTACCGGTAAAATAAAACAGATCTGCGTTCTGGACGATGATGACCGCATCCAGTCCAACGGCGGTCATCTGGTCCTGTAATTTTTTGCAACGATATTCCAGTTCAACGGCGGGGGTCAGTCGCATGTCATCTCCTTGATATTTTTATTTATGATTATGGTCAGCCGGCCCGGTCAGGCGGCAGCGGCGGTGGTGTTGATTCAAAAAGCGGCGCCAGTTCAGCCAGGCTGGAAGCGCTGTCCCAGGAGGCCATGCCCTGTTTCCAGACCAGCGATTCGCGCCCGAGTGTTCCGGACAGCACCAGATCCCGCATGGTCGCCAGGTCAAAGGGGCCGGATGATTGACCATCCTGCGCGACATGGTACAGGGGCTGAAGCGGCGGCGGGGCGGCGGCAGATGATGACGGAGATGGCTGGCCGTTGCCAAAGCCCCCCAGCGCTCCGGCCACCTGCCCCCCCAGGCCGAAGCCCATTCCTACCCCGACGCCGGCCGCCGCCAGCCCGCCCGGATTGTTGGCCGCGTCACGGATGGCGCTGGCGGCTTCATACTGGGTATAGGCCTGCAGATTGCCAATGGCCCGCATGGCTCCAGCCTTGTCGATGGCTTTTTCCACCTCTTCCGGCAGGCCGATATCCTGCACCTGCACTTCCATCAGTTCCAGCCCGAAAGCCGCGAAATCCGCTGCGATGCGGGACTTGAGCGTTTCTCCCAGCTGCACGACCCTGCTTTCCAGATCAATAAACGGGATGCCGGCTTCAGGCATGACCTCCTTGATGCGGGTGCCGATTTTGCCCCGCAGGTTGTCTTCAATCGAAGCGGTCGTGAAACTGCCGTCCGTGCCGACTATTTCCCGAATAAAAACGGCCGGTTCCTTGATCCTGATCGAATAAAGGCCAAAGGCGGTTACTCGCAGCGCACCGAACTCCGGGTCACGCATCAGACAGGGGCCGGGTGTGCCCCATTTCAGATTGGTAAACTGACGGGTGCTGCAGAAGTAGACTTCGGCCTTGAAGGGACTTTCAAAGCCGTATTTCCACCCCTGCAGGGTGGCCAGCACCGGCAGGTTTTTTGTTTCAAGCGTGTAGGTGCCGGGCCTGAAGACATCCGCCAACCGACCTTCGTTGACAAAGGCCGCCATCTGCCCTTCGCGCACCACCAGGCGGGCCTTGTACTTGATCTCGTTACCGTAGCGCTCAAAGCGGTAGACCATGGTGTCGTTCGCATCATCCAGCCACTGGATGATGTCGATAAATTCGCCCTTCAGTTTATCCAGCAGACTCATCTTCAGCCCCCTTCGGGAAGATTTTCGCTTTGACGGCAGTACTGCATAGTAGCGTTAACTCTGAAAAAAGCAAGGTCGCTTCAAAAAAAATGGCCCCGTCACGAGGCCATAGTATTATGAGAATTTTATTTCTTTATCAGAAACTGAAACGGTTAACCATCCTGGTCAGTTTCCCCACCTGCTGTTCGAGGTTTTTGGCCGCTTCCAGCGATTCAGCAGCCCCCTCGGCGTTTTTGTCCGTAACGATACTTATCTCGGCCGCCGTTTTGCTGATCTGTTCCAGACCGGTCGTCTGCTCATGAATATTCGACGAGATTTCGTCAGCAAAAGCACTCAACGCATGTGCACCCTGCACAGCGCCCTCCAGCTGGCGGTCTATTTCCTGCGAAAGCTGTACGCCGCTTTTGGAAAGGGATGCCGATGATCGCGTCAGAGCGCTGGTTTTGTTGGCGGCATCGGCCGATCTGACCGCCAGACTGTGGATTTCATCGGTCATGACCTTGAATTCGTTGCCGGCCCCCTCGACATGGGCCGCTTCGATGGCGGCGTTGACCCCCAGCAGATTGGAAAAACGGGCAATACTCATCAGATTGGCGATCAGTTCTCCGAACTCCTCCTGCTGGTCTTCGCTCATTTTCTTTTCAAAGGCCTTCATGGCGCTGGCTGTTTCGGAGCATTGCCGCGAAAGCTTGCGGATTTCCTGGGCGACAACACCGAATCCCCCGGCGGAAATGCGCATCCGGACAGCCTTTTCCACGGCGCCCCCGGCCAGCGTACCGGTTTCCTTGGCAATGCCGTCAATCTCGTTGGCGATCGAGGTCGTGTTTTCAGCCGCGCCGCTGATATCGCTCATGGAAGCAACCATGCGGTTCATGGACTCCTTGGCCTTAAGAATGGCGTCCGTCGCCTGCCTGGCATTTTCATGCGCCCTGGCGGTACTCTGGGCGCTGTGGTTGGCACTTTCCGAGAGCGAGGCCAGGCTCATGGAGGTTTCGTTCAGCTGTACGCTCTGATCCTCGGCTCCTTTGGTGACAACCGAACTGATGCGGGTGATCTGCTGGCCGACCTCCGAGACGAGTTTGACGGTTTCTGAAACCTGGGAGATGGATTCATGCAGCGATTCGGCGGTCGCGTTCATCGCCTTACGTATGGCGGCGTGTTCACCCCGGTACTTGCCGCTCATCCTGGCTTTCAGATCATAGTGCGCCAGCTTTTCCAAAACCGCACCAGCCTCGTTGATCGGTGCGATCACCGCGTCCAGGGTCGCGTTCATGCCGCCGATCAGCTCTTTCCAGATCCCCTCGTAATCCCAGTCGTTGCCGCGGGTCTTGAGTTTGCCCTGACTGACGCTGCTGATCAGGTGTTCGGTCTCCCCGTGCAGTCCGTAAAGTATAGCCAGCAAGGTGTTGATATTTTGTTTGATATCATGGAATTCACCCGGGTAGTCGTCGATCACGAAGGGGGGCAGCCGGCCGTGGGCTATCTCGTCCAGCGCGTTGCCGGCCAGACGCAGGGGAGAGACAAGGGCGTCAAGCATATTATTGATCAGCAGGATGGTTTCGGCATCTTTTCCCTCCAGGGAAGCGGTATCGCCCCGGGAATCGAGCTGCCCGGCAACCATTGCCGCGGATAACTGTTTCACCACCTCGTAAACAGACGCACTCATCATTGCCCCCTTTTAAATAATCGGTAGGGGCGAGGCGGTGCCTCGCCCAGGGCGACCGGTCGGGTCGCCCTTACGATTCATCAATCATTCAGCAGTTCCCGTATACACGTCACCGCTCCCTCAATTGCATCCCGGACTTCAGCGGTCATATATTCTCTGGTGCGATCAAAGCAACGCCCCTCGATGCCTACCAGCGTAACCCGTGCCGGCATAGTGCCCGGATACAGAATGGAGCCAATCTCCAGGGCCTCACGCAGTCCGAGACCATGAGAAGAGATGGCGCTGCTATCACCGGGCAGAAAATCCCAGGGAATGATATGGATGGTTCCCGCCGGTGCTCCGAGCTGTACCGCATCCACAACGATCATGTCCGTTTCGCCTTCCAGCAGCGCCAGCAGATCAATGCCGCCGACACTGCAATACTCCCGGCGAGCCCGACAGCCGGCCAGTCGGTTGTAGATCTCGAATCCGGCCGCATCATCAGCCACCAGTTCATTGCCGATACAGATGATTATTGTACGGCGGTCTGCAGCTGACACTCATCACCAACCGAGATGATCGTCGACTTGACCGGCCGGCACAAAAGACCGTTGACGATGCCGTCGAAATAGGAGTGAAACAGCTGGCAGAGCGCCCCCCCGGTCGTAATGTTGCGAACCGCGCACATCTCCCTGATAATACAGGATCTGAACAGCAGCCTGTTATCTTCCGCCAGGGTGAAATCGAAACCAGCCCGCATCTGTTCGCTCAAAACCCTGATGATATCCGGCAGAGTCGGGTCGACCAGGTCAAAGGGGAGTTTTTTGGCGGTATCGCGCCCCGCAATCCTGCCGACCGGAGCCGTATTGCCCCCCATGATATTGTCGATCGTGCTGGCAAAGGCGTCCAGCAAAAAGGCGACTTCAATCGTGGCCTTCTGGTAATCTTCCGGCGACAGGTCAAGCACATATTTGGAGTCTGTCGTATTCATAGGTATTTACCCATCCTTTGGCAGAATTCGGCATCGCGGTAGAAGTTTTTTACTGCGTGGTAATCGCTGTGGGTGATGGCGTTTGAGGGGCAGATATAGGCGCAGGAAAGGCAGGCGATGCAATCATCGGCCTGCTTGACGACACACAACCGTTTTTCGGCGTCCAATTCGAAAACCTTGGTCGGGCAGATGTCGATGCAGAGTTCGCATCCGCGGCAGGATTGTTCGTGAACGGTTATTTCTAGTGACATGAGGCGTCCCTCCGGATGATTCTGACGGTTTCGCCGCCACGGGTGACAGCTATTTCCAGCGGCATCCGCCCGACGGCATGGGTGGCACAGGAAAGGCACGGGTCATAGCAGCGGATGCTGAACTCGACCGCATTCAGCAGGGCGGCGTCATCGCTTCTGCCGATCACATGTGATTGAGCGGCCTGTTCGATGGAGCGGTTGATGATGGCATAGTTCTGCTGGGTGGCGACAATCAGGTTGGCGGCGCGGATGACCCCCCGTTCGTCGATCTCGTAGTCATGGATCAGCGTTCCGCGCGGCGCCTCCACATGACCGCCCCCCCTCCCCCCTTTGAACCTGACCGGAACACGGGTTTCGCCCCATACCGCCGGATCGTTGATGATCTGGTCGGCCCGTTCGATCGCCCAGACCGCTTCCACCAGCTTGGCATAGGTCTGAAACACGGTATGGTGGCAGGGACTGCCGCCGAGTTTGACGAATTCGGCCAGTTCGGCATCGGCCATTTCCGTGCCAAAGCGACCAATAGCGTTCATTCTCGCCATGGGTCCGACACGGTATTCGTGCAATCCGTCGTGGTTAATGTGCACTTTTTTCATGTACGACCAGTCCACCACCGACTCAACCAGATACTTGTCGTACTCTTCCACGCCAAACTCAAGCATGCTGGCACCACTTTCGTCAATCGCCCGCAAGCGCCCTTCAATCAGGGAAACCCGGTCGTTCAGCACGGTGCCCAATCCCCAGGAGGGTGCGATCCAGTCGTTGAGCATGGCAGGGTGCTTGTCCAGAGCGTTCAGCAGTAGCCCCTTGACCGCAGGAACAACGGCTGGTAGCAGCGATCGGGCTTCCGTGATCCACTCCTGAATCGTTTTTTTCTTTTCCTGATCCAGCACAAACGTGATTCCGCCGGCAACCGAGGTGACCGGGTGGGTTCCGCGGCCGCCGACCATTTCGTTGATCTTCTGGCCGAGAGTCCGCAGCCGGAGAGCGATTTTAGCAAGCTCGGGGTTAGCCTGGACGATGCCGACCACATTCCTGACAGCTGGATCGGCATCCAGCCCCATGACCAGATCCGGCCCCTGCAGGACAAAGATGGAGAGGCTGTGGGAATGGAGGATGTGCCCCATGTACATCAACTCACGCAGCAGCATGGCCGCCGGCGGGGCTTTGACCCCGGCGGCATGATCCAGGGCGTTGGAGGCGGCGATGTGGTGAGCGGTCGGGCAGACGCCGCAGATCCGGGCGGTGATATGCGGCATGCGATCGGCTTCCATGCCGATCAGGATCTTTTCAAAACCGCGCAGCTCGTTGACCACCAGACCGGCGTTTTCGAGCGTGCCGTCGTCGTTGAGATTGATGAAAATCTTGGCGTGACCTTCTATGCGGGTCACCGGATCAATTCGGATCGTTTTTTTCATGCTGCTCCTCCCGCTTCATAATCGGCGTTTTCGTCTTCAATCCATTTTTTTATGTGGAAGGTGGGCTTGCTGCCGATCATTGCCGTGGCCATGGTGTAGGAATAGTGGGATTTGGAGGAGCGTTCCAGTGAAGCGACGATGGCGGCGCGGTCTATCTTGGTCAGGCGGGACATGCGCTCGGCGATTTCGGTGCGGATATCCCGGTTCGGTTCGGTCAGGATCTGCATGGTTGCGCCGGCGCAGCCGGTGCAGGGCACGCCGTTGGCCGGACAGGGCGCCAGGCAGCGGTCGATGGTGACCGAGCCCATGCAGGTGTAGCCCTGGCTTAAAAAGCATTGCTCGGCATTCGGCAAACCGTCGGAATTGGATTTTATCTGGCTGACATCGGTTTTTTCCATGCTGCGCTTGCATTTTGCGCAGACCGAGCGCTTGTTGACCTCCGGCTGCCGCCCCTCCACCAGCGCCGACAATGACTCGAAGACAAAGGCCGGATGCGGCGGGCAGCCGGGAAGATACAGATCCACATCGATCACGGCATCCAGGGGCGACACGACCGACTCAAGCGCTGACACCTCATGACTGGGGGGATTGGCGGAAGTGGTGGTTTTGTTGTCAAGATAGACCGCCCGGCCGATTTCGGCCGGAGTGTGGATATTGCCGGCCCCGGCCGGGCCGCCGAAAACGGCGCAGGAGCCCCAGGCGATGATGATGTCGCAGGCCTTGCGCATCTCGATGGCGGCGTGCCGGTCGTGTTCGTTGCGAATGGCGCCCGACACCAGCCCGACGGTGGCATGGGGATAATCCTTGATATCGGTCAGCACCGGGCAGCGCTGGATCTTGACCGCCTGCAGGACGTTGAGGATCTTCTCGTGCAGATCGACTATGGCGATGTGGCAGCCGGAGCAGTCGCTCAGCCACTCGGTGTTGATGCTGACGTCGCTCATGGCGCCCTCCTGACGGTCAGTTTTTTATAGCAGGCATTTTCACCGGCGTGGACAATCTCCAGGGAAGAGTCCTGACCCATGATGTTCTGCAGCGCTCCGGCGAAAAAACCGTACATCATGTTGCAGAGCGAGCCTTTCTGGGTGTGGCCGAAGCGGAACAGCGACTGGCGGATCATGCAGTCCCGGAAAACCAGCATGACATGGGTGCCGTCCTGATCTTCCAGGACGACCGTTTCCTGATCATGGGGCTTAAAGGGCTCGAACAGCCAGAGGTAATCGTTTTTTCCCAGGACTTCCCGGGTGGCATCCAGCGCCTGCAGAACATCGCCGGTATGCGCCACCCCTTCGGAAAGCTTTTTGCCAAGATTGACCCCGGCCAGATAGGAAATGCTGTTGGCCGATCTCACCGATGGCCTGCTCCGTTCCCGATGCGATCGCTCCCAGAAACACCATTGCGTCCTGCAGTGCCAGTCTCTGTCTGTTTGTCTCCATTGACGACTCCCGCTCCTGATCAACAGGATTAATGAGGTAACTCCTGCCGCCATCCGGAAAGATCCGGTAAAGACGGCTGGCAAGCCATTACACCAGATGTTCCAGATTCAGAAATACAACCATTTTTTGATGCAGATCCAGAATGCCCTCTATCCAGGGCTGGGCGGCCGTTTCCATGGGGGGGGGCTGGATATCGCCGCGCTTGACCCGGACGACATCCGAAATCTCATCGATCACGAAACCGGTCAGTTCGCCCTTGAAATCCATGATCGCGATGCAGCTCAAGCTGTCGTCGTCTTTCTCGGGAAATCCGAAACGGCTGCGCAACGATATGATCGGAACGATAGAGCCGCGCAGGTTGATGATACCTTGTACATAGGGTGGGGAATTGGCGGTTCTGGTGATATCGGTCATGCTGCTGATCTCCCTGACCCGCATGACGTCGATGCCGTACTCTTCGCCATGCAATAAAAAGGTGACCAGCTGAATATCCGCGTGTGCTGCTGATGGTATCAAAGCAATCCCCCTTTATCTGTCATTCTGCCGCTTCGCCCGGCGCTTGTGCGGGAACTTCAGCCTTGGAAAAACCGGGAATATCCGCTCCTGAAATTTATCCGCAGAAACGATGATCTACTCTACCAGACTATTCTAATAATTAAAGCGCAGGTCAAGAAAAAATTTCATTAACCCAGCTTTTTTTTGCGCCGCAGCGGCAGGATATCCTGTCCGGCAGCAGCGCTGTGGATCTAACGGTTGACCGGCCGCCCTAAATTGACTAGTATCGGCTTCCTTGCGATCGACGCAACAATTGACGACATGACGGCGGTAAACAGGATGCACGCATACCCCTACACGATCACCATCTCCTCTGAAAAAGGGGGGGTCGGCAAAACGACCCTGGCCACCAACCTGGCCATTTATCTGAAAGCGATGCGCGAAGATCTGCCGGTAACAATCCTGTCGTTTGACAATCACTTTACGATCGACAAGATGTTCGAAATAAAGAAGAGGGGCGATGACACCGCCGATGTGCATGCGCTGCTGCTGGGCGCAGCCGCCCGGGAGGTCGTCCAGACCGGCCAGTACGGCGTTGGCTTCATCCCCTCCTCCACCGAACTTGGCGATATCAACGAGCGCTTCAAGGGTCCGATGACCCTGACCAGAATGCTGGCCGAATCAGGATTGTCCGGAATCGTCATTATCGACACCCGCCCCGACCTGAACATCCTGACCCAGAATGCGCTGTATGCCGCCGACCGGGTTCTGATTCCGGTCAAGGACATGCCGAGCCTGGAAAACTGCAAGAACATCTTCGCCCTGTTCGACCAGCGCGGCATCGACAAAAAATCCCTGGCGCTGATCCCCTGCCTGATCGACTCGCGTATCAAGTTTGACGGCCTGTTCAAAGATCAGAAGACCCTGCTGCGCGCCTTTGCGGTCAATCGCGGCTATCGCTGTCTGGATACCTACATCTCCAAGAGCCCCAAGGTGGAAAGCCTCAACACCAATCCGGACGGCAAGATCTACCCGATTCTGACCCACGCCCGCGGCACCGAGGTGCATAGCCAGTTCATGGAGATCACCCGCGACATTCTGCGGAGCGTTGACGCGACCAGGGAAACCCGCGCCTGCCTGTTTCACCGCTGGCTGCTGGAAAAGGAATCCCGCAAAAAGGAATCCTATCTGGCACGCCTGGAGGGTCTGGCCGAGCGCTGTCTGATCTGCGGCTCGCTCCTGGCGGAAACGCCGCACGGGCGCAGTTTCTACTTTGAAACCTCCGATCGGGCCGCACGCGGTTTTCTGCATGGTGATTGCATGAGCGACATGCTCTGTTCAACGCTCTACGGCCTGAACAGCAGTTCCCAGGCGTATACCGCCGCCCGTCTGGCGGTGGCCGACAAGGCCGCCCGGGCGGTGTCGCTGCTGGCACCGCGCCTGACCGGGGCGGACAGTCAGCTTGACTACCGCCAGTTCAGCCTGAATGGTGAACAACTGCTGCGCAAGAATGTTGAAATGCCAGGCTTTGATTCCGGTGAGTTTGACGGTTTGAATGACAAGCTGTATCTGCTGCTGAATGAAGCTTTAGCCGGCTTTGAAGGGAAATTGCGCGAGGGGAGCTGGCTGGCGGTCTACCCGGTCGACCCGGCCAACCCGGAAGCGGTGCTGCATGAAGAATACTACAAAACGATCCAGAAGGTTCAGCAGTGCATCGCCCGCGAGCTGGAGACTACCTGACCAGCCGGGAAGCGGTCACCAGCGTTATGCCCCGCTCCTCCAGGCCGGGCAGCGCAGCAGCCAGAGCCGAGATTGTGGCCGGATGGGGGTGGCAGATCGCTATGGCGGTGCCGCTTCTTTTGGCCAGCCTGACCGCCTGATTGAGCTGGCCGATGATGTAGCCGCGCTGCTGCTCGTTATCCAGAAAAACATTCCTGCGAGCGCTCTTCATACCCAGTTCACGCGCCAGCCGTATCCCGGTTGACTGCGGCGTGGTGACACTGTCCAGAAAAAACAACCCCTTTCCCTGCAGACTTTCCAGCACCGGCCGCATCTTGTCGCCATGCTCGGTGAATTCCGATCCGGTATGATTATTGGCGCCGGCCGCGCCGGGGATCTCACGCATAAATCCCGCCACCCGCTCACGCAATTCGGCCTCTTCCATCGAAACCAGCAAGCCGTTGGATTCCAGACGCCGGCCCGGCCAGCCCTTGGACTGCATCGGAATATGAATCATCGTTTCCAGGCCGGCGGATGCGGCAAACGAGGCGACCTCACGGGATTTCGGCAAACCGGGGATGATCGCAAAGGTCAGAGGAACACCGATCGACGCCAGGGAACGGGCTTCGGACAGGCTGCTGCCCATATCGTCAATCACGATTGCCAGGCGGCCTGCCCCAGCGGAGTCGGGCAGTGACTGTACCTCTTTCTCAAGCGGAGCTGCACGTTCCGGGGAGCGTTCAGCTTTGACCGCCAGAGGTTTCTCCACTACAGCCGACTGGTGCGCAGTTGCATTGGAAAAGGGTGCCGGCACAGTGGTGCTCCGGACCGGCGGCACGAGTACGGGCGCCGCCTGCCGTGCAACCGGCGGCGCGGTTTTTCGGGAGGGGGCGAAAGCCCAATAGCAGCTTGCTACGATGACGATCAGGACAAGGATCGCCAGTGCGGCAATCCCCGAGCCCGATTTCTTTTTTCTGAATCTGTTTCTGGTGGATCTGGACACAATCAGCGGGGGGGAGCGGTTTTTGCCGGTTTAGTCGTTGCGCTGTCGCGCTGCTGCCGCTTGAGCTGCCAATGAGCAAGCAGGATGTAGTCATCCAGATAATCCTGTTGTCCGTCAGAATTCAGATCATAGGGCAGCGGCCGGATTTTGTTGTCCGCTTTCAGCAGCAGCTTCTCCAGATCAGGATCGGACAATTCCTGCAGAGCGGCCGCCAGCGGCGGAACGACCAGCAGGGGGATCTGCGCCACCTCTTTCTGAAATACGATCGAGAGGCGCACGTCCTGCTTCCCTTTTTGCGGCATTATATCCAGCTCCAGCATCTTGTCCGACAGAGTCCTGATGCCTTTCAGATTAGCCCCTTTCAGTGAAAAGCTGGGGACAGCCGAAGCCGGCGGAAGTTCCACCTTGACGTTAACCGTTCGTTTACCGTCAGACACCGCAATGCGGGGTGTCTGCTGCAAACCGGCCTTCTTGGCCATGCTGAAATCGAACAGCTCTGAAAGCGCCTTCAGTGTCCGCTCACCACGGTGCGTGCGGAAACGTTCAGCCACACTTTGATACATTTTCAGGTTTGTTAAAAATGCTTCAACAGTGGCGGCTTTGCCGGTTTTATCAGTTCCGCCGTCTGCCGTAGCCGGAGCGGACGGTGTTTCCTCTGCGGAGACACCCGCCCGGCTCTGACTGTAGGACACTTCCGGAGCGGTTTCCAGGGCAGCATCGGCTGCCGGTGCAGCGTTTTCCTGCCCAGCTTCGGCAAACGTCGAGCGGGGCCCGGCCGGATCGGATGAGACGCTGGTCGCAACGGTAGTTCCGCCGGGCAGATTGCCCATGCCGTCATTAGTGTATCTGATCTGGCCAACCGCAGCGGAGGAGCCGGCGGCTGCCGGGCCTGAAGCGGCGGTCGTGCCGGCAGGCGGGGTGACAATCGGCTGAACCGCCACCGAGGCGCCTTCAGACGAGACAATGCTGGATTCAAGCGTGGGGGGCCGGGCCGCTAAAGAGCCTTTGCGGGTAAAAACGACCGTTGCCAGCTTGCCCGGTTTTTTGAAGCCTTTGCTGGAAAGATAAACCACCCGCAGCTGGCCGGGAACCGTTGCGTTCAGTTCCCGGTAGGCGGCCGCTTCGGCCGCCAGTTCACCATCATTGACCAGCGGGTCCCGCAATGCTTCGGCATCATAATTGATCGTAAAGTCGATGGCGGCGGCATTGACAACATTGGCGACCGACACGGAGTAAACCCCTTCGGACGCCTGGGTCACCGTTACCGTCGCAGCCGCCTCCGCCTTGACCACACTCCCCAGACAGCAGAAAACAGCGGCAACCATCCACAATCGAAGCGGCTTCATACCGGCACTCCTTGAGTTTTGGCCTCTACTTGTCATTTCCCATCGACTTGATCAAATCCCAGCCTTTGAGCAGATCGAGGGCGCGCATGGCCTGGTAATCGTTTTTCAGATTCTCTTCCAGCCTCTGTGAGCGTTCATCTTTTTTCTCTTCTTTTTTCTCTTCTTTCTTGGTTCCCTTGGCTTCGCCGTCAGCGGGGGTTTTATCCTCGACCTCGAAATGGTTTTCCAGATCCTTCTCACGCAGGTGCATACCATCTTTTTTGGCCGCGGACTCCTTGGGAAGCTCTACCCGCTCGACAACGATGTCGGGCGTGATGCCCTTGGCCTGGATGGAGCGCCCCTTGGGGGTGAAATAGCGCGCGGTCGTCAAACGCAGTCCGGAATCATCGGAAAGCGGGATGATGGTCTGAACCGAACCCTTGCCAAAACTCTGGGTACCCATGACGATGGCCCGCTTGTGATCCTGCAGGGCGCCGGCCACGATTTCGGAGGCGCTGGCGCTGCCGCCGTTGATCAGCACAACGATCGGGTAGCCCGGCTCCTTGCCGCCGCTTTTGGCGGTGAACTGCATCTTGGAGTCTTTTTCACGCCCTTCGGTGTAAACGATCATCTGACCTTCCTGTATGAAATGGTCAGCCACCCTGACCGCCTGATCCAGAAGCCCGCCCGGGTCATTGCGCACATCAAGAACAAGCCCTTTAAGATCACCCTTGTTCTGCTCCTTCAGGGCCTTGAGAGCTTTCCCCAGATCATCATCGGTTTTTTCCTGGAACTGGGCGATGCGGACATAGCCGTAACCGCCATCCATCAAAGCCGAGCGCACGCTCTTGACCTGGATGATGTCCCGCACCAGCGGAAACTCTTTGGGTTTGTCAAATCCCTCGCGCATAATCGTCAGAACCACCTTGGTGCCCTTCAGGCCGCGCATCCGTTTGACCGCATCGTTGATGTTCATGTCCTTGGTGAACTTTTCATCAATTTTCAGGATCTGGTCTCCGGCCTTGATACCGGCTTTGAACGCCGGGGTATCCTCGATCGGGGAAATGACGGTCAGGACACCGTCTTTGATTGAGATCTCAATGCCCAGGCCGCCGAAGGCCCCCTTGGTATCGATCTTCATCTCTTTATAGGTATCGGGAGGCATGAATGAGCTGTGCGGATCAAGGGACGAAAGCATGCCGTTAATTGCGCCGTAGATCAGTTTTTTGGTATCGACTTCCTCGACGTAGCTCTTCTTGACAATCGCCATGACATCGGTGAAAAGCTCGATCGACTCGTAATCACTGCCCTTGCCTTCGGCCGAGCAATGTCTCTGTGAACTGATGGCGATAAAAGCCACCAGCACGGCGACCAGCATTGCGAATCCCGCGACAACCCGTGTTCTTTTGCTGCCTGTTACTCTCATTGTGTTCCTCCATGTATCTGGTTTCTGCATTATCGGTTAGCGAACCCAGCCGGCCGGATCAACCGGCTTGCCCTGATGACGGATTTCAAAGTAAAGAATGGGGCCCTTTGTCGAATCCACATCGCCCACGGTGGCGATCGTTTCGTTGCGCGAAACTTCGGCTCCCACCCGTTTGGCGATCCGGGAAGCGTGGGCATACAAGCTGAAGTATCCCCCGCCGTGGTCAACGATGATCATATTTCCGAAGCCTTTGAAATAATCGGCGAAAATGACGCTGCCGTCATAAATCGACTTGATTTCCGAACCGGCTCCGGCTGAAATCGACAAGCCCTTGCTGAAGGTGTATGAATTGAATTCCGGGTGTTTGTGCTTCCCGAACGATTCCAGAATGCCCCCGCGCACCGGCATGGACATGCGGCCTTTCTGGGAGGCGAAACCGCGATCCGGCACCGGCGGCAGTTCCGCCAGGGGTTTGGACTTGGCGCCCGGTTTTTCATGACGGGATACAAGCTTGCGGCGGCTCTGGGCTTCGAGGCGTGCCATCATCGACTGCAGGCGGGAGGCATTGGCCTGTAACTCTTTCAGTGAAGCTTCGTAACTTTTGCGATCCTGGCGCACTTTAACCAGATAATTGGCTTTTTTCAGTTTCTCCTGCTCAATTTCACGCTTCTTCTGGGCCACGCTGGCCATGATGTGCTCTTTTTTTAGCGCATCCCGTTCCAGATCGCTTTTGAGCTTTTTCAGCTCTTCGATTTTCTGATTGTACTCCACGAAAATCCGTTTGTCATTACCAAGAATCGAACGCATATAGCGAATATTCTCCGCTATTTGCGGAAAGGATTCCGCCGAGAAAAACATCCGCAGCGCACCCAGTTCTCCGGCTTTGTACAATGAAGACAGCCGGCGCTCAATCTCCCTGCGTTTGAGATTGGCATCCTCGGAAACCTTGCCGATCTGCAGACCGGTGTGACCAAGATCCGATTCCACACTTCGCAGGTCGTTATCCAGGCGTCCCAGATCCGATTTTTTCAGTTCCAGATTACGATTGATCTCCTGGAGTTCGGTCGATATGACCGCTTCAACCTTGCGGGTTTTGGTAATCAGCTGCTTTTGGGCCTTGATCTCCCGCTTGACGCCTTTAAGCTCGTCTTTAGGATTTGCAGCCGGCAGGGTGGAAACGGAGGCAAAAAGCAGGAACAGTATATAAACGGACAATTTCATCTGCTACACATTGATAAAACGTTTCAGCGAGGTCAGACTGCCGATGAAGCCCAGCAGGGCGCCCGCCAGAAGCAGACCGAAGATGTATTCCAGCGGAAGAAAACCCAGGCCGGAAGCGACCGGATTAAAGGTCAGAAAGCTGCCGGCATTCTGCAGAAAGCCCTCGTATAATCCGAACAGCAGAACAATCGCAATCAGGGAACCGGCCACGCCCTGGATCAGCCCCTCAATCAGAAAGGGAGCCTTGATGAAGAAACGGGTCGCCCCGACCAGCGACATGACATCCAGCTCGTCGCGGCGGGCGTAAATGGTGAGTTTGATGGTGTTGGAAACAATAAACACAACCGCCACCACCAGAAAGCCCCCCAGCAGAGCACCCAGCAGTCGCATGAAATTGAGGAAGGAATTGAAGCGCCGCACCCACTCTTCGCCGTATTGAACTTCATCGATACCCGGTATGCGCTTCAGGGCCGAAACAAAACCCTCAACTTTCTGGGTATCGCGGCTGGCCCGTTTGAGCGTGATTTCGAAAGAGGTCGGAAGCACCTCCGGGCCGACCCCTTCCAGAATGGTTTCCTGTCCGCGCAAGCGTTCCTTGAAACGCTTGAGAGCTTCTTCACGGGACACATAGGTGACGCGCGATGCGCCCGGCAGCGCCAGAATCTTGTCACGCAGCCCGGATTGCTCGCCAGCGCTCAGTTCCTTGTCAAAGTAGACCGTCACCTGAACACGCTCACTCCAGTTTTCGGCGACGCCTTCAAGATTGACAAACACCAGCAGAAAAAGCGCAACGATCAGCAGGGCCAGCGTGATCGTGGCGATGGTGACCACATTTACAAAAACATTTTGACGGATATTGGTGACGGCTCGCGCGAAGAAATACCCGGCCCGGCCGCCGAACGTATCACCCGCCAGCCCGGGCCGTTTAAAGGGCTTGACCGTTGCTGCCTGTTTCTTTTTCCACCTGTTCAACGATTTCCCCTTTATTGAGAGTAACGAGCCGTTTATGGCTCTGTTCGATAAGACGGCGATCATGTGTGGCGACAACTACCGTTGTTCCCCGTACATTGGCTTCTTTGAAGATGTTGAAAATCTGGTTTTTATTGGCATCGTCCAGATTGCCGGTCGGCTCGTCCGCCAGCAGGATCTTGGGATCGTTCACCAAAGCCCTGGCCAGCGCGACACGCTGCTGTTCACCTCCGGAAAGACGCTGCGTCAGCAGATTGAATTTGGATTCGATCCCCATCTGCTTGAGGATATGCATGGTCTTTTTACCGATATCCGCCCTGCCCCACCCCAGAACTTCCAGGGTAATGGCGACATTTTCAAAAACCGTCCGATTCTGCAGCAGCTTGAAGTCCTGGAAGACCACGCCGATTGTCCGGCGCAGATAGGGGATCTGGGAGGCCGGCAAACGGGACACATTCTGGCCGTCGATCAGGACCTGGCCGCGGGTGGGCTCAAGTGCGCCGTAGAGCAGTCGCAGCAGCGTGGTTTTGCCGGCTCCGGAAGGGCCGGTCAGAAAGACGAACTCACCTTTGCCGATATTGAGATTAATGTTGTTAAGGGCGGAGGCATCCTGCTGGTAGGCCATCGATACGTTGTGCAACTGAATCATTTATCACCACTCATTGTAAGGTGTTCCATTGGTGCCGACCAGATTTGAACCGCTGTGCACATCATAAACATTTCCGGTGGGGGTACCGCTGCCGGAACCGCCCGCCATGGAGGAAACCGATACGGCGCCTGACGGCGCGGAGGAGCTTTCGGGCGGAGGCGGAACGGTCACCCAGGAATCGGTCAGACCGGTAAAGGGGTCTTTGGGGATATCACGCATATATTTTTTTTCCTTCAACTCTTCAATCGAATCCGGATACTTGCCCTGATCGGCGTAGAACTGATCGATGGTCGTGCGGAAATTGTACAGGTCTTCGCGCAGAACGGATTCCTTGGCTTTGATAATGCCCCATTGGTAGTTGGGAACGGCAATCGCGGCCAGAATGCCGATAATCGAAACAACAATCATCAGCTCGATCAGGGTAAAACCGGACCGACTGTTCCGCAGCGCACGGAGGAACGCTCCAGGCCGGCCAGCGGCCTGCTTTTGTTGAGGCTTACCACTCATTATATTTGGTACCATCAATAGCGGTTCCTTCATTCAGTGAATAGACATCGAAGACATCTTCCCCACCCCAACTGGTCGAATCCGGCTTGTCCGCATATGAGCGCAGCCCCCACTTGGGCTCTTCGCCGGGACGGACAACATTCATCGGATCCATCGGGATCTTTCTTAAAAACTTGTGTTTCGATGTTTTTACATCCCCGAAGTCGTACCCGTCAACCAGCACCTGCAACGTTTCAGGGTAACCGCTGCTGTTCATGACTCCGGGAATTTTTTTATCATCGATCGCCTTGTCATATTTTTTCTTGTACTCGTCAATGGCGGTGCGGATTATGCGCAGATTGCGCCGCAATTCAATTTCACGGGTTCGCTTGGCTGTCATCTGGGAAAGCGGCAGGACGACCGAGGCCAGAATCCCCAATATAGTAAGCGTCACAACCAGTTCCACCAGCGAAACACCCCGCCGGGACTTCAGACGAGCGGGCAGAAACATGTGTATTGTCACCGGATCTCAACCGCCGTGCTGAACGGCAGGATAGCTTGAGCAGAACCATTGGCGCCGGTGAAGGAAACATTCCGGAAGGCAAAACTGGCCGGCCCCTGATTTTTGGCTCTGAAGACAACGGTCACCAGCCCTCCGCCGCCGGAAACTCCGCCGGAACCGGCCGCACGCGCCAGACTGACGGTCAGACTGCCGGCGGCAGGGTCGGCCTTGCTGCTGTAGGAGGTCGTCTTGCCGTCGCTTTTCATGAACGAACCTTCCGCCATGGAAACATACTCGACAAAGATGGGGTCATAGGTCAACACAAAAGGTGCGCTGGACAAACTGGTCACACCGCTGACCTTGATATCGACATTGAACTGCTGACCAACTTTCACCGATTCGGGCGCCGCAATCTGCAGCAGACCGCGCTGAACCGGGGCTGGCGCTGGCGCCGTTAGCGGAGCCGGAGTCGCGACAGGCACCGGCAAAGGAACGGGAGCTGCTGTAGGAGCAGGAGCAGGAGCAGGAGCAGGAGCAGGAGCAGGAGCGGGAACAGGTACAGAGACAGCAACCGGAACCTGCTTTGCCGCTTCCGACGTCGCCGGCACTGGCGCCGGAGCGACAACGGGAACAGCCGGAACAACGGCTGGCGAAAGCGGCAGCGGAGGATTGACACCTGCCGCCACCGGCTGCAACGGGTTGACAGCTGGCGGTACCGGCAGCAGCGGATTGACGGCTGGCGCCACCGGCGGAGCAACGGGCGCTGCCGGTTTTTTATCAGCTGCCTTGGGTTTGGCGGCATCAAACACCGCTTCCAGATCGAAAGAGGACATCGGCCGCAGCAGTGAAGGATCGTCTTCCTTGCCGGAACTGAAGGAGGCCAGGCCGGGCAGCGGCACCGACACGCCGCGAACCAGACGGGGCGTTATCGCCAGCAGCAACTCGGTTTTATCCTTGGACGAGTTGTGATTGGAAAGCAGCGGCCCGATCAGCGGGACGTCGCCCAGCAGGAACAGCTTGGTTTTGTCGTTGTTGCTGGTATTTTGGATCAGTCCGCCGATAATACTGGTTTCGCCATCCTTGAGGCTCAAGACCGTTTCAACATTACGGGTGCCGATCGTGACAACCGTGGTCAAACTGTTGGCGTCGCCGATTTTTTCCTTGGTCAGGATCGAGCTGACTTCAAGGCTGAGCTTGATCGAAATCTCGTTATTGAGCTGAATGGTCGGCTCGGCGTTGACCTTGACCCCCACATCGACGTACTGCACGTTGACCTGGGAAAGGGTGCCGTTCAGGGTGGTGGTGGTGATCGGCACCCGGGTTCCCACGTTGAACTTTGATTTTTCCTTGTTTTTGACCCGGATCTTGGGATTGGAAAGCACCTCCCCCTTGGCCAGGGTCTTGCCGAAGTTGTAGGTGGCATTGGGAACGGTCACGAAACCATCATAGCCCTTTAACGTAAAGACCCTCAAAAGGTTCTCAATTGTCGCAGTTTTAGAGCCTTCAGAATCTTTTGCAGAGGAGAGACTCGTTGCCATTGGTTGACCACCCGGTGTAAACGCCCCCATCTGCACGTTATAGTTGCTGAGCAGCAGCCCGACGTTCTGGGCGTTTTTATCGCTCATTTCGATAACTTCCACATCCAGTACGACCTCGGCCTCGGCCATGTCGTTCGCGTCCAGGATTTTTTCCACCACATCCACCACATCGGCGCTGTCGCGCACGACGATCGAGTTTGACTCCTCATTCACATACGCTTTTCTGACCTGGATCATGGTGCGGATCAGGTTGATCGCTTTCTTGGCATCCATGTAATTGAGATGGAAGGTGCGCAGCACCATGTCCTGGTACTGTTTGCTTTTCTCCGGTGTTTTGGGATAGATGATCACGGTTGTTTCGTTGAGGATCTTTTCCCCGAGTTTGTTCATATTGGTCAGCAGATCAAAGGCCTGCTGGAATGTGGCGTTCTCCAGATAGATGGAGACAGGAGTATCCTTGACCCCTTCGTCGAAGATGAAATTGATGCCGGAAAGCTGGGTCAAGATGTTGAAGACATCCTTCATTTTGGCATCTTTGAATTTGAGCGTGATCGGCTTGGATGATTTCAGGCTCAGTTCTTTGCCGTCCAGCTTGCTTTTGCGCATACCGGTCACCCGCGAAAGGGCTTCCTGGTACTCGCTGTTCTGGGGAGACAGTTCAATCGCCCGCAGATACATACGGTAGGCGTCCTTCAGCTTATTGGCCTTTTCGAAATCCCGCCCCTCCCGGTAGGCAACCTGGGCATCCTTCAAACGGGTGGCCACATCCAGCTGCTGCTTGAACTTGCCCTGACTGGGGTCAATCCCATGGGCAGCCTGGAACTCGGGCAGTGCTTCGATATAGTTGCCTTTTTCCGCCAGGGCGGCCCCCTGCTTAAAGCGTTGGGCAGCCGCTTTTTCCCGTACGTTCAAAAAACGCAGCCGATATTCATTTGCAGCCGGGTCGTTGCGGAAGGCTTCGGCATAACTGTACATGGCCTCCTCAAACTTGCCCTCCATTTCGAAGGTTTCCCCCTTGCTGAAAGCGCGGGAACCGGCGGAACAGCCCGAAAGCAGTGCAACTGCAACCAACATTGTGAACAGTATAAGATGGTTCAGGTAGCGCATTAGCAGCGTCTCCTCAAAAGTGTTATCTTATTTTGCGGCGGCCAGCGGCCGGTTTTCTATCAGCGGAATGACGATTTCATCGCCGGTATCGCTTACCACCAGCGTCAAAGCCTGGTCGGTAATCGAGGATGCTTCGTAGCGCCCGGCGATTTTGTCACCTTTCTTCACCAGAATAATATCCTTGTCCTTGGCCAGAAAGATTGTACGTTGGGCGTCCTTCTTGAGAAAGCCCAGAAAAGTGAAACGCGCCAACGGAGCAGATTCGGGTCTGGCAGCGATCACTGGCACCGGCTGCGCCGGCTCCGGCGGAGCGCTTTTGGGCGGCGGCACGGGCAGCGCCACTGCCGGCGGCTTTAAAGCCACCGCCTTCTGCTTGGTCAGCTTGACCTCATCCACGAAGACCGGCTTGAATATGTTGCGGCGATAGCCCTTGAATGACATTTGATCCTGCTGCGGCACGGCAAGAGCCAGGATGCGGCCGTCGCTGGCTCCACCTGAAGCCGGTTTTGCCGGGGGTGCGACAGCTCCGCCCTTCTGAACGGGTGGATATTTGAGAGTGCTGACGGTTTTTTGCCGCGGTCTGGCGCTGTAACTCCAGACCACCGCGAGCACCAGGAGAATGGCAAGCACAAACAGGATCAGGCGCTGACGGTTCATGCCCCCTCCCGTAAATAAATTGTCAGGCCCAGATCCATGGTCACATTTTCAACAAACGGATCCGTATTGGAAAGTGAAACTTTGTCAATAACGATCAATTCGGGATAATTCTGCAGATCAGCCAGATAACTCTTCACCGCAGCATAACTGCCGTTCACGGAAAGCGACAACTGATAGGAAAGCAGCTCTTCGTCCTTGACTTTTTGAGGATTATAATTGACCGCACCGGTCGTGACGCCGCTGGAGGAGGCCGACTCGAACAGGTCACTCAACACCCGGGCGAACTCACGCCGTGGGGGAATCCGGGTTCTGAATGTTTCCAGATCAATGGCCGTCTGCCGGTAGCGTGCGGCTGCATCGGCCTTTCCGGCTGCGGCCGCCTGACGCCGCAAATCGCTCCATTTTGCTTGAGCGGCGGCCAGCGCTTTCGTCTGGTATGAGCCGACCAGCACCATCAAGGCCGCATTCAGCAGAATCAGCAGCAGTATGGCGGCCAGGGCGAACTTTTTCTTGCGAAGTATTTCAATCAGTATGCGGTTCATCAGTTGCGCACCCGGCATGATATAACAAACTGTACTCCCCGCCCGGTTTCGCCGATCAGCAATTCCTGGTGGGACTGCAGCAGCACATTGGTGAAATGTTCCGATTCCTCCAGCTTTTCCAGATAGCGGCGCACGGTTGCAAACGACCTGGCGCGCCCCTCCAGCCTCAAATCATCCTTATCCTTGCCCGGGGCGATCAACGACATGGCGATTCCGTCCGGGGTGACCTCTTCGATCAAGGCAAGCTGACGCATCCAGTTCACCCTTCTGCCGCCGGCAATTTCGTTATAAAAACGGATCTGGGCCTGCTGCCGGGCAAAATCCTTTTCCGACACATCGCCCGGTTTTTTATTGAAGCGGCTTTCCAGCGATGCGATTTCATCGTCCAGTC
Organism: Deltaproteobacteria bacterium; assembly: GCA_021850095.1. GTDB lineage: Bacteria > Desulfobacterota > Desulfuromonadia > Geobacterales > Pseudopelobacteraceae > JACRCG01. The sequence goes on from JAJZRX010000010.1 coordinate 36,647, forward strand.
GGCGCAGTTCGCCCTGGTTCCAGGATGCCCGGGTGACATTCCAGCCCAGCAGCAGCACCAGAAGCGCAATCACCCCCCAGCAGACCTGGTTCAGCAGGCGGTTGTCCAGATAGGTCCGGGTTGCGAGATTGATCGTAAAACGCATCACAGGCTCCTCAAGGCCGCGCCGATGGCAGCGGTATGGGCAAACAGCGCGTTGTGATCACCGGGTGCGGCATTGCCGGGAGTAACCACCGCTTTTGTTTCCAGCGGCACCGGTTCCAGGCCGCTTGCTTCGGCTACCATTTCCCGGAACTCCGGAAAGTCGGACGGTGCGGCCAGACAGTAGATGGTCTGGCTGACCCGATCCGGAAAACGGTTTTTGTACACCATCAGAGAGCTGTTGATTTCCATGAAAATCCGGCTGTCGGCGTCGGCCGGGCCGGAGAGGTCTTTTACCCGGATAAACTCCGGCACGCTTTGGGAAAATGCGATGAAGCCCAGGGTGCTACCGTAATAAAAAACCAGAATGCCTTCCTCGCTCAATGACATTCTTCGATCAAAGAGCCGGCACAGGTTGAAAGAGTTGAAATCGATGTTGATCGGCGTCAGCCCGGCCTGGAGCAGCAGCTCCTCGTACTGGGAAATAACCGTTTTGGACACCAGGGCCACCAGCAGAGACATATCGCCATTTTCCCGGACCGCCAGCTTTTGATAATCAAGATGGGTGTCGGCCAGATCAAACGGTATGCTTTTCTTCAGTTTCCAGCGGATCAGATCCAGCGCTTCCGCACGGCTTTTGAAGCGCCCTTCGAGATCCAGCAGCAGAATTCTGCCGACGGAATCCGGCAGGGTTACCGAAACTTTGCCGGAGCGGGACAGCAGCAGATTATGGGCCGAACGGATCCGGTCGACAAAAATCTCCGGCTCGAGAACGTTTTGTTCCCGCAACGAGATATGCAGGGTATTTTCCGGAAAGGTCGCGCTGGCAACCCGCTCGAGACGGGGTGCGGCGGCCGATCCTGCGATTGTGGCGAAAACCGCCCCGTGCGGATTTATTTCCAATCCGGTGGAGTTACTGGCAAACAACATAACTGACCCGTTCCCGTTACTCTACAAACGTAACGCGATTTATCTCCTTGAGAGTTGTTATTCCGTTTTCAAGCTTTTCTTCAGCCGAATCCCGCAGGAACATGACGCCGTTATCCCGTGCGGCCTGTTTGAGCCGGGTCGCGGGTACCTTGGCGATGATCAGATCGCGCAACTGGTCATTCAGCTCCAGCAGTTCCACAATCGCCACCCGACCGCGGTAACCGGTGCCGTGACATTCGTCGCACCCCTTGGCCTCGTAGAGTGTTTTCCCGCGAAAACGTTCGGGGTCGACCCCGCCTTCGCGCAATTCGTCATCGCTGTACTGCACCGGCCGGCGACAGCTGTTGCAGACCCGGCGGATCAGGCGTTGCGCCATGACGCAGTTCAGGCACGAAACGAAGTTGTACGGGTCGATGCCCATGTGGATAAAGCGGCCGATAACGTCGAATACGTTGTTGGCATGCACGGTGGTGAAAACCAGATGGCCGGTCAGAGCCGACTGCACTGCGATCTGGGCGGTTTCCGGGTCACGGATCTCGCCGACCATGATTTTGTCCGGATCGTGCCTCAAAATGGAGCGCAGACCCTTGGCAAAGGTCAGGCCTTTTTTCTCGTTGACCGGTATCTGCAGAACGCCGCGCAGCATGTATTCCACCGGATCTTCGATGGTGATGATTTTGTCCTCACCGGTGTGAATCTCGGTCAGGGCGGCGTACAGGGTGGTTGTCTTGCCCGATCCTGTTGGGCCGGTCACCAGCACCATGCCGTACGGTTCGCGGATTTTTTTGCGCAGGCGCTTGATTTCCCGCTCGCTGACCCCCAGGTTCTCCAGGGTAAGCCCTTTCAGATCGCTGGCGATGCTCTCCTTGTCCAGAATACGGATAACGGCGTCTTCTCCCAGCGAACTGGGCATGATCGAAACGCGGAAGTCGATCGATTTTTCCCCGAAGCGGATTTTAAAACGGCCGTCCTGGGGGATGCGGCGTTCGGATATGTCCAGCTCACTCATGACTTTGAGGCGCGAAATAATTGGAGCCTGGAAATGCTGGTCGATGGTGTCGTTGGCCTTGTAGAGTACGCCGTCGATACGATATTTGATGTCAACCCCGTCCATCCCGGTCTCGATATGTATATCGCTGGCCCGGCGATTGAGCGCATCAAGGATGGTGGTATTGATCAGCTTGATGATCGGGCTGGTATCGTCCGAAATCGACTCGACCGACAGAATTTCTTCGCCGCGGTCGGTTTCCTTGACCAGCTGGAGCATGAAGTCTTCCGAGACCTCACGCAGCACACGGCGCGTCCCTTCCCCGGCCTTGATGACACCGGCAATGCCCGATTCGGAGGCGACCCGGATCTGCACCTGACGGTCGAGCAGCAGCTCCAGCTCGTCCAGCTTGACCACATCGGTCGGATCGGATACGGCGATCACAACCGCATGGGGATTCATTTCCAGCGGAACAAAGCGGAAGCGGTAGATGGCATCCGGCGGAAGCGAGTTCAGCAGTTCCTCATCCATCTTGAAGGTGCGCAGATCCACATATTCCAGATTGAACTGTTCCGCCAGGGCCAGAGCCAGAGTCTCTTCCGAAAGATAGCCTTCATGAACGGCAATCTCACCGAAACGCATACGGGTCGAACCCAGCTTGTCAACAATCACCGCCAGTTGCTCGGGAGTCAACTTTCCCCACTCCAGCAGTATGTTCCCTATATTTTTTCGTCTGAAGGTGTGCATTGACGTCCTATCCTACCGTTCCGGCAATCTTGAAAATCGGGAGGTACATGGCCACGATTATAACACCGATTATCAATCCCATGACAACCATGATAGCCGGCTCTATGGCCGTGGTCAGAATGTGCATGCGTTCTTCAAGCTCATCTTCCAGATAATCCGAGATGTCGATCAGCATATCCTCCAGCGAACCGGTGGTTTCTCCAACGCCCAGCATCCGCAGCGCCAGGGGAGGCATGATATTGATTCTTTCCAGTGCGACCGAAAGCCGCCCCCCCTCCTCGATAAAGCGCACCGCTTCAAAGAGGCGCTTTTCCATATACACGTTATCCAGAGTCCCGATCGACATGCGCAATGATTCGATGATCGGGATGCCGCTCCCCAGCACCGTCGCCAGAGTCCGGGAAAAACCGGCCACGGAGTACTTGGTGAACACGTCGCCGATAACCGGCAGGGTCAGCTTGAGGCGGTCAACGGTATAACGCCCGGCTTCCGTATTTTTCCAGGTTCTGAAACCGGCGATCAGCCCGGCCGCAACGGCAATCCCCAGGAGGAAGTAACGGCGCAGCAGCGATGTGAAGGAGATCAGGAACTGGGTCAGAGCCGGCAGCTGGGAGCCCGAATCGGCATACACCTGACTGAAGGTGGGAACGACATAGACCAGGAGCAGCGTAATGGCCAGACAGGCAAAGACCACCAGTATGGACGGGTAAAAAACCGCCGATACGACTTTTTTCCGGATGCCGTCCACCCGTTTCAGATACTGGATATAGCGCCGGATCGTTCGAGGGAGGTCTCCGGTGCGCTCGCCGGCCCGGATGGAAGCTATATAAAGGTAAGGAAAAGCCCGACCATGCTTTTCCATGGCGGCCGACAAGGCCGCGCCCCCCTTGACATCTTCCCGCACCTGCTGCAGAACCTCCGACAGTTTGCCCGAATCATGCCGTTCCAGAATCGCATCCAGAACCTGCATGATCGGCATACCGGCCTTGATCAGCACCAGCATTTCCTGGTTAAAGGTCAGGAGGGCCTTGTTATCGATCTTGCGCCGCTTGATGCCCTTGTCAAACAGAAACTGAAACGGTTTCTTGTTAACCTCAAAGACAAAAAAACCTTGATCCTCAAGGCTCTTTCGCAGCACATCGGTTTCCGCAGCTTCGAATTCCCGGTAAAGAATCTTGCCGTCCGACGCTCCGAGTTTGCAGGTGTAAAGTGGCATAATCTAGTTTAAGTACCATATATGGTAAGAGAATCAAACAGAAAAACCACAGACTTCCCGTCAGTGCCCCCTGTTTACCCGGCTGCAGCGCAGCCTGCTGTCCGCTATTTGTCGTGGCAGGAGAGACACAGGGAATCGGCCGGCAATCGCAAACGGTAAAAGGTCTGCTGAGGGTCGTCGGTATGAATATGCATCTGGTGACAGGTCGTAGCACAGGTGATGGTTCCATCGACCGCCAGAGGCAATTTGGCGCGGTTTATAGCCGTCATGCTGCCGGTGGCATGGCCAAAACCGGAACCGTGGCATGTCTGGCAGACCTGGACCGGGCCACCCTTCATCTCCTTTTTGGTGGAAGCGAACGCGAACCAGCTGCGCAGTTTTTCAGGCGGAGCGACGTGACACAGGCTGCAGTCGCCACTGTCCGTATGGGGACTGCTGCCATATTGTGCCCGGGCAGCCGGATCACCGGCGTGGCAGACCGCAGCGAAGAGAAGCAGTCCCAACAGCAGAGCTGTAACGGCAGTCAGAGCGGATAATTTCATAATGGCCGGCCCTCAATACGACTTGGGATTATGATCAACCCCGTGGCAGCTCAACCAGCATTCCCCGTGGAAGGTATAGGTGCCCTTCTCGACGAACTTCAGTTTTCCGCTGGAGCTCTCGGAAACATAATCACGATTGAAGCGGATCAGATACCTGTTTTCACTGCTGCCATGGGAGGAATGGCAGGTGTGGCAGGATGTCCCGCCCCCTTTGAAATTCCGTTCGCCAACGATATGACGCGAATGCTCGGGAAAACTTTCATTGGCCAGTATGCTGGAGCGCTTGTGGCAGCGATAGCACAGGGCATAGGTGAAACTCCCCTCCACCAGGTTGTCACCGGTGGCATAATTATCCACCAGCAGTCCCTGGTATTTGGAGCCATGGGGTCCGCGCGGCGCATTGGGATCATCGCTGCCATGGCAGTCTCCGCAGGTGATGACCGAGATATCGCTGGGTGAGCTCTTCTTTTCACGGTAGGGGCGCATCAGGCTGATAACGGCCAGGTTCTTCCCCTCCCCCTCGACCGGATGAAAGGACGGATTGGAGGTGGCGAATTCAATCCGCTTGTTGGTAGACTTGAGCGGCAGATTGGCGCTGTCGGAATGGCAGCGGTAACACAACTCGTATTCCTTGGTGATCTGGGCGTTGAAGTTACCCAGGCGTTTGCCTTTGATTCCATTGTAAGGTGCGCCGGGAGCAAGATGATGGGGACTGTGGCAATCCACGCAATCCGCGTGCCGGGGCGCGGCGGGATTAATTTCAGGCAGAACTTCTCGCGCATCGTGAATGCCCGGTTTGTCAAAGACCGGATGACGGTAGTTTTTGGCGAAATCCTTGGATATGTCAGCCACCGGCTGGCGGTCCCTCATCCAGCCGGCCGAAGCTTGGGTCGGCTTACCATGACAGAGCAGACAGCGGTTGGCGCCGCCGCCATACTTGAACTCCATGCCGACATGGCAGCTGCCGCAGCCGTAGGGAAGATAATTTTTGTTGAGGTGGGATGGTACAACCGGTGCCGCAGCTGCGGAAAGAGCCCAAAGCATGATGCACAAACAAAGCGTATTTGATAATAAGCGCATGATCATGGTGTTGACCTTCCCGATAGTGTTCATGGCGTTGACCTTGGCCAGGGCGGATTCGAACCACCGACGTTGTATGGTGCATCCATGACGTCTAACGGCTCAACCGTATCCTTATGGCAACTGTTACAAACCGCGTCATGCCCCGCTACGGCGCTGGCGCCGCTATATACCCAAAATGGAGTAATTTTGCGATCTATATCTGGAGCTGGGTACGTTGTCGCTTCGTTGCCCATGTTCTGGTGTGGATCATGACAGGTGGTGCACTGCATCCAGCCGCGGCCATCCCGTTTGGAATCCTGCAGTTTTACTTTCTCGGCCATTAGCGGCTGGGTACTCTGCTTTGGAATGGTGAATGATGCGCCGTTCAAGCCAATGATGGTTCCATTTTGCGTTTTATAATTAAAGCCGGTTGCATACACAAAAGAGACCGGATGATGCCCGACTTTCATCTTGTTGGTTTGGGGGTTAAAAGAGGTTACTCTGTTCGTGGAGATGCTGTTACCCCCCTCCATCTGAATCTGTCCCAGTTGCCCGCTGCGGATCACATCCCCCAGACCGGTGACGCCGTCATGGCAGGAGAGACAGAGACGCGAAGAACCGTTGGGCTGTCCTTGGGCATCGCCATCAGCCCGGTATTGGGAGGCTGCAATCGTGCCGATTTTCAATGTATTGGAGGAATAACGGGCAAAGGTTTCCTTTGTATCCTTACGGTTCCAGAGCGGCCCCTGCGGTTGAGAGTTGTGCGGAGTGTGACAGAAGATACAGATCTGCTGGCCACCCGGGTTTGAACCAGCCACATTTTCCTTGGCGCGATAGAATACCCCGGTGTTTTGAGCGGAAAGGTTGTGCTTGTTTCCCAACTCCGAGACCATCGGGCCCCGGGCATTGAGGTCACTGGCCACAACAAGAATGACTGCAGATGTACAAAAAAGAGATAACCAACGCTGGCTCATTTTGACGTATCCTCTTTGAGATACTGATAAATCTGGATCCGGTGATTAAACGTATCCGACACATAAATCCGGTCGTTCTGGTCGATAAAAATTCCGCTGGGAAGCATCATCTCGCCCGGCAGGGCACCCTCCTGCCCCACATACAGCAGTAACTGCCCCTGCTGATTAAAAATCTGGAAGTTGCTCAAGATGGAATCCATCACATAGATGTTCCGATCTCTATCCACGGCTACCCCCTTGGGACGGGCAAAAGAGCCGGGAGTGTCGCCGATCCGTCCGATGCTGCGGATATAGGTACCGGCAGAATCAAAAACCCTGACGGTAAAGTTCATCGTATCGGTCACATAGATGTTATCGGCCGCATCGACCGCAACGTAAATCGGCATCCGCAGCCCATCGGCCAGGTCGGAACCGGGAAGTTCGCGCTGCAGGGTGTCGTCGGCGCCAAAGATGAACACCTTGTTGGCCTGCAGGTCGGCGACGACTTTTTCGCCTTTGGAGGTCAGCGCGATACCGGCCGGCCCCTTGAGCTTGCCCCTGCCGTCCAGCTCCGCGACCAGAGAGCCATCCAGGCGCAGTTTGAAAACCGATCCCAGCAGGGAATCGGTCACATACAGATGCCCCTTGCCATCCAGAGCGACCCCCACCGGTCGAATCAGCTTTTTTTCACCAGCCTGAAAGATATAATTAACTTCCTTGCTTGCCAGATTATAAGCATGAATCAGGCCAACTGAAGGGTCGGCAATATAAATCAGACCGTTTCCATCGGCGGCAATACATTGGGGAGTAAAAAAATCCAGATAATCTTCCCGGGCACCGACAATGAAGTCAAACATCCTGTTCACGGTTCCGGAGGGGGCGCTCAGCACATCCCTGGGTCCCTGAATGACCTTGAGCAGTTTGATACGGGCTCTTTCCGGCGGCTGCGGCCAGACCATATCCAGTCGTTTGTCCTGCCAGGCGGCGTCTTCAAGCCTGACCGGAGCGCAGCCTCCGGCAAAGACCGCCACCAGCACCAGCAGCGCCAGCACTAACGCCAGCCGGGCAGCGCTCTTATGGGAGAAATGTTCAGGCATTCAGCAGTCCGATAATCCAGACAACAAATGAAACCACAACCGCTGCGCCCCAGCGGACACCGGCAGTCGGGTTGAAAACGTCTTTTTCGGGAAAGGCCCGGAACATCAAAAAGATACTGGAGGCGATCCAGCCGATTAATCCGATGAGGAGAACGATTGACCAGATATCGTGCGACATGGGCGCTTCACCTGCTCCAAAGTTTTGAAAAAATCGATCCGAGACGCAGCTTCCAGACCATCAGAACCGCCTCGCGAACAATTTTGCGGGACATTTTCGAGCTGCCGGCATGGCGATCGATGAAGATAATCGGAATTTCGGTTATTTTCAGTCCTTTTTCCATGCAGCGGTAATTCATCTCAATCTGAAAGGAATAGCCGTCGGAGCGGATCCTGTCAAGATCGATGCATTCCAGAGCAGACCGGCGAAAGCACTTGAAGCCGCTGGTGCAATCCATCAGCCGCAACCCGGTCACCCAGCGGGTGTAGACACTCGCGAAATAGCTTAAAATCAGCCTTCTGATCGGCCAGTTAACGACACTGACGCCATGGAGATAGCGGGAACCGATCACCAGATCACTCTCCCGGGCGGCGTCCAGAAAAACCGGCAGCACCTCGGGATCATGCGAAAAATCGGCATCCATCTCGATTATGTAGTCAGCGCCCAAAGAAAGCGCTCTTTTGAACCCTTCACGATATGCAGACCCCAGGCCAAGTTTTCCGGACCGGTGCAAAACATGTATACGATCATGGTCGGCAACCAGGCTGTCAATAATTTTTCCGGTGCCGTCGGGTGAGTTGTCGTCCACGAAAAGAATGCTGATATCCGGGTGCTGGGCAAGAACGGCGCTGGCAAGTCGGGCGACATTGTCCTTCTCGTTGTAGGTCGGAATGACCACGATAGCTTTCAAGATCTACTTGTCTCCGGGATAGGATATTTTGGCTGTGCTATACAATCCCTTCATCCAGGATTCCAGCAGCTGTTTTTTTTCGGACTCCACCAAATCTTTCCTGATTTTATCCTGAATCTCATCAAACGGGATCTGGCGCGGCGCACGGCGCTCTGCCAGACGGATGATATGGTAACCGTAGAGGCTTTCGACAACCTTACTGGTCTCTCCAACCTTCATCTTGAGCAGGGCTTCTTCAAATTCGGCAACGGCCTGGCCCGCATGGAAATAGCCCAGATCGCCCCCCTTGATTCTCGAGAGATCATCGGATTCATTCAGCGCCAGCTCCTCGAACTTTTCACCAGCATTGAGCCTCTTCAGGAGCGCTTCAGCTTTCAAACGGAGCGCCTGGCGCTGCTCGGAGGTTGATGCCGGATCAACCTTCACCAGAATATGGCTGGCTCTGAACTCCTCTGGTTTGCTGTATCGGGAAACATTCTCCGTGTAATGATGCTTGACTTTTTCGGGTGTGACCGTGACTTTCCCGTCAACTTCAGCCAGCCTGATCTTCTCGGCCAGTAAGCGGCGTTCGGTAATTCTGGCCAACGTTTTTTCGCTAAAACCGGAAGCCTTGTAGGCGGCAACGAAATCATCTCTGGTCTTGAAGCGCTTGGCCATGGTGCTGATCTCTTCGCTGACGACTGACGAGGGTATTTTCAGTCCTTTAGCAGTGGCATCCTGGGCTCTCAATTCCGAATCAACCAGATTTTTCATCGCCTCGGCCCGGATCTTATCCATTTTTTCAGCCGAAATATTGCCATGAAAAGACCTGTTCATGGGCATGATGATTCCTATTTCCTGATCAAGATCGGCCTTGGAAAGATTGACCCCGTTCACGACAGCCACGACCCTGCTTTCGGTTTCCGCACGAACAGACAACGGCAGACAGACACCCAAAAACAGAAGAAGTACAAAACCTTTGATGCCATTGAACATAGTTACTCCGATCTTTGGATACGCTGGCAGATTAACTGGTCAACAATACGAGACATGCCGTACAAAAGTCAAGCTGTACAGGAACGGCATTGTTACGGCACAACCTGTATAGTCAAGTCGCTGCAATTATGGTTCTGCCCTGCGTTTGCCGGCAGTGATCAACCGTACCTGGCGTTCATGGAAGAAGTAGTAATAGGCCCAGTTCATCACCACCATCAGACGGTTGCGAAACCCGATCAGGTAAAACAGATGCAGCACCAGCCAGACCAGCCAGGCCGGGAAACCGCGAAACTTGAGACGTCCGGTGACCGCCACGGCCGAACTCCGGCCGATGGTCGCCATGGCCCCCTTGTCGAAATAGCGAAAGGGAGGCGGTTGTTCTCCGGCTTGGCGGGCCAGTATGGCACGGGCGGCATGACTCCCCTGCTGACTGGCCACCGGCGCCATCATCGGCAAGGGAGCCCCGTCCTGCAGGCAACAGGCCAGATCTCCGATTACAAACACCTCCGGATGTCCCTTGATGCTTAAATCCGGCTGGACAACGATCCGTCCGCCCGCGCCCCGCTCCACCCCGGAAAATCCTTCGGCCAGAGGTGCTGCGGCCACACCGGCCGACCAGAACAGGGTCGGGGAAGCGATGGTCGTTCCGTCATGCAGCTCAACCGTTTCGGCGCTGGCGCCGACGACTCTGGTTTCAAGCAGGACTTCCACCCCCATGGCACGCAGCTTTGCGCAGGCATATTCGCGGAGGTCGGGGGGCATGGCGGTCAGAAGCGACCCGGCCGCCTCAACCAGCACGATTCTGGTTTCGTCCGGCGATATACGGGGATGATCCTTGGAAAGAACGTGTACGATCAATTCCCGCAGCGCCCCGGCAAACTCCACTCCGGTCGGGCCACCACCCACGATCACAAACGTCAGCAAGGCCGATCGGCGCAGCGGGTCAGACTCCCGGGACGCCCTTTCAAACAGCAGCAGTATCTGGTTGCGCAGATCTTCGGCCTGATCCAGGCGTTTGAGATCGAAAGCGTGGCGTTCAACGTCTTTCATCCCGAAGAAATTGGTCCGGCTGCCGGCGGCAACGATCAGATAATCGTAAAAAATTTCACCGGCGGCGCTCCGCAGGCATTTACTTTCCAGATCGACCCCGACGATTTCTGTCAGCAGGAATTCCGCATCTTGCCAGCCGCGGGAAATGGCGCGCAAGGGATAGGCGATCGCCTCCTGCTCCAGTCCGGCGGTGGCAACCTGATACAGCAAAGGCTGAAAAAGATGATAATTATTGCGGTCAATCATCAAAAGATCAAAACCGTGCCCTTCCAGAGCTTTGGCTGCATTCAGACCGCCAAAACCCATCCCGACGATAACCACCCGCTTTTTTTGCATACCTTAAACCCTCCAGCCCGAACATGGTGCATTGTTAAGTAAACACTGAATCCCGGTCGCCCCTACAATTCTTATGGTTAACCACCGGCGGAAATGCAGCCAGGCCGCCACAATCTGGTAAGAATCTTATAGACCTAAACCGGTCGGGGAGCAAAGTCCAAATCACCCACCTGTTGAGTCATACAATCCGAGTGATACCCTCCAAAACCGAAAGCCCCGGGAGGTTTCTCCCGGGGCTTTCGATTTATTGACAGAAAACAGTGCCGATGTGTCAGCGATTAACGGTAGCTTCCCGCGGAATACGAATCTGCGCCTGCTCATACCCGGCAAACACCTTGGCGCCCAGCATGAATTCGGCCCAGAATTCTTTCCATTGGGAGGGTTCTTCCTGACCTTCCGTAGCCGGTTTCAGTTCGGCCAGGAAAATCGTCAGAGCAGCACCGGCCGCCAGCAGGGCGCCGGAGAGCATGAAGGACTTGGACATACCGCCCGGCTGGGCGTTCAGCATCTCGGAAACCTTGCCCATCGCGAAACCGCCCACACCCCAGGCAGTGAAGAGAATGCCGTAATTGATGCCGTAGTTCTTGACTCCCCAGTAATCCTTCGAGAAGGAGGGGAACAGAGCCAGATTGGAACCGTAGTTGAAACCGATGAAGGTTGCCAGAACAACCAGCAGAACTGCATTGTTGGTGGCGATAACCGGCATGGCGACAAACATCAGCACCGCCTGGAAGGCCAGCATGATGAACAGGGTGGCGCGCCGGCCGATCTTGTCGGACATGACACCGGCCACAACACGGCCGGCGGCATTACCGACCGCCATGATGGCAACCGCTACAAACGCCATGGACCCCATACTCTTCTTGGCCAGTCCGGCCACGCTGCCGATTACCATCAGACCGGCGCCGGCGCCGATGAAATAGGTCAGCCAGAGCACATAGAACTTGTAGGAGCGCAGCATCTCACTGGCAGCCGCGTTGATTTTGGGCTTGGCGGCATTCAGAGCGGCCACCGGACCGGGATTGGCGGGTTCGGGCGGAGCATAACCGGCCGGAGGATTGACCACGAAGAATGACAGTCCGCAGACGATCACCGCAAAACCGGCCGCCAGGATCAGCATGGAAGTCTGAATACCGAATTTACCCAGAAGCCAGGAGGAGAGCGGTGCGATATACACCGGAGCCAGGCCGAAACCGCCCACCACGATCCCGGCGATCAGGCCGGTTTTGGATGGCGAAAACCATTTCAGGGCCGGAGGAGTGGCGGCCGAGTAACCGAAACCGAAACCGGCGCCCCCCAAGATGCCGAAACCGATCACCCAGGCCATATAACTGGACGAGAAACCCAGCAGACCGAATCCGGTACCCACCAGCACACCGCCGATCAGAGCGGTTTTTGCCGGACCGATCTTGTCTTGGCACTTGCCGGCCAGGATCATGGCAAAAGCAAAGGTCAGACAGCAGACTGCGTAAGGATCGTTGATCGATGCCAGATCCCAGTTGAACGCGCCCGGGCCGCCAGTTTCGATCGAAGCCTTGATGGCTCCCTTGAAGATACTCCAGGCGTACAGAACTCCCAGTGCCAGGTTGATGCCGGTGCCGGCGATAACTACCTGCCAGCCTCTATTCTTGATCGTATCAGTCATGTCCGTTTCCCCCTGACCTAAGATTGTTTGGAAACGGCTTTTTTAAGCGGGCCGTTCATGCGGATGGCGGCGGCGAATTCCATCCAGAAGACGAGGTAGATCGAAATCATCAGTGACAATCCCACATTCTGGTTTTCAGCACCCAAAGCCTTGGCCAGGATCGGAGAAGCGAATCCGGCGCCCAGGGTTCCGGTCACGCGCTCCAGCATATAGAAGGCCGGCAGGGTCAGCAGGGTTCCAACCACCATGATGGCGATACCGGTCGGACGCTTGACCCAGTATTTCGGGGAGAAGCCGTACATACGCATGAATATGACAACCCAGATAATCCAGACCGAGTAATCAACAGCGGCATCCGGCAGGGCCAGCTTGTTCTTGACCAGCACGACTTCCAGAACTGTTACGATACCCAGCAGACAGAACATCCAGTTGAATTTCTCGTTTGCCTGGGAATGCCATTGACGGCTGTCGGGGGCCTGAACTTCATTGTAGGAATGGTTGTGGGTGCCAAGGGCGGAAAAGAGGATTGCGAACCAGATACCGGCGTTGTGGAACAAAAGCGAAGCGTGGTTGCCGGCCAGATTGGCGATACGGGACATGGGATCACGGGCGAAGTCGCCGGCGATACGCATCAGGAACAGATTGGCGACAACGGAACAACCGATGATAACGGCGATTGTAAATATCTTGCGCGGCAGCAGATAGGGGTCGACCTTGTCGGGAAAGCCGATGATGAAGGCGAACCAGATCAGGTACATGATCAGCGGAATGCCGAAGCAGATGCCATACACCGATTTTCCGGCGAAGTCGCCGCTTTGGGCGTAGATGACGACATCGTTATTGAGGTCGGCGTCCGTGTTAAGCAGTTTGGCTTCTTCCTTGGGCATCTTCTTGACATGCGGCAAAAGACCCATGGCGTACCAGCCATGATCACCCTGGGTGGTGTCCACAACCCAGTACTGGTCGCCCATCATCTCGTCGAGTCCGGCAAAAATCTGCATGCTGAATGCCGCACAGACGATGCAGACAACCAGCAATAGAATGGCATTGGATATTTTCATTGGCATTTTAGGTTCCCCCTATTCCTTATGAGTTGTCCAGAACATCGAAACCGCATTGGCGGCAAACAGGCCATACAGCCACATCGTATTCCAGGCCGGGCCGGACCAGTGGCTTCCGCGACCGCCGCCGACAACGCCCGATGCGACCACGATTCCGATCAGGGCCGTAAAGGCCACCATTGCGACTGACCTCAAGATAGCGCTGTTGCGCCAGGTGTGCCGCTCGAGGTATTCAATCCTTGCCTGCAGTTCAAGCTCTCTTTCGCTCATCGATTTTCTCCTTTGCAATTAGAATGAGTACAAACAATGTGGTTACGGTAAGTGCCAGGACAGCGTGAAACTGATTGAAGCAAAGTGTCAGGTGATACAGCATTGTCTTCTCCTTTCGTGAATGTTCGTGTATGAATCAGCTTGTTACCAGGTTTGTCAGCTCGTTTGGAAAGCGGTCCGCCAACTCCATATATTTGACGCATTCCTTGTGGCGGCCGCTGCAGTATCTGATGATCATGTTCACATCGTGCGGCGAGATATATCCGCAACCAACGTCGCAGTAATCATCGTTTTTGCCGTAGAATGGACAGACGTTGGTTTTTCCCATATTCTCCTCGCATTGAAGCTCTTGCTGTTGTATACAGCACGTGCCGTGCCAAAGCAGAACACAGTCTTAAATACCATGTAATTCAAGCTAGTTAGAGATCATAACCCTTCGAAACGCAATTCTGCTTTTTTGCAATCATGCAAATTGCAAACAAAGAGCGATGCAACCGGAAGTGCGGTCAAGCTTAAATCAGCTTTACTTAAATACGGTTAATATCGTGTGATATTGGACAGTTAGAACAACACAAACCTGTTTTGCACAATTGCAAAGGGATGTTTTTTGCATTTTTGCAACAATGCAAACGAAAACGGAGCAAGCATGGAGAAGGATAGAATCAAGTGGAACAAGCGTTTCGAGTCGCAGGATTCCTATCTGGGAAACCGCCCCTCTCCCTTTCTGGCCGATCAGATCAGCAGGATCAGGCGGCTGACGCCGGGAAACAAGGCCCTGGATGTGGCCTGCGGCGAAGGCAGAAACAGCATATTTCTGGCAAAGAACGGTTACCGGGTGACCGGCCTGGACATTTCGGAGGTCGGGCTGGCAAAGGCGGCCGCCAGGGCCGGCATGGAAGGCGTTACGGTAGATTTTCTGCGGGTTGATCTTGACGATTACGAAATAGGCGAACGCTACGACCTGATCCTTAATTTCAATTTCCTGCTGCGGAAATTAATCCCGCAACAGGTGCGGGCGCTCAATCCGGGCGGAGTGCTGCTGTTCGACACTATTATGGAATCGCCGCAGCTGCTGGAGAGCCACAATCCGGCCTACCTGCTGGGCCGGGGAGAACTGGTCAGGCTGTTTGAAAAATACGATGGCGAGGTACTTTTTGCGGAGGAAAGCGAAAGCGGAGAGATGCCGACCGCCAGGCTGCTGTTACGGAAAAATCCGGCAACGACCTGACAGGCGGTTGATCCTGAAAAAAGTTTTTAAAAATCTATCCGCTTTCAGCAGTAAGCAAACTCTATATTCGTTAGGACATGAACACTGATTATGTCGTTACGAATATATTTTGACATTATGTCTTTCAGGGTATATTTTTGTTCAGGAAGGTTGCTATTCCCGAGTTGTAGCAGGAGCCAGAAATGATTCAGAAAATCAGCTCTCCAGAAACCCTGGGCCAGGCATTGCGGGCAGAACGCAAGAACAAGGGTATGTCGCAGAAAGCTGTCGGGCATTCAGTAGGCATGGAACAACACACTATTTCCAAAATAGAAAAAGGAAATCCGGGAACAGAACTGAACACGCTTTTTCGCCTCCTCGCCGCCCTTGACCTTGAACTGAATATTCAGCCTCGTCAGAAACCTGCCATAGAAAGCACTGGTGATAATTGGTAATGGGACGGCCACGGATTACAGCAGATCTTCACCTCTTTATGAACGGTCAAAACGTAGGATGCCTGACCCGGACCGCTGTCGGCCAGCTTCGTTTTGAGTACGGTGATGAATGGCTGCATTCTGAATTGGGGCGACCACTATCACTTTCCATGCCCCTCAGCCACAAGGTTTACATCGGCACCGTGGTCGAGAACTTCTTCGACAACCTGCTGCCGGACAGCCAACCGATACGCAATCGCATTCAGGCTCGATTCGGGGCAAAGAGCAATCGCTGCTTTGATCTTCTCTGGCATGTTGGTCGTGATTGCGTCGGGGCACTGCAACTACTTCCGGAAGATGCAGCCGCCATTGATGTGCGCCGCATTGACACCGTGGAACTCACCGATACGCAAGTCGCAGAGGTGCTACGCAACTACGCCACCATGCCGCTCGGCATGAAAGGTGATGACGACTTCCGCATCTCAATTGCCGGTGCTCAGGAAAAAACGGCCCTGCTCCGCTTGAATGACCGATGGCACCGTCCCCTGGGTGTCACCCCGACCAGTCACATATTCAAACTCCCCATCGGCAAGATTGCTCATAGTGGTATGGATCTAACGGACAGCGTGGAAAACGAATGGTTGTGCCATCTGATCCTGAAAGCCTACGGCATTCCGGTTGCAAATGCTGAGATAGCAACGTTTGAGGACGTAAAAGTTCTGGTGGTGGAGAGATTTGATCGCAGGTGGGCCGATGATCGTTCCTGGTTGATCCGTTTGCCGCAGGAAGATCTGTGCCAGGCGCTGAACATATCATCAGCCTTGAAATATGAAAGCGATGGCGGCCCGGGAGTTGAGCGCATCATGACCCTGCTTCTGGGATCGGCCTATGCACTGGCGGATCGGAGCTTGTTTCTCAAAACCCAGGTGTTGTTCTGGTTACTCGGCGCTATTGATGGTCATGCAAAAAACTTCAGCATCTTCCTGCTGCCCGGCGGCAGCTTTCAGCTTGCTCCCATCTATGATGTCATGTCTGCCTATCCTCTGGTAGCAAAGAGACAGGTTGAATCGCAGAAGATGAAGATGGCAATGGCTGTCAGGGGAAAAAGCACGCATTACCAGTGGGAAAAAATACAACTTCGTCATTGGCTGTCTACAGCACGTGTCTGCGGGTTTCCGGTGGATGAGATGGAGTCCATTATCAAGGAGTTGCTTGAGAAGATGGATTTTGTCATTGAAGATGTGCAGGGAATGTTGCCATCATCATTTCCTGAAGAAATTGCCCAGTCCATATTCGACGGAATGAAAGTCGTACGTAATCGGTTGAAACACGCCACCCAGGCTACATTGAGCGGCCGCGCCGCGAGCTGTGATTCAGAATTTCAGTGAAACATCAAAAGCCGCCCCGGCATCGGGACGGCTTTTGATGTTATTGCATACCTGCAGCTTGATTGCCGGCCGGATGGAGCCGGAACCTACCTGATCACCAACCCCTCCACCGTCAGACTCCCGGTCCTGATCGTCAACGTCCCTTTCAGAGTCGTGAAACTCCCGCTGTTGCTGCCAAACTCGGCATTCCAGCCCCCTTTGAAGATCGTCGGCAGCGCGACACTCAATGACTCGATAAATTCAATCGCCCGCGCCTTGATCTGGCCGCTGGCCGCCTTGGCAAAGGCTGCCGTCAGGCTTGCGTAGGGAACCGTGCCGATCCTGGCCTTGTCGGCCTCGGTGAAGGTGGCGGTGACGGAGGTAACACCGTTGATCGTCAGCAGGCAGTTACCCGTACCGCTGCAGGCTCCGCTCCAGCCGTTAAAGATGAAGTTTGTTCCGGTTGTCGCCATAAGTATGAGGCCTGTGCCACTGGGGTAGGAGGTTGTGCAGGTAGTGCTGCCGCAGGAAAACCCGGAAGGATCACTGTTAACCGTACCATCACCTGAAACGGTCAGGTTGAGAGAAAACAAGGGAGTAAAAATGATACTGTCGTTGCTGACAATTGACACATTACCAGCCAGGTCCTTAAATCTGACGTAGAGTGTTTTGGTGCCGCTTGCTCCACTGGCTGTCACAATCTTGCTGGACGAATATGCTTCCCACGGCAGCCAGGTAACATTATCCCATGAAAGCTGCATCTGGGTGACACCACTGCCTCCATCGCTGGCATTCAAGCTTGCGGTCATGGCCAGAAGATTTGTGCTGCCGTCGCCACTGTTCAGGGATACGCTGCCGGTTGGGGAAAGGGTGTCCAGGATGATCGTTCCCCGATAAGCGATCGAGATGTTGCCTGCCGTGTCGCGATATTGAACATACAGATTTTTTGTTCCATCACCAGCCGGCAAGGTATAGCTTCGGCTGGTGGAATAGGCTTCCCAGCTGCTCCAACTGACATTGTCCAGTGAGAAACGTCTCTGGTAAAGATTGCCGCCGGCATCGGTAGCCGAGAGTGTCAGGCTGACCACATTGTTGGTGGTAGCCAGTGCCCCGGCGTTGATGCTGATGCTGCCGGTTGGCACGGTCGTGTCAATCATACTGGCGGATACCTGGATAGTGTGATTGCCCTTTACATTGCTGAAGGTGTACGTAGTCTGCGGCCCCTGGGAAATGCCATCGACAACAACATCGCTGATTTGGTAGTTCGCTTGGGGGGAGATGCTGAAAAGCTGGCTGGTGCCGTCTGCCACAACAACGGTGCCGTTAGGCGATATGGAAGCACCGATGCCGGCTCCAGAGGTGATGATGTGGTTGACGGTCGCATTCTGTGCAAAAACGGCCGCGATGGTGTGGCGATCGATGATGCTGTTGAAAGTGTGGCTGGTGATTGCTCCTTTGGATACGCCATCCACGATGACATCGCTGATATGCCACCCGACCAGCGGGGCGATGGAGAACGTCTTGCTGGTGCCTGCCGCAGCGGTGATAGCGCCGGATGGTGATATGCTGCCGCCATTGGATGAGGTGGCGGCAATGACAAATGAGTTGGTATTGGTGCCAACCAGCACCGGTGAAAGTTTGTCGATTGTCGTTGTGTCACCCAGCTGTCCCTTGCTATTGGCGCCCCAGACATAAAGGGTGTTGTTGTTCTTGATGCCATAGGAAAGATTGCCGTGGGCGCTGATACTCTTCCAATCGCTGTCGGTACCCACCTGCACGGGGAAGTTGGTGGTAGCTCCACTTCCATCTCCCAGTTGCCCGCTGCTGTTGTTGCCAAAGGCCCAGATCGTGCCATCGGAGCGAAGCGCCAGGGTGTGGTAGTCACCGGCGGCAATCGCTTTCCAGCTCTGACCACTACCGATCTGAACCGGTGAAGCGCTATAACTGGGTATCTGGTCTGTGCCCAATTGCCCCGAGCTGTTGTCTCCCCAGGTCCAGAGTGTGCCGTTATACTGCAATCCGACCGTATGGGCAGTTCCGGCCGCCACCTGGACCCAGTTGTTAGCGCTGCCGGTTTGCACCGGTGTGCTGCGGGCAGTGATGCTGGAATCACCCAACTGTCCTTTGGTGTTAAGACCCCAGCTCCAGAGGGTGCCATCGGCCCGGATGGCGGCGGCATGACTGATACCGGATGTCAGTGTGACCCAGCCGGTTAATGCGGCGGCAGACAGACTGCCGCTGGGAGAAGCGCCCATCTGCTTGAAGCTTCCGGCAGTTTGCCGGGCATAGCTATAGGAACTGCTCTGCGGGATAGTTGGCCCAACGGTACCGGCCGCAGCCAGTTCCTGCCAGTCCGTGTTACTGTCGATCAGTACCGGCAAGGTGCTGCCGGATGTTCCCAGTTGCCCGCTGGTGTTGTCACCCCAGCCATAAAGGTTGCCGTTGGAACGTCGCGCAAGAGAATGGTAGGGGCCAGCGGCAACCGCTTGCCAGTCGGTGTAGGCCGTCACTCTGATCGGGTTGTAGCGGGGGTTTGTGGTGCCGTCACCCAGCTGATTGCCGCTGTTGTTGCCCCAGGCCCACATGGTTCCGTCTGCCCGAACCGCCAGGGTGTGGATATAACCGGGTGCGATCTGGTGCCAGTTGGCAAAGGGATCGGGTTCAAATGTGGCGTCGATGGTGTGACTGCCGAGGGTAGCCATACTGGTAAAAAGGTAGTTCGATATCTTGCCGACAGACAGGCCGTCAACCTTGACATCGGCTATACGAAAACCCGGTTTGGGAGCAATTTTGTAGAGGCGGTTCAGATCGCACGAGTAGTAAGATTCACCCGGCAAAGTGATCGTTCCATTGGCATCACTGGTTGCGGTTATTAAGCATTCAATTGTCACCGATGCGCTGGCAGATGTGGATATATTGCCAACGGCGTCTTTGGCCCAGGCGTAGAGTGTTTTGCTACCGGTAGAGGCAAAGGTGTAGCTGGTGGGCACGGCGGTGCTCCAACCGGGGTCTGTGGGCATTGGTATTGTGGCGCTGGTAGTTAACAGATAGGCACCCACTCCCGACAGATCGTCACTCGCTGTAAAGTTGGATATCGTCACCAGACTACTGGAATGAAGTGGGAGTGTAAAAGCGGATATTGTCGGTTTTATCGTGTCAACAACAACGCTGGCCGTTGCCGGCAGCGATATATTTCCGGCGGCATCTTTGGCCCAGGCGTAAAGGGTTTTGCTGCCGTTGGTAACAAAGGTATAACTGGCAGGTGCTACAGAACTCCAGTCAGTGTCGCTTGCAAGAGGTGGTGTTGAGCTTTCGGTGATTTTGTAGCCGTTGACGGCCAGGTTATCAAAGGCTGTAAAGGCAGTTATGGGCACACTCAATGCTTGACTGGTTGCTGGAATGGCAAAGGCAGTAACCGTCGGAGTTGTTGCAACATCGCTTGTTGCACTGACTGCTGTTGAAATGTTTCCTGCGGTATCTTTTACCCAGGCATAGAGTGTTTTACTGCCGCTGCTACTGAATGTGTAGTTGACGGGTGCTGTTGACATCCAACTGCAGCCGGTTGGATCGTTTGTCTCTTTCAGACAGTAGCCGGTAACACCGATGTTATCGGTAGCAGTGAAGGTGGTTATGGGTAGTGTTAGTGATGTAGCGGCAGTCGGAATACTAAAAACAGTTATGGTTGGTTTCGTATCAACAGTGCTTGTTGCACTGGCGCTTGCAGATATGTTACCAGCAGCGTCTTTGGCCCAGGCGTAGAGGGTTTTGCTACCGATAGATGTAAACGTGTAGCTGGTGGGCACAGTGGTGCTCCATGTGCAGCCTGATGAATCGCTTGTTTCGGACAGACAATAGCCAGACACACCAACATTGTCGGTGGCGGTGAGGGTAGTTATGGGTACAGTCGTGGTTGAACTTGCGGCCGGAATGGTGAATGCTGAAATGGTTGGCTTTATTGTTTCAATTGCAATTGTGGCACTGACTCTGGCAGATATGTTGCCAACGGCGTCTTTAGCAAAAGAATAGAGGGTTTTGCCTCCGCTACTTGAGAAGGTGTAACTTGTCGGGACGGTTGTTTTCCAACTGCAGCCAGCACTGCTGACGGCCTCTGTCAGACAGTAGCCGGTGACTTTCACATTGTCGGTTGCCGTAAAAGCCGTGACGGGTACATCAAGGGTGGTGCTGGTAGCCGGCAAGGTTAAAACATCAATAGTGGGTGCCGTGGTATCCGGAATCGTTATCGTGGTGCTCGCCGATTTACTGGCAGACACGTTACCAGCCAAGTCTTTAGCAAAGGCGTAGATAGTTTTTGCGGTGGGTACAGCTACCAGAATTCCGCTGAAGGTATAGCTGGATGGTGCTGTGGTGGACCATGTGCAGCCCGATGCATCGTTTGTTTCGGACAGGCAGTAGCCGGTTACTCCTACGTTGTCGGTTGAGGTAAAGGTGGATATTGGAATTGTAAGGTTTGTGCTGGCGCCAGGTATGGTGAAGCTTGTTATTTCAGGCGGGGAGGATAGAACGGTCGATGAAATTGGAATATTATTACCGACCCCATTTGTAGTAATGGTCAGATTGGCGTTTTTGCTTCCCGCTGTTGCATAAATGGCATTTAGAAGTATGGTACAGCGAGTATTGGATGCAAGGGTGGGATTTAAACTGCTGCAAGGTGAGTTTCCACCAGTTGTTACTGTAAAATCTGCGGCATTAACGCCGGAAACCGATATGGATGAGATTGCTATAGTAGAATTGCCATCGTTATTTATTTCAACCTGATGCGCAGCAGAAACTTTCCCGTCTGTATATGGAGCAAATTTAGGCATAGCAGAAATAGTCAAAGAGCCAAATACCCAAAACTGTCCCGCGCGAACGGGCCATACATAGAAGTTGCCAGACTTATAGTAGCTGCCTCGGCCACCGCTGCCCATATTCACGAACCAGGCGAAGAGGTTGACATTGTTTGCTGAACTGCTGGACGACCAATATTTACTCGAGAGGACGCCACTAAAGCCTTGGCTGTTCAGCCAACTGGCGTTATCGACCTGGCCGTGATTGATCAGGCTCAACAACTCTTTGCGGTTGGGCAGCCGCCAGTCGTCATATCCCCGGTAATTGGCACTATTGAGAGTTTTGATGTAATCCAGCGCTCCCTGCCAGTTTTTTGCAGATGCGGCCGGGTTGGCGTCCTTGCTCCAGACCAACCCGGTCAGGTTGTCGCTCACGGTCTGGTCACCATTGTCGACGAAACGGGGCGAGGGCCAGGCCACCCCCATCCGCAATTCGCCATCCTGTCCGCTGCCGGCGCAGGTGACAACTGAACCACCAGTATCGTAGCAGGTAGTCAGTCCAGTTTCGGGAAGCTGGATAGTTCCCGCGAATGCGGTTAAGTTCAGTAACAGTGCTGAAACAAGAATAAGTGCTGCAATAATGTTTTTCATGGCGCCTCCATTTCAGGCCATCAATAGTTTTCATCATTAGCGCCAATTTTTCACTAGGTGCTCTCCCCTTTGAGAAGGGGGCAGGGGGATTTGATTTTCTGGCTCAAAGCAAATTCCTGAATCCCCCTTTGTTAAAGAGGGCCTTGATCGCCAGCGGATGATTGACGCTTCTTCCGAAAGTGCCCCCCTCGAACAATGATTTCCACATGATCCACAAGCTTTATCGTGCTGCAATATATGGGCAGGTTATCATAGCGAGCCGTACTCTGATTCCGCCTTCCGTTTCAGACAAAACACTGGTTAATGACAATAATAAAATTTACTACTGTCCCGCGCGAACAGGCCATACAGAGCAGGTGCTTCTAATGTCGGCGAAGGTCGTGCCATCGCGATCCAGGAACACCATCCAGGCCCAGGCGTTGCCGGTGATGGCGCTGGACGACCAAAACACAACAAAACGGTCAGCGGTAAAAGGATGACCGGGTGGAAGCATTGGGTTTGGGTGCCGCTCATCAATCAGGCTTTCCAGTTCATTGACATTGGGCAACCGCCATTGACCGACAGTGGAGCCGTCGGAAAGGCCACATTGCCCGGATGCCAGCGAACCGGCTGAAGAGAGTGCAGTTGTCCAAACCTGGGGTCCAAAACAGTCGGCATTTTTCAGCCAGATCAGCCCGGTCAGATTGTCGGTGACCGTGCCGTTACCGTTGTCGGTAAAACGCGGAACCGGCCAGGCAACACCGATTTGGGTCTCGCCATCCTGCCCGGTGCCGGCGCAGGGAATGGTCGTGCCTTCTGAGTCGTAGCAGGAGGTTTGGCCGGTGGCGGGGATTCGGGCTGGTGGGATTGCGTGGGACGGTGAACCAAAAGATAAAAACATTAGTGATAACGAAGCAAAAATGTATATGGCGCGTTTCATCAGGCCGCCCCCCCGCTATTATTAAGGTGATGCTTGCCCACCGTATATACAAGCAGATCAGCAATCCTCGTTGCCGGGCAACCATTCAGAGCCGGTATTTTTTCCCTCACTTTTGCCAATATTTTTTTAAAATTTCGGTCCTGCTCCCACGCATTGTAGGTTGCACTCAACGTATTCAATTGGTGGGTAAACTTTGAAATCCTTGAATCATCATCGCCATACGACAGACTACTCAAACCGAAAAACGTTCTGACATGTTTGTCGTAAACCGGTTTGCGCTCGTCACGAGTCGCCATCAACTTTGAAACAAATGAGAATTGGAGCGATCTATTCCCGTTTTGGCTGGGAAATTCTCTAAGTTCCTCGAGAATCTGTGAATAAGGTGCCTGCATAGATTCAATTTCTGTTGAAAAAAGAAGATCGAAATAGCGATCGATAAACTGGGCGGAAGGGTGCGCGACATTAAGATGATAATAATTTGAGTAAATACGCCTGAATTCAGGGGTATCGCCGAGTGGATAGAGCCTCCGGACCTCCAGATATTTACTTGCATCAAGAAGTTCGACTGCACATTCAAATTTTTTCAGTTTTAGTTTATCAAGTTCCATCATCTTGTTAGCTCCTTTTCCCTATAAAATGACTGCGAAGTCTGTAAAGTTGAGGCGTTACAATATGGTTGTCCTAAACGCAAAAACGCCAATCTCCCAGGCAATGAACCGGGAAACTGGCGTTGGTTGTACATGTAAGGGCGATCCTTGTGATCGCCCGGTTTTTCTGTCCTGCTGCATCATCCGGGCGAACACCAGATTCGCCCCTACGGAAAAAATTACGGAATTGTAAGGCGTTGAGGCGTTGAGGCGTTGAGGCGTTGAGGCGTTGAGGCGTTGAGGCGTTGAGGCGTTGAGGCGTTGAGGCGTTGAGGAAACGTAACTCCTGCCCTGCTAATGTCAAGCGGTATATGAGATGTGATGTGCTGCTGTTTCACTTCGACAACCCCTCTATCCCCGGCCCTCACTTAAATGGGTGGGATGGTAGTTTTGCGACACACGGTTACCCGTGCTGTGCCTTTTCGGTGAATGTGATGATCCTGCTAGAAATTGTTACGCCCAATGCTTCATTAAGTCAAGGGTTCTGATGTTGATCAAACGAGAGTGGGTCGTGGTGCGGGATATTCAATCGCGGTTACGCTACATCACAGATTCTTTGACAAGATCCATTTCACATCGTCATGTACGTGACGAATGATATCCGATATTTTGATCCGTGGGATAAATCCCACGACTACCATCAAACGCCCCTACAGGGATCTAAAACAATAGTGTAAGAACCTAGACTGAAATAGTTCTATGGTTCTGGAACCTACAGATCACGGCAAATCTTTTTTGCCAGAAAATCGTTTATTTCACGGTGTCGCGGTACTGCTGACGAACGCTGCGTTTCACGGTTTATGTAAACAGAATGGCTACCGCCTTCCCGAAACAATTCACAGCCATGAGACATCAAATGCCGCACAAGATCGATCCTTTTCATGCTGCCAACAAAAAGGGTTCCCTGATAATATCCATTCCCTTGATGCGCTCTTCTGCAAGACAACGGTTTGCTTCCATAATCATCTCAACAGCCTCAGCCAAATTAACACGAGCCTCAACAAGTGTCTTTCCCTGAGTGTTGGCACCAGGCAATTCTTCAATGAACGCTATATATCCTTCGGCAACTTTTTGATAAACAGCCGTAAATTGCATGTGCGCACCTTTCCTTAGCAAGCTTTAAATATCAGTTGAGACCATTTGAATAGTTTTTACGACACACGGTTACCCGTGCTGTACCTTTTCGGTGATTAATGAGTAAAACCGTACCACGATTTACAGCAGTTCAGAAAGATTTCCAGAATTCAGATCACTCCCAATCTTCCAGACATAAATCTGGCACTCTTGAAAATCCCCTTATAGTACACCCTGATCCTCACGAACCAGCAGAAAACCCGCAAAACAACCTGCTGTCCTCTCAATGAAATCTTTCGGCCAGGTAGTGTCGGAAGTATGCGCTTTGATCTTTTCATCAACAGGAATAACTATAATTTCAAGCTTGCGTTTCTGAAATGCGCGAGGAAGCTTGATTGAGATACTATCTTTATCCGCAGTCTGAAATTGTCGTAATGCTTGCATAGTTAACCTCTTGGTATATTCGTGGTGAACTACGACGATGCCGGATGGTAGCTTTGCGACACGCGGTTACCCGTGCTGTGCCTTTTCGGTGAATGTGATGATCCTGCTGAAAATTGTTACGTCCAATGGCTCATTAAGTCAAGGGTTCTAATGCTGATCAAACGAGAGTGATCCCTTATTAATTCCAGGGACATTTTACTTAAATTCCTTTTGCCGGCACGACAGCATACTTCATCACTGAGAAATGCCGGTCAAAACCAAAAACCGTGGAAAGCTTCATGCGCTCCATCACGGCAAAGCTGGTGCAATCCACGAAGCTGAAATCCTGATCCCGGTATTTGCTGAAAATATCCCAGGCCCGCTCTTCATCGGCGGGTATAACCGCAATTACCCTGACGAAACTGCTCTCCTGCAGCTTCTGCCCGGAACTGCGTGCAGCCTCATGGCCGATTCTATAGCGAACAAGGGTAACTGTTTCCGAGAAAACGAAGTTAGTGGTAATGAGCGGCAGCGTGTTGGCGCCAAGGAAAGCCGCCGCCGCCTTATGATCGGTATCATCGCGGTCTACCAAGGCATACCAGGCGCCGGTATCGACAAAAATGCCGTTCACGGCTTCTTCCCGTAGAGAACGGCATCATGATCGCGTGCCGTATCTTTTTGTCCGCTACCGCCGATTCCGACAATGGAGTAGACCGGATCATTTTCCGCTACACCCGGCTTTGGGGCGAATTTTTCGCTGATCATCTCGCGGATCAGTGCGGAAAGACTTTTCTTGGTTTTGCGCGATAGATCCAGCAAAGTCTGATACTGCCAGTCGTCGAGAGAAATCTGGGTTCTATGTTTGATCGCTTCCATAACCGGATTACCTCCACACAAATCTTACATCAGATGTAACTTGCCGTCAATCGTCAAAAAACCGGGGAATTCTGGGTAGAGTATACGCAACTCCGTTACGCCTAGCATATAAACGCAAAAACACCGTTCCTCCGGCGGTAAACCGGAAAAACGGCGTTGGTATTTTGTGCATACCTGTAGCGGGCGTATGCCATGCGCCCCTACACGCCATCCTCCAGCTGTAGCTCCTTGATGGCCATGTCGCGCATCTTGAACTTCTGGATTTTGCCGGAAGCGGTCATCGGAAATGAATCCACAAACTTGACATATTTGGGGATCTTGTAATTGGCAATCTTGCCCCGGCAGAAATCCCGCACCTCGTCCTCGCCCATCTCCAGCCCCTTTTTCAGAATGATGGAAGCCATGATCTGCTCGCCGTACTTACGGTCCGGAACACCGTAAATCTGGACATCGGAAATTTTGGGATGGGTGTAGAGGAACTCCTCGATCTCCTTGGGGTAGATGTTCTCGCCGCCCCGGATGATCATCTGCTTGATGCGGCCGGTGATCTTGCAGTAGCCGTTTTCGTCCATGATGGCCAGGTCACCGGTATGCAGCCAGCCGTCGGCGTCGATCACCTTGGCGGTCTCCTCCGGCATCTTGTAGTAGCCCTTCATGACCATGTAGCCGCGGGCGCAGAGTTCGCCCTGCTTCCCGGGCGGCAGCGTAGCGCCGCTCTCAATGTCGATGATCTTGACCTCGGCCCCCGGCAATGCCCGGCCGACGGTGGCCACCCGTAGCTCGATCGAATCCTCGGTGCGGGTCTGGGTGATGCCGGGTGAAGATTCGGTCTGGCCGTAGACACTGGTAATTTCGGTGATGTGCATATCCTTGCAGACCCGCTTCATGACTTCAATCGGACAGACCGAGCCGGCCATGATACCGGTCCGCAGGCTGGTAAGATCGAATTTATGAAAGTCCGGGTGCTCCAGCTCGGCGATGAACATGGTCGGAACGCCGTGAACAGCAGTGCAACGCTCCTTCTCGACCGCCTGCAGCACCTTGAGCGGATCGAAAATTTCCACCGGGATCATTGCGGTGGCGTGGGTTACGGAAGCCATAACCGCCAGCACACTGCCGAAGCAGTGGAAGAACGGCACCGGGATGCAGAGGCGATCCTTTTCGCTGAATTTCATGCACTCGCCAATCTGGAAACCGTTGTTGGTCAGGTTGTAGTGGGTCAGCATGACCCCTTTGGGAAAGCCGGTCGTGCCGGAGGTGTACTGCATGTTGATGGTATCGTGGCAATCCAGGGTTGCAGAGACCGCATCCAGTTCGGCATCGGAAACCGTCAGCCCCATTTCAACGATGGAGTTGAAATTGAACATTCCCGCCGGGGTGCCCTCACCGATAAAAACGACACTCTTCAGAAACGGCAGCTTGGAGCAGGACAGCTGGCCGGGAGTTGATGCGGCCAGCTCCGGAACAACCGTGTTGAGCGTGGCCACATAGTCGGTATCCTTAAAAGCACTGACCATGAAGAGCGTGGTGGAATCGGACTGATTGAGGATGTACTCCAGCTCGGCGGACTTGTAGCTGGTGTTGACCGTAACCAGAATCGCGCCGATTTTGGCGCTGGCAAACTGCAGAATCACCCATTCCGGGACGTTGTAGGCCCAGATGGAGATATTGTCGCCCTTCTTGATGCCCATCTTCAGCAGCCCTTTGGCAACCTGACGACAGATCTCGTTCAATTCCCGGTAGCTATAACGCAGGCCGCGTTCCGTGTAAATCAGCGCTTCGTTGTCGGGGTAGCGCACCGCCATGTCATCCAGAAGCGCGCCAATCGTCAGTTCAATCTGCTGCGACATCACATCCTCCAATCAAATCTATCTGAAATTATGAATCTTTTTATGATTAACACCTGAATTTGAGCGGTTTCCATAGCACAGCCTAACGCAGCCAGTCAAGCGCCAAGAGCGCCGGCGAGCCCTTCTCGTCGACAGGAGGCTGTTCCGGCTGCAGCGTGAAGAAAAATGCCGCCCCCCGTCCGGGCGCCGCCTCGGCCCAGACATGTCCGCCATGCCGGGTGACAACACGCTTGACAGTGGCCAATCCGATGCCGCTGCCACTGAATTGGGAATGCTCATGAAGCCGGCTGAATACCCGGAAAAGTTTATCTGCCGATTGCATATCAAAGCCGGTCCCGTTGTCGCGAACATAAAACACCGGCACGGACTTCTCCCGCTGCTGGCCGAACTCTATGCAGGCTCCATTGGTCAGAGAGCTGTACTTCCAGGCATTGCCCAGCAGATTGGTCATCAGAATTTTCAGCAATTTCGGGTCACCGGAAACAACGATATCCGGCATGATAATCGTTTCCACAACCCGGTCGGGCTCCGACGATTTCAGTTCGCCGATGACCGTTTCGGCCAGCCTGCTCAGATCGACCTGCTGCTGAACAAATTCGGAACGGGCCAATCGTGACAGTTCCAGCATAGCCTCAATCATGTCATTCAGCCACAATCCCGCTTCATGAATTCGGCTGATGTAGGTTCTGGAGTGCTCATCGAGATTCAGATCATCTTCCAGCAGTATCTGGCAATAGCCGGAGATGCGCGTCAATGGACCGCGCATGTCATGCGAGACCGAGTAATTGAACGCTTCCAGTTCGTAATTGGCCGCCGCCAGGTCGCCAGCCTTGCGATTCAATTCAGAATTCAGCGACCTGATTGTATCAAGGTACATCCTGTCGCTCTCTTCAGCCAGCTTGCGGGAGGTTATGTCACGATCAAAGGCCAGTATGTAAGAGCGCCCCTGAATCCGCACCATGCCGGCGTTGACCTCGGACGGAAATTGTGAGCCGTCTTTCCGGTAGTGCCAGATCTCCTTGGTAATCCACTCCCCCCGGATAATCCTGTCGATCAGTTTTCCGCCAAGACCTCTGCTATCGTGGGCAACAAGCTTGAAAATGCTCATGCTGCAAAGTTCTTCAACCGTATAGCCATGCTGTTCCGCCGCTGATTTATTGGCCGATATGATTTTTCCGGCCTCATCACCGTCGAGCCCGACAATGAATAGAGAATCGGGAGCACGCTCAAACAGCACCCGGTAGCGTTCCTGGCTGTCTCGGGTAGCATTTTCGGCGGATTCCAGAGAATCAAGCATGGCGTTGATCGAGCCGGCCAGTTCAGTCAGCTCGTCATTATCGCCTGAAATCGGCAGACGGGAGGTCAGGTCACTCCGGGAACTGATATTTTTAACGGTCGCTCCCAGAGATTCGATCCGCTTCAGAATCATCCCCTTGATAAAAAAGAGCGTTACACAACAGAAAACGCCGCCAGCCAGAAACAGCGCCAGCAGCAGATAAGTGATGGAAGCTTTGCCCTGCTGGTACAGCAGGCGCGGTTCGACAACCCTGGCCACCAGAAGCGGCTGACCGAAGACGTCCCTGAATTGTGCATAACCGGCGATCCGGTCAGCGGAGATGACTTTGGAAGGATCCGCCTCTCCACGTTCGAAAGCGGCCAGCGCCTCGGCAATATCAGGATTTTGGGATCCTTGCGCCACGGGAAAGAATTCGATCTCGAATTCGGTCAGACGCGATATCCGTCTTATTTCCTCCGCATCCAGATAGCGGCCGACCAGAATCGCCAGATCGGAAGTAATCGGCCGCAGCACAAGCTGCAGAGGTTGACCGCCAAGCATGATCATCCCCTGGATGCTGTTACCGGCTGATGTTTTCGTTAACGGCACAACCCCGGCCAGTCCGGCAAGATCCGCTGGAGATAGAATGGTGAATCTGCTTTTGTGAAAATCCACGGATTGGGAAGACAACACCCGTCCGGTTATGGAAAAGCAGGCCACGAGATCGATTCGGTGATTGACAAAGAACTGGAGCTTCAGATCGGAAATATGTGAAACGCCGTTGGTAATGACGACCTCATCCATATCCCGGGATAAGGAAAGCAGGTCGTCGTAAACTTCGTTCAGTTCGTTTCTGATTTTTTGAACATTCCCGGCCAGAACAGTCCGCTCCAGCGCCGCGAAACTTTTCAGCAGGATAACATCGGAAGTCGCTGCCAGAATGAAAAGCAGGGCGATAAAGGTACTGACGATGATCAGGACGGTACGCTGGGAAAGGGTCATGAGTTATCCGGCAACACCTGAAAAAAACGAAATACAGCATGTATCATTACGGACATACATGAGTGCGCAAGGATGGACAGAACAGAACACACCCTCGCTTGGACAGGCACTGATATGCCATAAACCGGCTGATTTAACAACAGAAGAAACAATCTGCGCCTCGTCAACATGAGCGCCACAGGAGCGGATGCCGTCCGGCCACAACCGTATCAGCAAGGCTGCGGAGCATAGTGCAGGAATTCTGTCAATCGCCGTGCGGTGACAACACCAATCAATTCATTTTTCGCCCCCAAGAATCAGTTTTATAAACGAAGTGTTGATTATTTTTTAAATTACGCTTGTTTAATTTTATTTTATATTCATATCTATACGTTTTTTATGGTTATTTTTAAAATAGATCAGCTTTTTATAAAATGACATTTTACATTGACAAGCAGAGGCAAAATTGTTTACATTTTACCAACCTGCAACAAATACGCATATGCAGGCACTGTCCATCGCCAGGTTCCTTGCTTTCTGTTTGTGCACCACCAGCTCCAGGCCGCCGGTAACGCATCTGTCCACCATCACTGATGCAAGAAAGGAGTACCCCATGGCAGAAAAACAGTATGACTGGGCGAAAATCGCCAAAGACCCGCGCTTCATCGAACTGCATCACAAGAAAACAGCCTTTTTGTTCGGCTGGTGGATATTTTCCACCGTGTATTACTTCCTGCTCCCCATCGGAGCGGCCTATGCCCCCGGTCTGTTCAAGATCAAGATCATCAGCGTCATCAACTTCGGTTACCTGTTCGCCCTTTCCCAGTTTTTCGTATCCTGGGCTCTGGCCCTGTACTACGCAAAAGTGGCCAACAACGACTTTGACCGTCTGACCAAGCAGCTGGTCGACGAACTTCAGTAAAGGAGGATACGACATGACATTC
>JAJZRX010000080.1 GCA_021850095.1 Deltaproteobacteria bacterium
TTTACGGGCCAGTAGTTTTGCCGCTTCCGGGAAGCTGAAGCCTTCCATCTTCATGACAAAGGAAAATGCGTTGCCGCCCGCCCCGCATCCGAAACAGTGAAATATTTCACGGGCCGGGTTGACATTGAAAGAAGGGGTCTTTTCGCCATGAAACGGGCAAAGCCCCAGAAAATTGCCTCCGGAGCGCCGTAGCTGAACATATTCGGAAACGATCTCTACGATTGAAATACGTTCCGCAACCTCCCTTACTTTCTCTTCGGGTATCATGGCTTCACGACGGGAGGATTCCGCCATTGAGCAAGAAATCGATCACCAGCCGTTGCAAACAGATTGGCAGAAATGCTCGAACGGATCTTGTTCCGGAACTGTTCCGGCATAAAGCTGGACGAAGCGATGCTGAAAATCATGCACAAAAGGAGTGCCCCCTCGGTTGTGCCGATGACTATGCCGCCCAGACGGTTAAGGCTGCCCAGCATTACCAGGCGAAGGGCGGCGGTGATGACGTTGCCGAGGATGTGGGCGCAGACTCCGGTCAGGAGCAGAATGATAATGAACGCCAGAAATGAAGACAAATGTGCGGGCAGATGCAGGACGTTTTTTATCGGGGCTGCCAGCAAAGGGTAAAAACTGTACGCCAGCCATCCTCCTGCCAGAAGTCCCACCAGGGATGATGCTTCATTGACAAGCCCTCTGACCAGGCCCTTGATGGCAAAAAAACAGAGAACCGCAAGAATGAAGATGTCGAAAAAATTCATCGCAGTGCCGTGATAGAATTACAAAGAAGGGGCAATCTTCATGAAAGCCCCTTGGCGGTGTGCATTAAAATTGCCGATTGACTGCGAATAAGCTGGCGGGTCAGGCAAGCTTGCTTCTGACGATGTCGCTGACGGTTCTGCCGTCAGCCTTGCCGGCAGTCAGCGGAGTGACCGCTTTCATTACCCGTCCCATGTCCTTTGCCCCTTGGGCGCCGGTTTCGATGATGATGCGAGCTACGAGCTCTTCAATCTCTTCCGGAGCCAATTGGGCCGGGAGGAATCCCAGCAGAACGTTCAGTTCGGCTTCTTCCTTTTCAGCCAGCTCGGGGCGGTTTCCTTCCTGATACATGCGGATAGATTCACGACGCTGCTTGACCAGGGTGGAGACAACATCGATTACACCCTGATCATCAAGCTCTTTTTTCTGATCAATCTCGCGGTTCTTGACCGCGGAGCGCACCATGCGCACAGCCGAAAGGCGCAGGTCATCCCGCGCCTTCATGGCTGCTTTCATCGCATCGTTTAGCTGCTCTTTCAACGTCATGCTGATCTTTCTTAATCCATCATTTTGCGCTGTTTTTTGAGTGCGCGCTTGCGTGCGGCGATGGCTTTTTTCTTACGCTTGATGCTTGGTTTCTCAAAATGCTCGCGCTTGCGCACTTCCGAAAGGATGCCCGCCTTTTCGCACTGCTTTTTGAACTTCTTCAGTGCCAGTTCAAACGGCTCGCTTTCCTTTATTTTTACTCCCGGCATATCAAATCACCCCCCGCCTGTTCCAGATCATCACTATGGTATGCAAACATAGAGTTAAAATTGTAAGTTGAGAACAATAGCATACTGTACGGCATTGTCAATAAGCAAATCCAGCATCAGGAGCGGGAAGCTTTTTCTTCAATGCCGGATGTTCCGAAGCGGCGGCGCAATTCGTTGTAAACCTCTTCGGGAGGAATGTCATGATATCCCAGCATGACCAGCAGGTGAAAAAAAAGATCGGCCGTTTCATACACAATTTCGTCCCGCTGGCCCCCTTTGGCGGCGATGACGACTTCGGTGGCTTCTTCACCGACCTTCTTGAGGATTTTGTCAATCCCCTTTTGCATCAGGGAGGCGGTATATGAACTTTCAGCCGGTTGAGCCTTGCGGCCCAGAATGACCTGGTAAACGGCCTGTAAAATATCGTCGTTGTTATTCATCGTCGTACCGCGACCCCTTTTTCGTGCAGGTAATCCTTGGCCTGCCCGATGGTGTATTCCCGATAGTGGAAAATGGAGGCGGCCAGGCAGGCGCTGGCGCCGGCGGTTGTGAAACCCTGGTAGAGGTGCTCCAGATTGCCGACGCCACCGGAAGCGATGACCGGAATCGAAACCGCATCGACCACGGCCCGGGTCAGTTTCAGGTCATAGCCATCTTTGGTGCCGTCGCAGTCCATACTGGTCAGCAGAATCTCCCCGGAACCGTACTGTTCCATTTTGACAGCCCATTCCACAACGTCGATGCCGGTCGGGTTACGGCCGCCGTGGGTGTAGACCTCCCAGCGCTCTTCGTCCGGCACCCGGCGGGCATCGATCGCCACAACCGTGCATTGCGAGCCGAAGCGCTCGGCCGCCTCCTGGACAAACTCGGGTCGGTGAACGGCGGCGGTGTTGATCGAAGTTTTATCGGCGCCGGCGTTCAGCATGCGGCGGATGTCCTCCACACAGCGAATGCCGCCCCCCACTGTCAGCGGCATGAAGACCCGCTCGGCGGTGCGGCGTACCACGTCGACGATCGTATCGCGCTGGTCGCTGGAAGCGGTGATGTCCAGAAAAGTCAGCTCGTCAGCGCCTTGCTGATCGTACATTTCGGCGATCTCAACCGGATCTCCGGCGTCGCGCAGTTCCAGAAACTGTACCCCTTTGACAACCCGTCCGCCCTTGACATCCAGGCAGGGAATGATGCGTTTGGTCAGCATTTCAGGAGATTCCCTTCGTCAGCGCGATCGCCTCGGCCAGTTTGATGGCGCCGGTATACACCGCTTTGCCGGTAATGACGCCGGAAATTCCCGAAGACTCAATATCCATCAGATTCTGGATGTCCTTCAGGCTGGAAACGCCGCCCGATGCTATGATCGGGATCGAAACCGCCTCGGCCAGGGCCCGGGTGGCTTCAAGGTTGGGGCCCTGCAGCATGCCGTCACGGGAAATATCGGTGTAGATGATTGCCGCAACGCCACTGTCCTCAAACTTCCTGGCCAGTTCGACAGCGGTAATATCCGTCACTTCGGCCCATCCCTGCACCGCCACCATGCCGTTTTTGGCGTCGATGCCGACCACGATCCGGCCCGGAAATTTTGCGCAGGCTTGGCGGACCAACTCCGGGTTGCGCTGGGCGGCGGTACCGATGATGACCCGCTCAAGGCCGAGTGAAAGATAGGCCTCAATAGCGGCGATGTCGCGGATGCCGCCCCCCAGTTGAGCCGGAATCGTAATCGCCTTGATGATCGCTTCAATCGCGGTCCGGTTTTTGGGCTGGCCGGCAAAGGCACCGTCCAGGTCGACGATGTGCAGCAGCTCGGCCCCCTGATCCTGCCAGGCCCGGGCCTGGGCGCCGGGGTCATCATTGAAAACCGTATCTTTTTCCATCAGCCCCTGTTCGAGGCGAACGCATTTTCCTTCTTTCAGGTCTATGGCAGGTATGACGATCATTTCAGCTCCGCAAAGTTTTTCAGAATACGCAGGCCGATCTCCTGCGATTTCTCGGGGTGGAATTGAGTGGCAACAATATTGTCTTTCCAGATTGATGAACAAAACTCGATGCCGTAATCGGTGGTGCTGGCGATAACGGCATCATTATCCGGCTTGACATAGTAGGAATGTACGAAGTAGACGTTGCTGCCGTCCGGAATACCTTCAAAAACCGCCGGATTTTTTTTGAACGACAGTTGATTCCAGCCCATCTGGGGTACCGGCAGACGCTCGCCGGCCACGCTCATCCGGTCCGGAAAGCGGAGCACATGGCCGGGGATGACGTTCAGGCCGCTGTAGAGACCGAACTCGACACTGTCGGTAAACAGCAGCTGCATACCGACACAGATTCCCAGAAAGGGCCGGCCGCTGGCGATGACCTTCAGCAGCGGATCGACAAACCCTCCCTCTTCAAGGTTGCGCATGCAGTCACGAAACGCTCCCACGCCCGGCAGTACAACCTTATCGGCTTCCAGCACAACCCCGGGGTCGGACGTGACAAGCGCCTCGGCGCCGATCTTTTCAAAGCCTTTTTGCACGGAACGGAGGTTGCCCATCCCGTAGTCAACGATGGCGATCATTTGATTCCGTTCTTGTTGAGATGTGGCCCGTACTTTTTATCGGTGCCCTTGATGTGGTTGACCAGCCAGTCCTGCAGGAAGTTGATCACATCCTGGGTCAGCAGTGTTTCGCCGGCATTGAACTTGCCGATCAGTTCCACCACCTGATCGACCAGCTTCTTGTGCAATTCCTTGTGAGAATTCTCTTCCGGGTAGCGCGATTGGGCAAAGCTGCGCTCTTCATCGGCAAAATGATTGACAGTGTATTCCGCCAGTCCGTTCAGAACGCGGCCGATGGCTTCCTTGCTTTTTTTCTGCTGCATGGCGTCGGCCAGTTCGTTGACCATGTCAAACAGCTTTTGGTGCTGCTGATCAAACTTTGACACACCTGTCGAGAAGGAGTCATCCCACTCCAATGCCTTGGCCAGCCTGAATTTGCCGACCAGTTCGTGCAGGTCGTCAACCTGCTTGGCCAGAACGCCGGTAGCCTGGGTCGTGCTACGGGCGTTTTCCACATTGCGGTTGACCACGTCGGTGATCATCTGGATGTTGTTGGTGATCTCGTGGGTCGTGGCGGTCTGCTCTTCAGCGGCGGTGGCGACCTGACTGATCTGCATGGTCAGTTCATTGATCTTGTTCAGGATGTCCTCCAGCGCTTCACCGGAACGGCTGGTTTCGGCCGTGCCGCGCTGGACTTCCTGGACACCTTCGACCATTGACTCGACCGCACTCTGGGTTTCGCTCTGAATCGATTTGATCATCGAAGCGATCTCTTTGGTGGCTTTGGTGGTGCGCTCGGCCAGGGCGCGCACTTCGTCGGCGACAACGGCAAAGCCGCGTCCCTGTTCGCCGGCCCGGGCCGCTTCGATGGCGGCATTCAGTGCCAGCAGGTTGGTCTGGTCGGCAATATCCTGAATGGTGTTGACGATGGCGCCGATCTGGTCGGAACGTTGTCCCAGCCCTTCAACGGTCTGGGAGGTGGCGTTGACGCGCTGGGAGATGTTTTCCATCAGTCGGGCGCTGCCCTGAACCAGTTCCGATCCGCTGTGGGTCTGCTCGGTGGCTTTTTGAGCGCTTTCGGCGGCGTAGAGGCAGTTGCGGGCGATGTCGCCGGATGTGGCCGACATCTCTTCGCTGGCGGTTGCAATCGTGCCGGCCTGCATGGCGACGTCCTCGGCCGCCGCCGCCATGGCGTCGGTGGTGGAGCGCACCAGCACAACCGAATCGCGCACCGTATCGGCCACCGAAAAGAACTGCCGCATGGCCTTGTTCATGTCAGTCATCATCGTGTTGAAAGCAACCGCCAGACGCGCGAACTCTCCGCCTCCCGAAACCTCCGCCCGGACCGACAGATCGCCGCCCGCCGCCTTTTCAAGGGCTGCGACAATGCCGGCCAGGGGTTTGAAAGCGGCGTTGCTCACCAAACCGATAATAATTGACATCAGTATCAGCAGCACAATGCCGATGGCGGCATCGGCCAGCAGGGAACCCTTGGGGTTAAAAACAGCTGTTGCAGCAACGGCCAGAATAATGCCGACTGCATTTCCGATGACGATTCGTGCGGTGAAGGACATGAAATCTCCTTTCAAATTCAGGCAATTTTCGAGAAATCAGCGATCTTTTCAAACATGCGGGCAATGTCGGTCAGCAATGCCAGCCGGTTTTCACGCACAGCGGGATCTTCTGCCATTACCATGACCTTGTCAAAAAAGGTGTCCACCGGGCCGCGCAGGGTGGCAATCTCGCTCAACGCTTCCAGCCATGCGCCGGAGGTGATTCTGGCATCGACCAGGTTTCTGGCCGCCAGGTAGGCTTCATAAAGGCTTTTTTCGGCCGGTTCCTGGAACAGGGCCGGAGCAATGGGAGTGTCGCAGCCGGTTTTGATAATGTTGCCGACCCGCTTGAAGGCGCCGGCCAGCGGCTCGAAATCCGGGTGGGATTTGAATTCAGCCAGGGCGGCGATGCGGGTCTTGACATCAACCAGATCAGAGAATTGCGCCGATACGGCGGCATCAACTACATCGGATGCAAAGTCGTTGGCCAGCAGATTGACAAAACGTCCCCGGAAAAATTCCAGCACATCGGCCGCCACCTGTTCCTGCGGACGGTTAAGCTTGGGTGCCAGAAGCGTAAGCGACTGATCGACAAGATCCTGAAGCGACAGGCGATAGCCTTTGTCGAGAATGATACTGATGATGCCGATTGTGGCGCGGCGCAGCGCATAAGGGTCGGCGGCGCCGGTCGGAATCAGCCCCACGCCGAAGCAGCCGCAGATCGTGTCGAGCTTGTCGGCGATCGAAACGAAGGCGCCGATGTCGGACGAAGGCAGCTCGCCGCTGGCCTGGATCGGCAGGTAATGCTCGGCGATGGCGTTGGCGACAGCCTGATCTTCACCTTCCAGCAGGGCGTATTCGCGACCCATGATCCCCTGCACTTCGGGGAATTCTCCCACCATTCCGGAAACCAGATCGGCCTTGCAGAGTGTGGCAGCCCGAGCTGTCTGAATCTTGACGGATGGATTGAGCTTTGCGGCCAAGCCTTCGGCCAGCGCCCGGAAACGTTCCATTTTCTCGTAGGAGGTACCCAGTTTCTGCTGGTAGACGACCTTTTTAAGTGCTTCGACCCGCTCATCCAGCTTTATTTTCTGGTCTTCCTCAAAGAAGAAGCGAGCATCGGAGAGGCGGGCCCGCAGCACACGCTGATTGCCCTTGACGACCACCGACGGATCTTCGGTCAGGGTGTTGTTGATCGTGATGAAGCCGGGCAGCAGTTTGCCTTCCGCATCCACGATCGAGAAATAGCGCTGGTGGCTGCGCATGGAGGTGATCAGAACCTCCCGGGGGACTTTCAAAAACTCGGCCGAGAAGGTGCCGTGCACCGCGCTGGGGTATTCCACCAGATAAACGATCTGGTCCAGCAGCTCTTCATCCGGCAGCAGATGCCCACCGGCGGCGATCGCCACCCGGTGCGTTTCACGGCGGATGATCTCTTTGCGCCGTTCCGGGTCAACAATGACGAAATGTCGTTCACATTCTTCCTGGTAATGGGCGAAATCCCGTACCGGGAAGGTTGTGTTGGCCATGAAGCGATGGCCGCGGGAAATTGTGCCGCTCTCAATGTCGCCGAAGGAGAAGGGCACCACAATGCCGTCGAACAGCGCCACGATCCAGTGGATCGGGCGGGCAAAACGGACATCCAGATCACCCCAGCGCATGGATTTCTTGAAGGGGATGTTTGCCACCAGTCGCGGCAGAATCTCGGCCAGCAGTTCGTGAGTCGGGCGACCGGAATCCTTTTCAAATGCGACAACTTTCAAGCCTTTACCCGTACCAACTAATTCAAATCTAGCATTTGCATATTCTGCAAGTATTCTTGGATTAAAATTAGTAGGGTCTATTTCGATGGTGGAACCATCCCACTTGCGACCTCGAAGAAAACCCTCGCCTGCCTTTGTAAGATTACCAGTAGAGTTAAATGCGATATTACTAGATGGTCCCTGTGTTTGAATTTCTGCATCAGGCTGGATTGGCGGAAGATCTTTTACTACTATGGCAAGCCGGCGTGGCGTAGCCAATGTCTTTACTTCGCCAAACGAAATCCTTGCATTTGCAAGCTCCCTTGTGATTATAGCTTGCATTTCTGCAAGGGCGCGTGGAATGAAGCCCGCCGGGATCTCTTCAGTTCCAATTTCAATAAACAGCTCTTTACTCATGTCATATACCTCAAAATTGTATTTTATTTTCGTAATGTAAAGCGACCTTGTATTTTATCCAGTGATGGTGTCACTGTAGGACTTTGTTCAACATTCTGACGCTTGCTTTCATCTTCTACAAGTGGCTTGACAGACTCATACACAGAGGCGATATCTTTTTTCCCATCTTTTATAGCTTTCAGGAAGAAGTAGGTAAACAGACCATGCTTTTTTTCCGGAAATGAAGTGCTGATTTGCGCTCCCTGGGAGGACGATAACACCAGCATGTTATCAGTAACGGGTGTTGATTTGTCAATGCGAACCAGTGCTCGTGCGCCGGAAGCTAAAACGCTACGCCCGCCAATTCCCGAGAAACAAGCATCTAGCAACACCATTGTTTCACGAACATTTAATTGTGCCAGATTATCATACAGGCGTTTCAAAGGGTATCCGGTATCGGGTAGATAGCTTGGGTTTCCGTCATACGGAACCAGAAACGCCTGGCCAGTGGAAGGCTCTGGTGCGCCATGCCCTGAATAGTAGACAATGACACGGCTGTTAGGACGAACACGATTCTTAAGCCTTGTTTCCAAAGCAATTTTTAAGTCGTTAAAGGATGCTTTATCGTCAATTAGATAATCTATGTTACGTTCCGGTATGCCAAGTCCTCTGAAATATGCTTTTACCAATTTGGCATCATCATAGGCAAAGTCAGCTTTAGGAAGGTTGTTGCGATAATGCTCAATACCAATAATTACAGCATGATCATTATTTCCGAAAAGAAGTTCATCTGCCAGTAAAGTTGGGGGACTTAGGTCATCTAGCGCAGCAGCAGGCGCGCTTTCTCGGGCTTCAACCTTTACAGTCCTAATTTCGGAGATTTCTTCATGTAACACAAGTTTGATATCTGGGTTTGCATTAAAACGCGGTCGCTCTTCCTTCACGATGAATGTAATCGGTAATGTAGCACTACCTTGGTATCTCTGGTTAACTGCTATAGAAAACACCACCTCTTTTGACTTTCCAGGGGCAAGATCACCTATCTTGATAGAATCAGAACCATACGCAACAATATCTCTACTGTTTATATTTAAAGCAACAGATACACTGCGGGCAACACCGTTACCCGCATTTTGAACATGGACCACCAGATCTGCCTGCACACCCTTTGAGAGCACCCTTTTACCATCTGATGAATTAATATTGACAGAGGCAATCTGGAGAATTGGAGGAACGAGCGCTTTTGATTTGAACGATATCATCACCGGCTTTGCATCAAAGCCGTTTGTTTCGGTAGCCTGTGCCTTGAGTTGGATATCTGCCGCTTCTACATCTTCTGATGCAGTGATGTCAGCTTCAACAAATATTTCTTCACCACCGTTGATAACACCAAGATATTTTAGCCCTTCAATAGATACGCCTGCCGGCAGGGGAGATGTTGAATCAAACTTAGCATTGACCCCAAAGGCAGTGCTTTTTGAAGTATTCTTCAGCACAAATCGAATCTTGCCCTTTTCACCAGCGTCAAGCATGCCATTGGCAGATGGTTCAAGTATTTCCAAGGAAGATATTATCAGTTGGGGTGGGGTCTTTTCTGTTGCAGCAACCATGATCGGCTCAAGGTGAGTGCCAAAGGCAAACTTGTTGCTGGTAGCATCGTCCGCGAGATAGGCGTTTAGCAGCTCAACGTGAGTATTGTTATAATGGCGTACCTTACCGGTTATACTCAACGTATCTTTTTGTTTACTCAGCTCAACCGCTTTATCACGTGGAACCGGAATTGAAAATTTGTTTTCAAATAATGTCGCAGAAAAAGTCTCTGTATCAGGATCATAACTACCTAACTGTATTGCCAGTTTTATGGGATAAAGGGCGCTCGCAAGCAGTTTATTCCAGGACTGTTTTTCTTGGTCCACATTGTAAAGTGCATCTGTTAGTTTTTTCGCATATTTATTGTCTATCTGACTTTCGGCTACACTTAACTTAGTTTGCCTCGCAGCATATTCACTGCTTTTTTCAAACTCACCACGCGGCCCTTTCAATGACCCCAATTTTAATGTAACTTCTTCTTTTTTCTCCAGTTCCAGTGTTCTAGGAATATTGACTGCTTGCTGCAGGAGATCATTATACTTAATGGCATCGGCACCTAACTGAGCGTATTCTGCCCCATAAAGCCCCCTTTTTTCATATATCCAAGCAGTAGCATAGCTAGTGTAGTGGCCTGACTGTGCGTAAAGAATAGTTTTATCTTCAGAGAAGGCCAAAATCTCAGCGCCACCTGGCAGCTTATAAACAAATACCCCAGTTTCAGTATTAAAAATTTCAACATAATTGTTCTCGTAACGCCCAATAGCAACATACTTCCCATCTGGTGTAAAAATTGCTGATTGAACAAAGCTCCCGCCCGTTTTCTTAAATTCTCTAACCACCTTCCAATCGGCTATATCTATCAATTTGTCGGACGCAATAATGTACTTACCGTTCGGACTAAAAGAAACTGCATACGTACTATCCCCAAAATGATGTTTAGATAATAATTTGCCTGACGCAAGTTCAAACAAGCCAATTTCATTTCCCTGATAATAGCTTACAGCTATTGTCTTATTGTCAGGGCTAAAAGCGATTGATTCTATGTTTGGAGCTGAAATTCTCGATCTGATTGATCCTGTTATGTCAATGTATTGTCTACTTGTTGCGCATAAACGTGCCACAATTTTATTGTCATAGCTGTAAATATATTTTGTACAATAATTTTCTGAATTTTTGAAATCTTGGGGCATTCCATATTGAGCGTGGGAGAGTTTTACGGTCTCAAAGTCCCTTACGCTACCAATCTTATTCCAGTTTACCCCCCAGTCAATTGGTATAATGATTGGTGCCGGTTGTGGTACTTGTGGCGTTGCGGGTGCGTCAAGTGGTTTTTCAATGGTTGATTGCTGTTCTATTGTTGCACTCCAGCGCCATGAACCACCATTCAAAAGATTGGCAGTGCCTTCCAGAGTTCCATTAGCAAGCCTTGCCTCAAATGTCATCTGC
Source organism: Deltaproteobacteria bacterium (assembly GCA_021850095.1). Classification (GTDB taxonomy): domain Bacteria; phylum Desulfobacterota; class Desulfuromonadia; order Geobacterales; family Pseudopelobacteraceae; genus JACRCG01. The sequence continues at coordinate 10,766 of JAJZRX010000080.1, forward strand.
CGGTTGTTAATCTGCATTAAAAAGGTGTTGTTTGTTTCTAGCCAGGTCCCTTCAGCAGATTCACCCTTTGCGTTTGAAATAATAAATTTATTTTCTTCTTTAAATTCATATTTCCAGAAGTCACCATCAGCATCTTTCCCAGACCAGGTTGTACCCACAAGATCTGACTGACTAGAATAACCTTGATTCACATTGAGAAATAGTATGGCAAGAACAGATATGGCAAACACTTGCCATCTATAAGGTAAAAGACCCCAAGTCCTCATACTCCATTGTGATAGATGGACCTCTCCTTTTAAATGGGAATCTAAGTGTTCTTTAAATGTTTTGTCGCAAATATACTTATAGAGTTTCATCGTATTTGCACCTATCAAGCCAACTGAGTTGTAATAACTCCAAATAACCTTTCGCAATGCGGTGCGGCCGATCGTACAATGTTGTTATCAACCCTCTCCAGCAACTTACTTCCATGACGAATCTTGTGATACTCACCCTTTGACGAGTTTTTGGTGGCAGACTTCAATGCTGATTCAATAGCAGCCTTTCCAATGTTCTCAACATTCCGGTTTCCCGGCAACGCACTTTCCTTAAAACCATTACCATAGAAATCCAGTAACGCCTTCCGATCAGCAATGAACCAAGCCTCCATCATCTGTACCATCAGGTGACAACTTTCCTCGCAAACATCAGATAAACACCACGATGGATCACGTTTTTTTAAATGTTGCAAGGGAGGCAATGTTACCGCTTCTTCCGCATCCACAAGCAGCACATTAAACGCTTTTGGATGGTTTTTCAGGGAGTTCAGAAATCCTTTGTGTGTTGCATCACGACCACCACAAACCGTTATATTCCAACGAATATTTTTCTTTCGCGCTTGTTCTACAAGAGATTGGAAAAAAGTGCTGAACCCGTGTCGCAAGTTTGCCTTGGTTTCTTTGCTGTCACCACCGCCTTCAACGTACAGGCGAATTTCGGTTACCACCTGTTTCCCCCGATTTCTCCCATGCGCCAAATTTCACCTAGAGAATAACTTTCCAGCCAGCTTTTCAATAGCTTTGGCTCCAACCTGCGTAAAGTTGTCCCGCTCTGGTTCCTCTCACACACCATGACGGCATTTGGTTCATCGGATAGCGCGGAAACAAGTACATCTGAATGTGTGGTTACAATCAGTTGAGTCCGTTTCGACGCTTCCTTGAGCAACTCCGCAATTACCGGAAGGATGTCCGGGTGCAAACCGAGTTCAGGCTCTTCTATGCAGATGACCGGTGGTGGTGTCGGGTGGCATAGGATCGCAAGCAGGCAAACATAACGCAAGGTTCCGTCGGATAGTCGGGTAGCAGGAACTGGCTCATGCAAGCCCTTTTCGTGAATGATAGTCTGTACGGTTCCGCTATGAATGCGAGTTGCAATGTCTTCAAATGAATCGTTAAATACTTTCAGTTTTTCAAGAATGATTTTCTTTGTTTTTGATGTGCTGAGCAGGCTGTTAAGTACCACCCCAAGGTTGCTGGCATTCTCAAGCAGGAAGTCTTCAGGGGAATCTGTTTTTTGTGGCATTCGTGCTGCGGTGTACCGGCCAAAATTCCACTCCCGGTAAAAACGTATGTCAGACAGTTTGTTAGCCAAATAGGTGATTTCAGGGTATTGATCAGGATCCTTTCTCTGCGACAAGACAGACTGTTCCGGGCTTATATCCTCACGACGAAGCTGCCGTTGGATTCTTCCCTTGGCAGTTCCGGCCTGTTCCGTAAGCTCTGTTCTGACGTTTAATACCGGATTACCTTTGTTGTAACGGTAAAAAAAGTACACATCTTTATCATTAGCTTTCTGTTTCTTCTCGTTTTCGACTATTTCGTCCACCACTTCAAAGCGTTGACCTGCCATCGTAAAGCTGATGCGATGGCGTAGCGGCATAATTCCTTCAGGAAAGTTGAGAATGCCTTCGATAGTAGCCGTAGGGGGGCCTTCGACACCCTTCCAGAGCCACTCTCTTATGCCACCACCGTCTCTAACCGGGCTGGTAAGGTCTTTAGGGGTGGCACTTAAAATATTCAGCGCTTCAATCAAATTTGATTTTCCTGCACCATTAGGTCCGATAATCACATTCAATGGTTCAAGAAAAATACTTTCACCCTGATCACCAAAGGACAAAAAATTGCGAATGTTTATTGATGATATAAATTGATTGGTTGTTTTCATGGATATTAAGTTTCTCGGTATCGGAACTATCCGGATGTAATGAAGATGTCTCTACTTAATCTTCGACAACTGTATGTCACGTTCCAGTTCTTCATATGCTTTGCTGGCGGCAAACTTTGTGCTTAATAGGGCATTTTCTTTAATCTTCTCCACAAGCAGTCGGTTGGCTTGGCCGATCGGATAGCTCACCAATACATAAGATCTGAATCCGGTACCCTGCTGAATCACTTTCTGGTTCTTTGTGCTGTATCCTGCGAGGTTGACGTTGGTAAACAAGCTGATGGAAGCTTTTGTCGTCTCCTTTTGGAGTTCAACGTTATCTCCGGTGCCGGTTTCGGCAACAAACTGCTTCATCTTGCCGCTCATAAGACCCTGTAGCTTATCGGCAAGTATACCTTTTGCATCCTGAACTGCCTTGTCGAGTGCCAGTTGCATGTCGTTGGAGTAGGCTGTTGCAACCGCATTGATTGTTATACTATCTTCTGGTGGGGTTCGGAACCAGTCAGGCATTTCGACTATAGATTCGGCAGCTTGTTTCTTGTGATCAGCTATAAGCTGTTGCTGCTCTTGATAGACCGCTTCAGGGGTGCCCGGTTTAGGTGTTGCACAGGCGCTGATAGTTAAAGCCGTTAAAGCTACTGCAAATGAAAATGTAGTTCTTTCGAGTTTTTTCATAGTGGCCTCTTTTAGTTGAACGAAATGATCTGCATAAATTATAAGTCCTTGATGCCTAGGGAGAGGAAGATTGTTTAACCGTGCCTCGTTTTGAAATGCTATAGGGAATCATCACTTCACGTCTTTCATAGAGTGGAATTTCTGAAAGAATCCGCTGAAAGTCATCCAAGGTCATTTCTTCAGGGAAACTAACACGTTTGCGGGTTGCCACCGTCATCAGCTCTTCTACAACATGATCCTTGTTTTTGGGCAATTGGGCTACATACACGTAGTCGCTATCAACTCCGGTGTTGGGAATTATTAGCTTGTCACCCTTCTTTATGTAGTCATGTGGCTGACGCTCGTTCGGAAAAATTCTGAAAATATTTTTCCCAGCCTTAATGTACGGTAGATACTGGAATACTGAGACATACATACTATCTGTAGCCGTTAATGAGACGGTCAGCTCTTCGCCTTCACGAAGGCTTGTTTCATTAAGAGTCACGTCTGCAAGAAAATTCGGTGCAAAGGCTGGGTCGCGATTACCCCTATCACATTTCACCTCAATTTCGGTGCTCACTATACATTGCTTCAGCGCAGTAGACTCCGGTGCAGCACCCCGATGATATTCGACGGTCTTACTGACTGTTTTAGCACTAACTATTCGTCCGCCGGTCTCCTCAAAAAGAAACAAACTTAATTCATCAATACTTTCGTTTTTGAACCTGCCTGAACCACCGGAAACCTGCAACCCGCAAACACTTTCCAATGCCTTCCTGCGGGCCCGTGCCAGTGCAGCCCCGCAACCATCTGCGTCACTCACGGTATCCGGGAAGGAAAATTTCTCTTGTATGGAAACAATTTCTGCATATGCAATATGAACAGAAAGGGCTATAAACAGCATTATGTGCAGAGATTTCATGATTTTCTCAGTGAGTTAATCCTGCTGTTTTTTATTTTTCAGCAGCGGGAAGCCGAGCCGTTCGCGCATCCGCAGATACCCTTCGGCGCAGATGCGGGCAACATTGCGCACCCGGCCGATATAGGAGGCGCGTTCCGTCACCGAGATCGCCCCGCGGGCGTCCAGCAGGTTGAAGGTGTGGGAGCATTTCATGACGTAATCGTAGGCCGGCAGCACCAGCTCTTTTTCCGCCAGTCGCAGGCATTCCTTTTCATACATCCCGAACAGCTGCAGCAGCATATCGACATCGGCCTCCTCGAAGTTGTGGCGCGAGAACTCCACCTCGCTTTCGTGGTGGATATCGCCATACTTGATCCCCTTGACCCACTCCAGGTCGTAGACGTTGTCCACGCCCTGCAGATACATGGCGATTCGCTCGCAACCGTAGGTGATCTCGGACGAGATCGGCTTCAGGTCGATGCCGCCGGCCTGCTGGAAGTAGGTGAACTGGGTGATCTCCATCCCGTCCAGCCACACTTCCCAACCCAGTCCCCAGGCGCCCAGGGTCGGCGACTCCCAGTCATCCTCCACAAAGCGGATATCGTGCTTGGCCGGATCAAGTCCGAAGGCGCGCAGCGAGTCCAGATACAAATCGAGGATATTGATCGGTGAAGGCTTCATGATGACCTGAAACTGATAATAGTGCTGCAGGCGATTGGGATTCTCGCCGTAGCGGCCGTCGGTGGGGCGGCGGGAGGGTTCCACATAGGCCACGTTCCACGGCTCGGGGCCGAGCACACGCAGAAAAGTGGCCGGGTTGAAGGTGCCGGCCCCCTTTTCGGTGTCATAGGGTTGCTGGATGATGCAGCCCTGCCTGGCCCAGTAGCCTTGCAGAGACAGGATAAGGTCCTGGAATGTCACGATGATACCTCCGGTGGGAGAGTGTGGGGATTTTCGCAAGAAAACAGTTGTACTTAATAACAGGAATAGCTTGTGCGGTCAAGGTTGAGAGATGCGGCGGGGAAGAAAGCGGTCAGAACACAACAGTTCAATACTGAACGGTATAAAGCAAGAGGGATAGTTCCGCTGGAGCTATCCCTCTCATCCGATCGCCATGGCAGGTTTTTTCCTGTAACGGTGCCTGCGAACCGCCGGTTGTGAAAGAATCATTTGCTGGCCACCACCTCGGCTTTGGTCATTTTGGCGGACAGCCCTTTGGCAAATCCCATCATCAGGATCACGGCCGGCATAACCTGAACCACCACGATCAGGGCGCAGAAGCCCAGGAAAAGCCATACAAAGATCCCGCTGTTGTCTTCGTGAAGGTTCGATGCTGCAAAGGCGGTTGCCGGGGCCAGGGTTGCGATTATCGCTGCGAGTGCTTTCATGACATACTCCTTTTCGTTCTATGATTGAGGTTCGTTATTTAATGGGCTGATCAGCGGTTGGCCGGGGTTTCGGATGCCTCTTTGCGGCCCAGCGACAGTATCCCTTTCAGCATCCCGACCATCAGCATGATGCCGGGGACGAACTGGAACAGAACGATCATGACGCCGAAGCCGATGAAACATGCCGCCAGTATGCCAAGACCTTCGCCTTCGGGTGCTGCGCTTGCTGCCAATACCGGGCTGGCGCTGATCAGAATCGATGTTA
>JAJZRX010000118.1 GCA_021850095.1 Deltaproteobacteria bacterium
GGGATCAGCAGCGCGTGGTGGAAGCGGCCGTGACTGCGTTCAACGCAGATGAATTTCCCGGCATTCTGTTCACGCGGCCGGTAGGCTTCCAGAACCATTGTCAGGCCGCAGATTTTAAGTTTGATATCTTCCAGCTCAAAACCGGGCAGGTCGAATTCTATGATGATCTCCTGCCCGGTCTCATGCATATCCATCTTGGGCCGGTTTTCATCTTCATCAAAAGCATCCTGCAACTCAAGAACATGCAGCAGATTGCGGATCTCCCCGACATGACGGTTGAGAATTTCCTGTTGAAACGGTTTCCTGCCGGTATATCGGGGCATGAGAACACCTGTCTATAGTGGGTAACGGAGTTTTGGGCGCGAATTGCAAGGAAGGTAATCATTCCGGCCGCTAAAGTCAAGGCAGACATTCCCGAGGCAGCCTGCAGCCCGGCCGGCACCGAATTAAAAATTGACTTTGATATTTCTATGCAATAAATAAAGAAGTTTATTTGGGGGCAGACAAACCGGGAATAGGGAATTGATCATGGAAAAATGGAATATCAACGAATCCACCAAAATCTACAATATAGACAACTGGGGCGCGGACCTGTTCTCGATCAACAAGAAGGGCAACATGTGCGTGCACCCTTCGTCAAACTCCAAGCAGTCCATCGACCTGCGCGACCTGGTGGATGACCTGATCAAGCGTAAGATCAAGCCCCCGATTCTGCTCCGTTTCATGGACGTGCTGCAGGGACGGATCGCTTCGATCAACCGTGTGTTCAAGAGCGCGATCCAGGAAAACGATTATCCGGCCAAATACCAGACTTTTTTCCCGATCAAGGTCAACCAGCAGCGTCAGGTGGTGGAGGCCATCGCGGCCTACGGCAAACGCTATAACATCGGGCTGGAAGTCGGCTCCAAGCCGGAACTGGTGGCCGGAATCTCGATCTCCAGCGGCAACAACCTGCCGATCATCTGCAACGGCTACAAGGACACCGAATACATCGAGACCGTACTGTACGCCACCAAAATCGGCTTTGACATCACCCTGGTGGTGGAGAAACTGTTCGAGCTGGAAAAGATCATCGCCCTTTCAAAAAAGACCGGCATCACGCCCAAACTGGGCATCCGCGTCAAACTTTCCTCCAAAGGCACCGGCAAATGGGCCACCTCCGGCGGAGAGGACGCCAAGTTCGGCCTGCGCATGTCGGAGATCATGGCCGCCATCGGCATGCTGACCGAACACGGCATGATCGACAGCGTCAAGCTGCTGCATTCCCACATCGGCAGCCAGATCACCAAGATCGACAAGATCAAGACCGCCCTGATCGAGGTCGCCCGGGTCTACACCGAAATGAAGAAACTGGGGGTCGGCATCGAGTATCTCGACATCGGCGGCGGACTGGGTGTCGATTACGACGGCTCCAAATCCAGCTATTTCTCCAGCGTCAACTATTCGGTGGAGGAATACGCCAACGACGTGATCTACCAGATCAAAAACATCTGCGACGACGCCGGCGTGGAATGCCCCAACATCATTTCCGAATCGGGGCGGGCCACGGTCGCTCACTACTCGGTGCTGGTCACCAATGTGCTCAACACCAACACCCAGCACCTGATGCCCGATTTTGAGGAGACCCTGGCCCAGGCCGAAAAGCTGGCGCCCACCGTCAAAAAGCTGATGGACATCTACAAAAGCATCGACCGCTATTCCCTGCGCGAAGATTATCACGACACGCTCCAGCTGATCAGCGAGGCGGTCAGCCTCTTCAACCTGGGCTACCTGAATCTCAACGACCGGGCCATCGCCGAATGGCTGTACGCCAAAATCATCAAAAAGATCAACAGCATCGTCGAGAAGATCAAACCGATCCCCGAAGAGCTGCAGAACTTCCAGCTGCATCTGCGCCAGACCTATTTCGCCAACTTTTCGCTGTTCCAGTCGATTCCCGACTCCTGGGCCATTGATCAGCTTTTCCCGATCACACCCATCCAGCGCCTGAACCAGAAACCGGATGTGATGGCCTCGATTGCCGACATCACCTGCGACTCGGACGGCGAGATCACCAGTTTCGTCGGCGAAAACGGCCGCACGAAATACCTGCCGCTGCACAAGATCCGCAAGGATGAGGATTATTTTATCGGCTTTTTCCTGATCGGCGCCTATCAGGAGATTCTGGGAGATCTGCACAATCTGTTCGGGGACACCAACGCCGTTCACATCACCTTCAACAAGAAAACCGGCTACATGATCGACACGGTCATCAACGGCGACGCCGCCTGGGAAACCCTGAAATACGTCCAGTACAAGGGGCCGGAGATCCTGAAGCGTGTCCGGGACAATCTGGAAAAAAGCGTGGCGCAGAAAAAAATTTCTATCGAAGAGAGCAGTCATTTTGTTGAACTGCTGGACAAAACATTGCTGGGCTATACCTATCTGGGGGAATAAATCATGAGCAAAGTTCTTATTATCGGCGCCGGCGGAGTCGGCCAGGTCGTTACCCACAAATGCGCCCAGCGGCGCGACATCTTCAGCGAGATCACGCTGGCTTCCCGCACCAAGTCAAAGTGCGATACCATCGCCGCCCAGCTGGGCGGCAGCATCAAGACCGCTCAGGTGGATGCCGACAACGTGCCGGAACTGGTGGCGCTGATCAAACAGCTGCAGCCGAAGCTGGTGATCAACGTGGCCCTGCCCTACCAGGATCTGCACATCATGGACGCCTGCCTGGAAACCGGCGTCGATTATCTGGACACCGCCAACTACGAACCGCTCGACACGGCCCATTTCGAATACTCCTGGCAGTGGGCCTACCAGGAACGTTTCCGGGAGAAGGGGCTGATGGCCCTGCTCGGTTCCGGCTTTGATCCGGGCGTCACCAATGTTTAT
>JAJZRX010000081.1 GCA_021850095.1 Deltaproteobacteria bacterium
GACGTTGCCCCTCTGTCGAGGCCCTGCTGGATGTGCTGCATGACAGCGGCATTGATGTCACCGCCCCCCCCTTTGCCGGCATGACCGGTTATGGAGCGCCGACGCTGGAAGGCTTCATCGACGACTGCCTCAAGGATGGCGAGCGCGGGCTGGTGCGCTTTATCGACAGTTTTCTGGATGTGGCCGACGAGTTCCGCCAGAAGATGATGCGCCGGCTGTCGGAAAACAGTTCTCCCGAGGCGATGGCGCTGCTGGAAATCCTGCTCTCCTTCGAGAAAGCGGAGATCGTCAGGGAGGCGATTGTTGCCCTGGGTCGCGCCAAAAGTGGTTTTGCCCTGGATGTGCTGGAGCGGGCCGAGGCACGGCAGAAAGGGGATCTGGCGGCCCTGATTCAGCGCAGCATCCGCCGGCTTTCGTTTGTCGGTATCCGCGAACCGATCAAGTTGCCGAATTCCTTCCAGCAGCCGCTCCCCTTCCACGAGGTTTACGCCGGACCGATCGATTTCTACGGTTCCCGTTCGCTCTGGTTTTCCTGGCGGCTGGACGATACGGCCTATGCCGCCATGTTGGTTCTGACCGGTGATTCCGATGGATTGCTGAACGCCATCAGTTATCGCATAAAGGACGAAAAAGAGTACGCCCACCTGCTGAAGGACATTGCCGGCGGCGAACTGCTGGCGCCGGTTGATCCGACCTATGCCATGGCAGCACTGCGCGATGCGCTGCACCGCAGCAGCGAACAAGGTTTTTACCTCCCCCCCGATTTCTACGTTGATATGCGCCTTTTCCGGCCCGACTCGATCAAACCTGAACCGTATGTCCCCCGATTCAGCCTGGCCAATCTGGAGGGGATCGTTGAGAAGATCCCGGGTTATGTCGGCACCAGCAACGGTCTTTTGGATGATCCCGGGCTGGAGGGGTGGGTTCTGACCGAGATGGCGGTTTATGATGTGGCCGAGCGCTTTATCGCGCTGGAGGCCAACGGCGGACCCGAGACAGTCACCGTTGAAGCGCTGGAAAGCGAGATCGACCGCTGTTGCAGTGATCTGATCACTCCCCGCCGTGCCGAGATCATCAAACGTCTGCTGCTGACGGCCGATTATCTGCAGCAGACCGACAGCGACGAAACCGCCGTGCAGCAGACCCTGGCCACCGCGCTCAGTCTGGTGGGGGGCTTCTTGCCGGATTGCCGCCATCCGTTTATCAGGCGTCTGCTGCTGGACAGCATCGACGCAGCCCGCCAAACACTAGCGGAAGGCTACGATCCCCGACTTGAGGAAGCATACGATGACGAATACGACGACTAAATTGGAGCGGATCGCCGTTATCGGCGGCGGCAGCTGGGGCACGGCACTGGCCTCCCGTCTGGCGGCCAACGGCCACGATACGCTGTTGTGGGCCTATGAGCCGGAGCTGGTGGCTGAAATCAATTCCAGCCACACCAATACCCCTTATCTGCCCGGCATCAATCTGGATCCGAAGCTGATCAGCACCGGCAACCTGCGGGAGGCGGTGCGCGATCGCGGCATAATCCTGCTGGTAACGCCGGTTCAGGTTCTGCGCGGGGTATTACAGCAGCTGGCGCCGGTTATTTCCGCTGACGCCATCATTGCCAATGCCTCCAAGGGGATTGAGCTGGAAACGCTGCTGACCGTGTCCCAAATCTGTCAGGAGCTGCTGGGCGGCGACGTGCTTTCCCGCTATGTGGCGCTTTCCGGTCCGACCTTTGCCCGTGAGGTGGCCCAGGATCTGCCCTCCCTGATCGTAGCTGCCTCGCGCAGCGAAGCCAGCGCCCAGCGCGTTCAAGCCGCCTTCAGCTGCCGCTCTTTCCGGGTTTACACCAACAGCGACGTTACCGGCGTCGAACTGGGGGGGGCCGTCAAGAACGTGATCGCCATTGCGGCCGGCATCTGCGACGGTCTCGGTTTCGGCCACAACGCCCGGGCGGCCCTGATCACCCGCGGCCTGGCCGAGATGAACCGTCTGGGACTGGCCATGGGGGCGCAACCGGCCACCTTCGCCGGTCTGGCCGGTATGGGCGACCTGGTGCTGACCTGCACCGGCGACCTGTCCCGCAACCGCACCGTCGGTTTCAAACTGGGCCAGGGGCAGCGGCTGACTGAAATCCTGGCCGAGATGCGCATGGTGGCCGAAGGGGTCAAAAGCGCCGAATCGGTTTATGGTCTGGCTTGCCGTCTGGGGGTCGAGATGCCGATTGTGGAGAAAACCTACCAGATCCTGCACGAGGACAAACCGGCCAAAGAGGCGGTAACGGAGCTGATGGGGCGGGATTTGAAGGCGGAAGGATGAAATTGTAAATTACGGCGTGAAACGTCAGAAATAATACAGCCTACTATTACAGCACGAGCTATCAACTTCTTGAGATACCGTGCTGTTTTTGTAATGTAATTCAGCTGCCGAAGGGTGGCCGGACGAACAAATTGTGCAACAGCTTGCTGCACAATTGCCGTGGGGGCACAACGTCATTCTTTGCACGCACTAAAATATTTTGCAGGTAACACCATGAATGACAATGTAATAGATAACATTATCCTATACCAAAGCCCTGATGGCGCTGCTTCTCTTGAAGTTCATCTTGACCATGAAACCGTCTGGCTTACCCAAAAACAGATGGCAGATCTTTTCAGTAAAGATGTCCGAACAGTGAACGAACATCTGAAGAACATTTTTCGGGAGGGCGAATTACTTGAATCTGCAGTTATCCGGAAATTCCGGATAACTGCCGCTGATGGAAAAAACTATGATACCGCCCACTACAATTTGGACGTCATCATCTCCGTCGGCTACCGGGTAAAATCACAGCAAGGAACCCGCTTCCGCCAGTGGGCCACCAATGTTCTGAAAGACCACATCGTCAAAGGTTACACAATAAACGAACAGCGCTTTCGCGAGCAGGCCGAAAAGCTGACCGATATGCAGCGGACCGTGGAACTTTTAGCTCGCACGCTGGCCAATCAGGAGTTGGTCAGTGAAACCGGCAAGGACGTGTTGCGGGTCATCGGCGACTACGCCTACGCCCTGAACCTGCTGGATCGCTACGACCACGGCACTCTGGCCATAGAGGAAACTACTCGGCAGGCGCTGCACGTCATCGACTATGACGAAGCCGTCGGCATTGTTGCCTCGATGAAAGGTGAATTTGACGGCCTATTCGGCATTGAAAAAGATCAGGGGTTCAAAAGCGCTCTGGGTGCGATTTATCAGACCTTCGGCGGAGAAGAACTGTACCCCAGTATTGAAGAGAAAGGGGCCAACCTGCTCTACTTCATCGTCAAGAACCACGCTTTCAGCGATGGAAACAAACGGATTGCCGCCGCGCTGTTCATCTATTTTCTCGGCATGAATGGCGTCCTCTACCGTCCCGACGGAAGCAAACGTCTGGCCGACAATGCTCTGGTGGCTCTTACGCTGCTGATTGCCGAGAGCCGGCCTGAAGAGAAGGACACCATCGTCAAGGTAATTGTTAATCTGATCAACCGCAAAAACGATTAAATAGGAGAGGAAAAAATATGATGCGCATAGGACATGGATACGACGTTCACCGTTTGGTGGAAGGACGAAAACTGATCATGGGCGGGGTGGATATCCCCTGGGAAAAAGGCCTGCTGGGGCATTCCGATGCCGACGTGCTGCTGCACGCCATTGCCGACGCAATTCTGGGGGCGATCGGCGAAGGGGACATCGGCAGGCACTTTCCCGATACCGATCCGGCTTTCAAGGGGGCCGACAGCCTGAAGCTGCTGGAGCAGGTGGGCAAACTGGCCGCAGAACGCGGCTACTGCCTGGGCAACCTTGATGCAACCATTATTGCCCAGAAACCGAAGATGGCCCCCCACATCGCGACCATGCGCGAAAATATCGCCAATATTCTGAATGCAACGGTCGGGCAGGTCAACGTCAAGGCCACCACCGAAGAGGGACTGGGATTCACCGGCAGCGGCGAGGGGATTTCGGCCCATGCGGTGGCTTTGATGGTAGAAAAGGGATAGAAATCAATAAAGGCAGTTCAATAACACGGAGAGACGGAGAACACGGAGAAAACGGGCTATTCTGAAAATATTACTCCGTGTTCTCTGTGTGCTCCGTGTTGAAAGATTTTTATTACAGCCCCTTGGCTGCCAGCTCTTCCACCAGCTTCTTTTGCCCCGCATTAAGCGCTTCCGGAACATGCACTCCGATCTTGACGTACAGATCTCCCTTGCTGTTGGAACCGAGCGGCTTGATGCCGCAGCCTTTCAGGCGGATTTTGGTGCCGGGCTGGATGCCGGCCGGCACCTTGATGCGCTTGTCGCCGTCCAGGGTCGGCACGTCCAGGGATGTGCCCAGGCAGGCGGCGCTGAAGGTGATGGAACGCTCAACCAGCAGGTCGCCGCCGTCGCGGGTGAAAGCCGGGTCGGGCAGCACCCGCAGAATCAGGAACAGATCGCCGGTCGGTCCGCCTCCTTCGCCCTGGGCCCCCTTGCCGGCGATGCGGATTTTGCTGCCGTTGTCAACGCCGGCCGGTATCTTGATCTTCAGCTCCTCGCGCTGGCCGTTGCGGCGGAAGGCGATCTGTTTTTCCGCTCCCAGGGCGGCATCCCGGAAACTGACCGTAATTTCCATCTCGTGATCGCCGCCCCGCTGGGGGCCGGCCTGGAATCCGCCCCGCCCTCCCCCGCGTCCGAAGGCTCCGCCAAACAGGCGTGAAAAAATGTCCTCGGCTCCGCCACCGCCAAAGCCGCCCCCCATATCCTTGTAGGCATTGCCGAAATCGAAGCCGCGGAAGATGTCCTCCTGGCTGTACTGCTGGTGGAATCCGCTGGAGCCGAAGGTGTCGTACTGTTCCTTCTTCTTGGGATCGGAAAGTACGGCGTAGGCTTCGTTGATCTCCTTGAATTTGTCTTCGGCGGATTTGTCGTTCGGGTTGCGGTCGGGGTGATACTTGACCGCCAGCTTGCGGAACGCCTTCTTGATATCATCGGCCGAAGCTCCCTTTTCGATCCCCAGCGCCTTGTAATAATCGGTTTGTGCCATAACTTCACCATTCCTGTTCAATTTGACCACAATGTAAGCTCTCAATGCCGGACTGTCAACAGCAGCGGGGTATACCTTGACAGCCGCAGATGCCGGACGTAGTATCCGTCGAACAAATAACGACCTTCGAGGAATCATTCATGAAAAAAGCTATCATCATCGGCGGCGGTATTTCCGGGCTTGCCACGGCCTGGCTGCTGCGCTCCAAGGCCCAGACTGCCGGCACAGAGCTGGAGATCTGCCTGCTGGAGAAAGAACAGCGCACCGGCGGCAAGATCTGGAGCATCAAAAGCGACGGCTACACCTGCGAATGGGGGCCGAACGGTTTTCTGGACAGCAAGCCCCAGACCCTGGAGCTGTGCCGTGCCATCGGGGTCGAGCAGAACCTGCACCGCAGCAACGACAACGCCCGCAAGCGCTTTATCTTTTCCGGCGGAGAACTGCACCGCCTGCCGGAGGGGGGATCCTCCTTCCTGAAGAGTCGTCTGATCTCCTGGCCGGGCAAGCTGCGTCTGGCGCTGGAGCCGACCCCTTTCATCGCTGCCGCCCCGCAGGGAGTTGACGAAACTCTGGCCGATTTCGGCCGTCGCCGGCTGGGAGCCGAGGCGCTGGACAAGCTGATCGCTCCGATGGTGTCGGGCATCTTTGCCGGCGATCCGGAAACCATGTCGCTGGTTTCCTGCTTTCCGCGTATCGCCGAACTGGAACGGGAGTACGGCGGGCTGATCAGAGCCATGATCATGCTGGCCAAGAAGAAGAAAAAGGACATCGCCGAGGGAAAGACCGTTTCCAGCGCGGCCGGACCGGGCGGGGTGCTGACCTCGTTCAAGGAAGGCATCCAGTACCTTTCCGATGCCTTGGCCGATTCACTGGGGGGTATCGTCAAGCAGGGAATTGCTGTTGCGGCGGTTGAAAAGGGGACCAGTGCGCGTTACAGGGTGAAATGTTCCGACGGTTCCGAGCAGCAGGCCGATCTGGTGATCGTCGCTGCGCCGGCCTTTGCGGCGGCGGAGATGCTGGCCGGTCTGGACGCCGGTATTTCAGGCGTTCTGCGCCAGATTCCCTATGCCAGCATGACCGTCATCTGTTTCGGCTACGAACGTGAGCGGATTACCCATCCCCTGGATGGTTTCGGCTATCTGATCCCCCGGAAGGAGGGGCGCAGCACACTGGGTACACTCTGGGATTCGAGCATGTTCGAGAATCGCGCTCCCCAGGGGAAGGTGCTGCTGCGCAGCATGATGGGGGGCGCCTGTTTTCCGGAATATGTTAAATTCAGCGATGACGAAGTCACTGCCCGGGTTCGCCAGGATCTGAAAGCCACCATGGGGATCGAGGCCGAGCCCTCCTTTGTCAGGATTTTCCGCCATCCCCAGGCCATTCCGCAATATACGGTCGGTCATGGCCAGCGTTTGGCGGCGCTGGATCAGCGGCTGAAATCACATCCCGGCCTGATCCTGACCGGCAATTCCTATCGCGGCATCGGCCTGAACGACTGCGTGGCGGCGGCCCAGCGGGCGGCGGATCAGGCACTGGAGCTGGTGCGGCTACAGTAGGCCGCGTTCGACAAAGCTCAAGTACTCCCCGTCGCCGACAATGATATGATCCAGCACCTTGATGCCCATGATCTCGCCGGCCTCTTTCAGGCGGCGGGTGATGGCGATGTCCTCGCTGCTGGCGGCCGGGTCGCCGGTGGGGTGGTTGTGAACCAGAATGATGGCGGCTGCCGATTCCTTGACCGCCGGCAGGTAGACTTCCCGGGGGTGGACGATGCTCTGATTGAGGCTGCCCTCCGAGATCTGCACCCGGCGGATGATGCGGTTTTTGCCGTCCAAAAGCAGGACCAGAAAATATTCCTTGCGGCTGTCGCGGAATTCGTGGTGGAAGTAGTCGAAAACCTGCTGCGGAGAGGTGAAGCGGTCGAAGCGTTCCAGCTTTCGGGCTTGAAAACGGGATGCCAGAGCGAAGGCGGCTTTGACGCTGGTCGCCTTGGCCAGCCCCATGCCCTTGATGGCGCAGATTTCGCTCAGGTCGGCGACCGCCAGTTCACGCAGGTTACCGCTGAAGTGCTGGATCAGCTCCCGCCCCAGATCGATGGCGCTCTGCTTGGTGCCGGGATCGCCGCTGCGGATGACCAGCGCCAGCAGTTCGGCATCCGAAAGTCCGGCGGCGCCGTTTTTTTGCATCTTTTCCCGGGGGCGCTCGTCAGCCGGCCATTCCTTGATTCCACCGCCCATAAGATCCCCCTTTGCAGTTAGCTTTTTACGGTTTGAATCCCGCCAGAAGGGCGATAATCAGCCCTGCCCCGACCAGCACGCGATACCAGACAAAGGGCGCCAGACTCTGTTTCTGCACAAAGCGCAGCAGAAAGGCCACGCTGATGTAGCCGGTGACCGCCGAGGCGACGATACCGATCAGCATCGGAAGTCCTTCACCGGCCGGTATGCCATGTTTGAAAATGTCCACGGTTTTAAGCAGGGCCGCTCCGGCCACGATTGGCAGTGAAATCAGGAACGAGAAGCGGGCGGAAGTCTCGCGGGTGAAGCCCAGCATCAGCCCGGCGCTGATGGTGATGCCGGAGCGGGATACCCCCGGTATCAGGGCCAGGCATTGCAGCAGGCCGATCATCAGGGCGTTGCCGCTGGTGATCTCATCCAGAGTGCGCCGTTTGCGCCCCAGCATATCCACCAGTCCCAGCAGCAGTCCGAAGGCGATCAGAAATGAAGCGATCAGAAGCGGGTTGGAACGGAAGATCGCTTCGACCTGATGCTCGAACAGCTTTCCCACCACCGCCGCCGGAACCGTGGCGGCCACGATCAGCAAGGGGAGCCGCTTGGCCGGTGTATCCAGAGAGCGGCTGGCGAGCGCGTCAAAGGTGTTGAAAACCAGCTCGACGATATCCCGGCGAAAATAGAAAGTCAGAGCGATAAAAGTACCCAGATGCAGGGCGACATCAAAAGCCAGCTTGTCATCCGGATTGGGCCAGCCCAGAAGCCAGGGGAAGAGTAGGAGGTGGGCGGAACTGCTGATCGGAAGCACCTCGGTAAAGCCCTGCAGGGCGCCGAGAAGCAGTGCGTGAAGCAAATCCATGAAGAATCCTTTCTGATTGAAAGCCGTCAGGATAGCGCAAGAAAGCGGTGAAGGCAACCGTGCAGATCCGCCCGGCTGACGGGTTGCCGCCGGCAGATTAGTTTTGTGTGGGCAGCTGCAAAAAAATATGCTATCAATGGCAGGTTTTTATTGCAGCAATCAATTACGCCACCCGGAGGCATACACCATGTTTGGACTGATTCCCAAAGAAGAAAAATTTTTCAAACTTTTCAAGGATATGACCGAAAATATCATCGAAGGGGCCAAGCTGCTGAAAGATATGCTGGACAACTTCGACAACCCCAATGAAAGCCAGCGCAAGATCAAGGATGTGGAGCACAAGGGCGACTCGATCACCCATGACATTATCCAGATGCTGAACAAGACCTTTGTCACGCCGCTGGATCGGGAAGATATCTATGCCCTGGCCTCCAAGCTGGATGACATCCTTGACCTGATCGACGCTTCCGCGCAGCGGGTGATCATGTACAACGTGGACAGCATCCCGCCCGAGGCCAAGTCGCTCGGCTTCATCATCCTGCAGTCCTGTTACGCGGTCGACAAGGCTGTGGCGATGTTGGGCAAGAAGACCAACGAGCAGATCTTTGCCGCCTGCGTCGAGATCAACGCCCTGGAGAATGAGGCCGACCGCGTCTCGCGCGAAGCGATCAGCCGCCTGTTCGACGAGGAAAAAGATCCGATCCAGCTGATCAAATGGAAAGAGATCTTCGAGATACTGGAAAGGGCCACCGACAAATGTGAGGATGCGGCCAATATTCTTGAAAGCGTGGTGGTTAAGAATGCTTGATCCGGCCTTTATCATGCTCTGCCTGGTGATCCTGGCGGCGCTGGTCTTCGACTACATCAACGGCTTCCATGATACCGCCAACGCCATCGCCACCTGCGTTTCGACCCGGGCCCTCTCGGTCAGGTCCGCCATTATCATGGCGGCCACACTCAACTTCGCCGGGGCGATGATTTCCACCAAGGTGGCCGCCACGATCGGCAAGGGCATCGTGGACGGCGCCAACATCACCCAAATGGTTGTGCTGGCCGGCGTTATCGGCGCCATCGTCTGGGATCTGGTTACCTGGTATTACGGCCTGCCCTCCTCCTCGTCCCATGCCATCATCGGCGGCATCATCGGCTCTGTTTTCGCCCATGCCGGCCTGAACGCCATCAAATGGGCCGGGCTCAAAAAAATCGTCATGGCCCTGGTCCTCTCCCCCATCCTGGGAACGGCGATCGGCTTCATCTTCATGATTCTGATTTACTGGATCTTCCGCAACAAAGCCCCCAGCGGTCTCAACAAGAATTTCCGCAAGCTGCAGGTCGTTTCGGCGGCCCTGATGGCTTTTTCCCACGGCACGGCCGATGCGCAGAAATCCATGGGTGTCATCACCCTGGCCCTGGTCAGCTACGGAACTCTGAAAACCTTTATTGTGCCCTGGGAGGTCATGGTGGCCTGCGCCACGGCCATGGCTCTGGGAACCGCAGCCGGCGGCTGGCGGATCATCAAGACCGTCGGCAGCGACTTTGTCAAGCTGCAGCCGGTGCACGGTTTTTGCGTCGAAACCGCTTCGGCCGGCGTCATCCTGGGGGCCTCGGCCATCGGCATGCCGACCAGCACCACCCACGTCATCACCTCCACCATCCTGGGGGTCGGCCTTTCCAAGCGCCTGAACGCCGTCAACTGGAATGTGGCCAAGCGGATCCTGGTGGCCTGGGTTCTGACCATTCCAGCCTCGGCGCTGGTGGCCTACCTGACCTATCAGGTTTTAAGCCCGCTGCTGGGCAAGTGAGATGATAGCAGCAATTATCAAGGGGAGCCAGTCATGAAAAAAGCGCTGATCACCGGCATCACCGGTCAGGATGGATCGTACCTGGCGGAACTGCTGCTGGAAAAAGGCTACGAAGTCCACGGCATCAAACGCCGCTCCTCGCTGTTCAACACCGACCGGATTGATCATCTGTACCAGGATCCCCACGATAAAGGGCGTCGGCTGGTGCTGCATTACGGGGACATGACCGACTCCACCAATCTGATCCGGATCATTCAGGCGGTGCAGCCGGACGAGATCTACAACCTGGCGGCCCAGTCCCATGTGGCCGTATCCTTTGAAACTCCCGAATATACCGCTAATTCAGATGCAATCGGTCCGCTGCGGATACTGGAAGCGATCCGCATCCTGGGGCTGGATAAAAAAACCCGTTTTTACCAGGCCTCCACCTCTGAATTGTACGGCCTGGTTCAGGAAACGCCACAAAAAGAAACCACTCCTTTCTATCCCCGCAGTCCCTACGCAGTAGCCAAGCTGTATGCCTACTGGATCACGGTCAATTACCGCGAAGCTTATGGAATCTACGGCTGCAACGGCATCCTCTTCAACCACGAAAGCCCGGTGCGCGGCGAGACTTTCGTCACCCGCAAGATCACCCGGGCGCTGGCCCGGATAAAACTGGGATTGCAGGACTGCCTCTACCTGGGCAACCTGGATTCTCTGCGGGATTGGGGCCATGCCAGGGATTACGTCGAGATGCAGTGGCTGCTGATGCAGCAGGATCAGCCGGAAGACTGGGTTATCGCCACCGGTATCCAGCTCAGTGTGCGTGATTTTGTCAACGCCGCCGCCAGTGAACTGGGGATCAGGATCAGCTGGCAGGGTTGTGGTGTGGATGAAACCGGCACCGATCAGAGCGGCACTATCATTGTCCGGGTTGACCCCCGCTATTTCCGCCCCACTGAAGTTGAAACTCTGTTGGGAGATGCGAGTAAAGCCCGGGAAAAACTGGGCTGGACGCCTAAAATCAGTTTCGGAGAGCTGGTATCCGAGATGGTGCGGGAAGACCTGAAAGCGGCCGAGCGGGATGAGCTGGTCAAACAGCATGGCTACCAGGCCTTTGATTATAATGAATAAAGGCGCTCGCATCTTCGTGGCCGGTTCAAAGGGCCTGGTCGGCTCAGCCTTGATCAGGGCGTTGCGGTCACGGGGTTACAACAACCTTATTTTGCCCGGAATTGACGAACTTGATCTGACCAGTCAACAGGCGGTGGCGGATTTTTTCCAGCGCGAAAAACCGGAATACGTTTTTCTGGCGGCCGCCAAGGTCGGCGGTATCCACGCCAACAACACCTATCCGGCTGAATTTATCCACCTTAATCTGGCCATTCAGAACAATGTCATCCACCAATCATACCTGCAGGGTGTCAAGCGCTTGCTTTTTCTGGGTTCTTCCTGTATCTATCCCCGACTGGCACCCCAGCCGATGAAGGAAGAGTATCTGCTGACCGGACCGTTGGAGCCGACCAACGAGCCCTATGCCATCGCCAAGATTGCCGGCATTAAGACCTGCGAAGCCTATAACCGCCAGTACGGCACACAGTTTATCGCCGTCATGCCGACCAACCTGTATGGGCCGGGTGATAACTTTCATCCCGAAAACAGCCATGTGCTGCCGGCCCTGATCCGGCGCTTTCACGAGGCCAAAATACAGAATGCCCCCCAGGTAGTTGTCTGGGGCAGCGGTACACCCCGCCGGGAACTACTGTATGTGGATGATATGGCGGCCGGCTGTGTGTTTCTGATGGAGCTGCCGGATGAACGGATTGCGCCGGAACTGCTCAATTATCCCAAGCCCTGTTTTGTGAATCTGGGGACCGGCGAAGATGTCACGGTTCGGGAACTGGCTGAAACCGTCAGCAGGGTTGTGGGCTACCGGGGCGGACTGCTCTTTGATTCCAGCAAACCGGACGGCACACCCCGCAAGCTGCAGGATGTATCCCGCATACATCGCCTGGGCTGGAAGCATTCTGTGGGGCTGGAAGAGGGCATTGCAAAAACCTATCAATGGTTTCTCTCGAATTATGAGGTACCGTTAGGCACGGTAGCGAATAGTGATCTGAAACGTTAGAAGTAAGAATTGCTGGGGTGGAAGCCATAGATGAGACTCAAGGATTACGAACAGGTTGCGATTCTGTCCACGGTGAAATACCTCGACAAAAATGCCCGTGTGTATCTGTTCGGTTCGCGTGTTGATGACGCAAAAAAAGGCGGAGATATAGATCTGCTGGTCATGTCGGATCGTCTGACCAGTGAGGATAAAAGATCTATAAAGATCAAACTGTATGAGCTGCTTGGTGAACAGAAAATAGATCTGGTCCTGGCGGCGGATGATTCGGACCCTTTTGTAAAGCTGGCGCTTGCGACTGGGGTGAAATTGTGACTGATCAGATGCGATTACTGCTGATACGTGAGCTGAAGGTACTGGATGATGCCAGGCAGGTGTTGGTTTATTCTTTCAACAAATGCCGCGCTATTGGAATAAAAGAAACCTATCAGCCGGAAGAGCTGGAAAGTTTCGAGTCATTTAGCGGCCGGTTTGCACGGTTAAGCGATATTCTGATTCAGAAAATATTCCGGCTGGTGGATGAGCTTGATCTGGACACCCAAGGCACTATCCGGGACAGAATCAACAGGGCAGAAAAGAAGGGTTTGATCATTAGTAGTGACGTTTTTATCGAAATTCGCATGGTTAGAAATGATATTGCGCATGAATATCTTCCTGAAGCAATTCACGACATTTTTGGTAAAGTGCTTTCTCTAACGTTGCACCTGCTCGATGGAGTTGAACGGACGATAGCGTATTGCAAGAAATACACTCAAGCTGTCTGAATTTATCAGCAGGATTTACCACAACCCAAGCAGGAAGCAGAGACGGAGTGCCTAAACTGTGATTGAAGATACTGTGTCCGGAATTGTGTCAGACATGCTGATCGATATCGCCGAGCTTGAACTGGCGATCCTGATTGGCAGCCGGGCAACCGGCGCCGCCCACCCGGACAGCGATTGGGATATTGCAATTCAGTGGCGTCGTGGCATGGATTTTATCCAACAACTGGCCATAACCGAACAGCTTCGCAGAACAGTGGCGGAAAAACTTGCTGTTTCTGAACAACGTATCGATCTGATTGATCTCCCCACCGCCCGGCTTGCCATGCGAGCGGTGGTTGCCGAAGAGGGCATCCCGCTCAAAGGTGGCGAAAGCCTTGCTTGGCACCGGTTTTTGCAACGTACTTGGCGGGAGCTGGAAGAACAGTATTGGGAGCAGACCTATGCGGCTTGACCTGTACCAGACAGAAACCGCCAGGAACAGGCCTCTCTGCTGGACGAGACTCTTAAGGAGGATGTGACAGGAAATGGCAATTAAATATACTATCCCCAGAACTTTCCAGCCTCCAGAACTTTCTGCAAAGGCTTTTTTCGGACGAATGTGAGGAGAACAACTCATGAAACGTGAATTTAATGTGCTTATTGAAAAGGATGAAGACGGCTATTTTGTTGCTTTTGTTCCGGCACTGCGTGGATGTCATACACAGGCAAAATCACTGGATGTGCTGATGAAGCGAGTGCAGGAGGCTATCGAATTGTGCCTTGAGGTGGAAGTGCCTACCATGAATGAATTTGTCGGCGTTCAGCGGGTCGCGGTTAACGCGTGAGCAAACTTCCTCTAATTACTGGCAGCCAAATTATCAAATCCCTTCAGAGACAGGGATTTTTAGTGCTGCGTATCAAAGGAAGCCACCACTTCTTGCAGCATCCGGATGGTCGTTGCACTGTAGTACCGGTTCATCGCGCTGAAACAATTGGAAGAGGTCTCTTTGCTCAAATATTGAGGGATTGTGAGTTGACCTTTGAAGAACTATGGAAGCGTTGACGGAGGAGATGGGTAATGGGGGCAACATTGTAACGTAGCCTGTTACCTTTACACCCGATCAGGTTTAAATTAATAATTCAGCATTCAAAATTCACAGTTGTCTTAAGGGTGCCTGTCCCCTTCAGGATTCCGGACAGTAGAGAAACAAAGGAGAAAATGCTATGCAGGCATTACGTCAGATTCATACATTTAATTCTCAAAGCATATCCATAAAAATACCTAAAACATTTATGAATCGTCCACTTGAAATAATTATAATACCATCAGAAAATCAAAAGGCAGTGCACGTCACCCCTGAAGATTGGCCAAAAGATTTTTTTGCAAAAACCGCCGGCTGTTTTTCAGACGCACCTTTAGTTCGCGAGGCGCAGGGTGAGTACGAAGTACGAGATACAATCAAATGAAATATCTGCTAGATACGAATGCCTGTATTTCATATCTCAACAATGCAGCCTCGCCTGTTTGTTTGAAGATGCAGAAGCTGAAGCCATCAGACATATTACTCTGTTCTGTAGTTGAAGCAGAGCTTTACTATGGTGTTATGAAAAGTGCAGTACCTACAAAAAACTTAACACGTCTGAAGCCTTTTCTAAGTCAATTCGTGTCACTTTCATTTGACAGCAAAGCTGCTAAAGAGTTTGGTCGTATTCGTGCAGATTTGGCAAAAGCGGGTACTCCTATTGGCCCTTATGATCTCCAGATAGCCGCAATTGCCCTGGCAAACAAACTGACTGTTGTTACTCACAACACACGGGAATTCAGCAGGGTAGATGGGTTACGTCTGGAAGATTGGGAACAAGAAAGTGGAGTTACGGGACGGTAGGTAGATAACAGTGTCACCTCTGGGCCCAAGGTTGTGTCTTACTCGGCGTATATCCGCTTTTCTCGGCGGTTATGCAGGAAAGAATTGGTATTATTCCCCCGGATAGTACTGACTACCGATCGTTATACAACGCTGCCGAATCATCCTGGTGACATGCCGGAAGGGACGCTACGGGCAATTCTGAAGCAAGCAGACATAGATGTAGAAACTTTTTTCAACGTGTGAAGCGACAGGCCCATTTCAAGAGTTATGTAGGCACGGGCTCTAACATTAAAAGGTGCCTGTCCCCTTAAGATGTCCCTGACGGGAAATGGCAATTAGATATACTGTCCCCAGAACTTACCCAGAACTTCAAAAAAATGACTCGTCAGAAACAAAGTTCAATCATTTTACAAGAGGCTCAAAGGAAATCTAAATTCATGAATCAGCGAACAGTTTCAGTCATAGGGCTCGGTTATGTGGGACTTCCTGTCGCAGTTGCTTTTGGACTGAAACGAAAAACAATTGGCTTTGATATCAATAGCACCCGTATTGAAGAATTGAAGCAGGGCCATGATCGCACCGGCGAGGTCACTGGTCCGGAACTTCAATCTGCCGATATCCTCTTTACAAACAGCATTGATGAACTCAGATTGGCTGATTTCCATATCGTGGCTGTCCCAACTCCGGTGGACGATGCCAAACAACCCGATCTGACCCCCATGCTCAAAGCATCGGAAACAGTTGGAAAAGCCCTTAAAAAAGGGGATATTGTCGTCTATGAATCCACCGTTTATC
>JAJZRX010000011.1 GCA_021850095.1 Deltaproteobacteria bacterium
ATCGGTACCCCCTGTTATTGTTTGTCTCGCAAACCAATAATATCAGATGGTTACTTATGAAGCTCGACTTTTATGCAGATTAGCTGCTTATATTCAATTTACTGCATACACTTTTGCAAGAGCCTCATCTTATAATACTTGCTTTTTGACATGACGGATTCCCCTTCCAAGTGTAAAAAATCAAATTTGGATTTATTAAAAGCAAATAACGAGCCAATAACTTAAAATACCTTGATTTCAAGGTGTTAATGTAGCGTTTTGCGTCTGTTGCGGCGTGGTGTTAAATTTACCGACAAGTAGAATTCTTGCTCGAAGTGTCGTATGTATTAGGGAGCAAATCTTTATTACGTATCAATCCTTTCCTGCGCAAACGTTTTTTGCTTTGTCCCCGGTTATTGGGGGACGCTCAAGGGGACGCTGCTTGTTATTTTTCTATTATGTCCATGATCTGCGTCCTTGGGCGGTATTCAAAATGCTTGACTCAAACCCTATCTTTCCGCCTTTCTGATTACCTGCTTCGAGACGGTTGATGTGACGCTACATTTAACCAACATTTTCCCTGCCTGTAACATTTTTGTAACAATGGTCTGCTAGAGTGTTTTTAACCTGTAACACATTCAACAAGGAGGAACATTCAATGTTCAAAAAATCAATCCTGGCCGCGGCGCTGCTGCTGGTCACCGCTGTTTCGGCCCAGGCCGCAAAACCAACCGTGGATCCCAAGATCAAGAAGTACACTCCGACCGCCGGTGTGGCCGGTAACCTGGGCAGCATCGGTTCCGACTCCCTCAACAACCTGATGACCTACTGGGCCGAGGGTTTCAAGAAGAAATACCCCAACGTCAATATCCAGATCGAAGGAAAAGGCTCCAGCACGGCGCCTCCGGCTCTGATCGCCGGCACCGCCCAGCTGGGCCCCATGTCACGCGAGATGAAGGGTTCCGAGATCGAGGAATTCCAGAAGAAGCATGGCTTCAAGCCGACCCGCATCGGCGTGGCCCTGGACTCGCTGGCGGTCTTCGTCAACAAGGACAATCCGATCAAGAGCCTGTCGCTGGACAAGGTCGACGCGATCTTCTCCAAGACCCACAAGCGCGGCGGCGCCGACGTCACCACCTGGGGACAGCTGGGGGTGACCGGCAAGCTGGCCGCCAAACCGATCAGCCTGTACGGCCGCAACTCGGCTTCCGGCACCTACGGCTACTTCAAGGAGCACGCTCTGGGCAAGGGTGATTTCAAAAACAGCGTCAAGGAACAGCCCGGTTCATCTTCGGTTGTGGAAGGGGTCGCCAAGGATGTCGCCGCCATCGGCTACTCCGGCATCGGTTACGCCACCTCCGGTGTGCGCGCCGTGCCACTCTCCGCCAAGGAAGGCGGCAAGGTTGCCGAAGCCACCTACGCCAACGTGCTGAACGGCTCCTACCCCATGAGCCGCATGCTTTACATCTACGTCGCCAAGAAACCGGGCCAGCCGCTGCCCAAGGTTGTGGAAGAATTCCTGCGCTACGCCCTCTCCAAAGAAGGTCAGGAAGTGGTCATCAAGGACGGCTACGATCCTCTGACCGCCAAACTGGTTGACGATCAGCTGAAAGCGCTGAAATAAACTGAAACGTTAAAACAACTTTCTGCCACAGGGCACTGCAACTGCCCTGTGGCAGAAAGTTATTTTGTCAGGTGCACATGAAGAAGAATTTTACCGATACATCGCGGCGCAACGACCGCCTGGCTGAAGTGCTGATCCGCATCGGCGGAGTGCTGGTAATCGTTTCGGTGGTCTGGATCCTGGTGATGATCTCGCGGGTGGCGCTGCCGCTTTTCTACCCGGCTTCCGCCACAGTCGCCGCCACGGTTGTGCTGCCGGATACGGTTTCAGGCGTCTCGACTTTGGCTGCGGGCGCGGACGAGAATCAGCAGGGTGCCTGGCTGCTTGATCAAGGCGGAACGTTCCATTTTCTTAAAACCTCCGATGGTTCCCTTTCCGCCAGCATCAAGACCCCTGTCGTTCCCGCCGGCGCGACCCGGATCGTTTCGGCCGAGCATCTCGGCAAATCGGATTATATCCTGCTCTGGGACAACGCTGCAATCACCGCAGTCAGCGTCGAGCTGGAGTCCTCCAGGGCTGCTGATGGCACGGTTACCCTGACTCACGATGTCAGGTCCCGGGATGAGCTTTCATTTGCTCCCAACGGCGCTGTGCTGCACTCCTTTGTTCGCCCGCTTGAAGGCCAGGGGGCGCTGCGGGTCGATCGTCTGGCCGACGACCGGATCCGGGTTACCCACCTGCTGCAGGAAGAGGATCTGTTCGGCAATCAGAAACGGAGCAACGACACGGCTGAAATCAGTGACCCGCTGCCAGGACGCCTGACGGCTCTGACGGTTGATTCCAAGGGACACTACCTTTACGCCGGAACCGGCAACGGCATGCTGCTGCGCTGGGATATCGCCGAAGCCGGTCAGGCGCGATTGCTGGACAGCATTCAGGCTTCCGATGATCGTCAGCCGATCACGTCCCTGGCCCTGGTGCTGGGGGATGTGTCGTTGGCGGTTGGTGACGCCAGAGGGCGGCTGACGACCTGGTTCCCGGTCAAGCTGGCCGGCAGTGGCGAAGACCGGCGCCTGACCCGCATCCACCAGCTCCGTTCGACGGCCGGGCAGGCTTCCGCAATTCTGCCGTCGCCGCGCGACAAGACCCTCTTCACCCTGGCGGGCACGAAAATCCATGCCGATCACATGACCTCCGAGCGCAACCTGCTGACGATTCCCTTGAGCACGCCAATTAGGCAAGCGGCCCTGTCGCCCAAGGGCAACACACTCTGTGTCCTGGACAGCGCCGGTTCGCTGAAGCTCTGGAAGCTGGAGATCCCGCATCCGGAAATCTCCTTCGGCACGCTGTTCGGCAAGGTTTGGTACGAAGGTTATGACAAGCCGGAATACGCCTGGCAGTCCTCGGCCGCCAACGACGACTTCGAGCCCAAGCTCAGTCTGATGCCGCTGATGTTCGGCACGATCAAGGCCACTCTTTTCGCCATGCTGTTTGCCGTGCCGTTGGCGATCCTGGCGGCGCTCTACACTAGCCAGTTCATGGCCCCAAAGCTGAAGGGGCGCATCAAGCCGCTGGTGGAGATCATGGCCGCCATTCCCTCAGTCGTGATCGGTTTTCTGGCCGGACTCTGGCTGGCTCCGCTGATCGACAAAAGCATCCTGACGGTCTTTTTCAGTATCATCCTGGTGCCGCTGTTGCTGCTGGTGACGATCTTCTTCTGGAAACGGATCAAGATCAACTCGCCACTGCAGCGGCTGACCCGTGGTCAGGAATTCATCGCCATGATCCCGTTGGTGGTGCTGGGCTGCTACTTGGCCTTTCTGTTGAGCGGTGTGGCCGAGCTGCAGCTGTTTGGCGGAGATTTCAAACAGTGGCTCTTCAGCACGCTGGGTGTTCGCTACGATCAGCGCAACAGCATCATCATCGCCATTGCGCTCGGCTTTGCCGTGATCCCGATCATCTTCACCATCGCCGAGGACGCCATTTCCAACGTGCCGCGCAACCTGACCGCCGCCTCGCTGGCCCTTGGCGCCAGCCGCTGGCAGACCGCCTGGCGGGTGGTGCTCCCCTCGGCGCTGCCGGGTGTTTTCTCGGCGGTCATGATCGGCTTCGGCCGCGCCATCGGCGAAACCATGATCGTACTGATGGCCACCGGCAACACCCCGATCATGAGCTGGAGCCTGTTCAACGGCCTGCGCTCTCTGTCGGCCAACATCGCGGTGGAGATCCCGGAAGCGCCGCTCTTCAGTTCGCTTTACCGGGTGCTGTTCCTGTCGGCGGTACTGCTGTTCATCTTCACCTTTATCATCAACACCGTAGCCGAAGCGTTGCGGCAGCGGTTTAGAAAGAAATACGGAAGATACTGAATTGTTCCCCCCTTCCCCTTGCGGGAGGGGGAGCTAACACCAAAAGGATTACATCTAGATGAAAAAATTCTGGAAAACAGGTGAGCCCTACGTGCTGGCAACCGGCTCCGCCCTGGCAATCGTGCTGGTCATGACCTTCTCTCTGGTGGGGGTGGTGGTCTTCAACGGCCTGGGCTATTTCTGGCCGAAAGAGCTGGTGCGCCTTGAGCTGCAGGACGGCAGCGCCGCCCTGGGTCAGATCATGCGGCACGAGAAAAACCCCACCGACGGCGGGCGACGTTTGCAGCTGAAAGTTGCCAACCGGGATGTATTCGGCCAGGATTTTCGCTGGATTGACGAAAAAGATATCACCAGGCGCACGCTGCCGGCCGATGCGATCCTGCTGGAGCGCCGCGAGCATGGCAACTATTTCGGCTTTCTGAAGGGGGTTACCGCCGAAGGGCTGGAAGTTCCGGCTGCGGCCACCCCGCAGCAGACACTGGAGCGGGCCCTGAACCTGGTTGCGGACAAGAATCGGGCCACGCTGGCGGTCAAGAAGCAGATGTCCGACCTTAATACCCGGGCTGAACGGCTGCGCCTGAAACTGCTCAAGCTGGAATACCGTGGAAAAGAGCAGAACAGCGCCGCCATCGGCGAACTGACCGCCGAGCGGGAAAAGGCCATGGCCGAGTTTGACCGGCTCAATCAACAGGCCACTGCCGCCCAGGCCGAGATATCCAGCATTAGCGCAACCTTTGAGGATGCCGCCGGCGGCAGCAAAGAGATCGCCCTGGCCGAAATTGTGGCCCAGCAGCGCCCCAACAGTATGTCATTCTTTGCCAAGTGCGGCGCCTATCTGGAGCGGGTGCGCGAACTGCTGCTGGATGACCCGCGTGAATCCAATACCGAGGGCGGGCTCTTCCCGGCCATCTTCGGCACGGTCATGATGGTGCTGCTGATGAGCGTTTTTTCGCTCCCCTTCGGCGTGGTGGCTGCGATCTATCTGCGCGAATACGCCCGGGACGGCCTGCTGACCCGCGCCGTGCGGATCGCGGTCAACAATCTGGCCGGCGTACCCTCGATCGTTTATGGCGTTTTCGGTCTCGGTTTTTTTGTCTACGGCATCGGCGGCAGCATTGATAGCCTGTTCTTTCCGGAACGGCTGCCGACCCCGACGTTCGGCACCGGTGGTATCCTCTGGTCCAGCCTGACCCTGGCGCTGTTGACCGTGCCGGTGGTGATCGTTGCCACCGAAGAGTCGCTGGCTTCCGTCCCAAAAGGGATCCGCGAAGGGTCGCTGGCGCTGGGGGCCACCAAGTTCCAGACCCTGACCAAGATCCTGCTGCCGATGGCCACCCCCGGCATCATGACCGGCCTGATCCTCTCCATGGCCCGGGCTGCCGGCGAAGTGGCCCCGCTGATGATTGTCGGGGTCGTCAAACTGGCGCCTTCGCTCCCTTTTGACGGCAATTTCCCCTTTTTCCACATGGACCGCAAATTTATGCACCTGGGCTTCCACATCTACGACGTCGGCTTCCAGTCTCCCAACGTGGAGGCGGCCAAGCCGATGGTCTTTGTGACAACCATGCTGCTGCTGGCAATCGTGATCGTGGCCAGTAGCACCGCCATCTACCTGCGCAACAGGATGCGACGGAAATATACGACTTCGACATTTTAAGAAAATACATTTAGCCACAGAGGTCACAGAGAACACAGAGGGAAAACATAAGAAAAACAGAATCGAGATCTTTCTGGGTAAAATCAGGTAAATCATATTCTGGATTACGCTTTAAAGACTTCTAAAATAGATTTAAGTTTTGGTTTTCTCTGTGAACTCTGTGTCCTCTGTGGCAATAGCTTACTGGTTCAAACGCAATATAAAGGAACAAACATGGCACACACCCAGCAACAAACCGACACCGCCCCGATCCTCTCCGTCTCCAACCTGGATCTGCATTACGGCCAGGCCCATGCCCTGAAGGGGATCAACCTGGATATGGCCCGTCATCAGGTGACCGCTTTCATTGGCCCGTCCGGATGCGGCAAATCGACCCTGTTGCGCTGCTTCAACCGCATGAACGATCTGGTGGAGAGCGCCCGGATCACCGGCAGCATCCGCTTCAACGGAGCCGAGGTCAATGAACCCTCCACCGATGTCATCTCGCTGCGCCGGCGGATCGGGATGGTCTTCCAGCAGTCCAACCCCTTTCCAAAGTCGATCTACGAGAACATCGTCTACGGCCTGCGGATCGCCGGGGTCAACGACAAGGCCACCCTGGACGAGGCGGTCGAGCGCAGCCTGCAAAGCGCTGCGATCTGGAACGAGGTCAAGGACCGCCTGAACGATTCGGCCCTGGGGCTTTCCGGCGGCCAGGCCCAGCGCATCTGTATCGCCCGGGCGATCGCCGTCAATCCCGAGATCATCCTGATGGACGAGCCCTGCTCGGCGCTGGATCCTATTTCGACTCTTAAAATTGAGGAGTTGATTGAAGAGCTGAAAGACAAGTATACTATCGTCATCGTTACCCACAATATGCAGCAGGCGGCCCGGGTTTCGGACGTGACGGCTTTCTTTTACCTGGGACAGCTGATCGAGGCCGGGGCGACCCGCAAGATCTTCACCAACCCGGAGAAGAAGCAGACAGAAGACTACATCACCGGAAGATTCGGTTAGGAGAGACAATGGAGCGAGAACACATCAGCGCCGTTTTTGATGCGGAACTGAACGATTTGAAGCAGAGCATTCTGGTGATGGGGGGCAAGGTCGAACTGATGATCGCCAACTCGGTCAAGTCCCTGGTGGATCGGGATACGGCCCTGGCCGAGCGTACGATCGCCTTGGATCACGAAGTCAATACCGCCGAAGTGGCCATCGACGAGCGCTGCCTGGAGCTGCTGGCGCTGCGTCAGCCGGCCGCCCGCGACCTGCGCTTCATCACGATTGCGCTCAAGATTGTGACCGATCTGGAGCGGATGGGCGATCAGTGCGCCAATATCGCCAAGCGGGCCCGCGAGATTAACGAAGAGCCGCCGCTGAAACCGTACATCGATATCCCCCGTATGGCCCACCGGGCGGAGGTCATGGTCAAGGAGGCTCTGGACGCTTTTGTGCGCGGAGACGCCGAGCTGGCGGTCAAGGTCTGCAAGGACGACAGTTTTGTCGACGACCTCAACATCCAGATACAGCGGGAACTGCTGACCTTCATGATCGAAGATCCCACGACGATTTCGCGGGCCATGAAACTGAACTACATCTCCAAGTCGCTGGAGCGCATTGCCGACCACTCAACCAATATCGCCGAAATGGTCATCTTCATGGTCAAGGGCAAGGATATCCGCCATACGATCGCCTGAAACCAAGCTATGCGTGCATAAAAAAAGAGGGGGCGCCGTTAACGACGCCCCCTCTTTTTTTATGTATGCGCTGGAGCGGTCTAATCGACCGACTTGCGCAAAAAGGTCGGAATGTCATACTGATCTTCGTCATCCTCGATGAATGATACGGCCGGGCGGATGCGGGTGACACTCTCGCTTCTTTCACGGTCACGCAGATAGGTCGGACGCTCAAGGGATTTGGCCGCAGGGGTGGTATGCTTGTCGATGACCGATGACAGGTTGCTCGTGCGGATACCGCCGGGTTTTTCGACGTCGAAACGATCTCCGAAACCGGTGGCGATAACGGTGACTTTGATCGTGTCACCCATCTCGTCGTCCCGCACGACACCGATCTTGATGTTGGCGTCTTCGTGAACCTTTTCGTGGACGATGCGGTTGACCGTGTTGTAGTCATCCATCGTCATCGAAGCCGAACCGGTGATGTTGACCAGCACGCCCTTGGCGCCGGAGATGTCGTTGTCTTCCAAAAGCGGACTGGAAATGGCGTTGTTGACCGCCTCGGCGGCCCGGTTCTCACCGTTGCCGATGCCGATGCCCATCATGGCCATGCCGCGTACGCTCATGACTGTTTTGACGTCGGCAAAGTCCAGGTTCATCAGACCGGTGGAGGTGATCAGCTCTGAAATGCCCTGCACCGCCTGGCGCAGAACGTCGTCAGACGGTTTGAAGGCGTCAAAGAGGGACATGTTCTTGCTGGCCATGCTGATCAGGCGGTCATTGGGGATGATGATCAAAGAATCGACATGTTTTTTCAGCTCGGCGATACCCTGTTCGGCCAGAATCGAGCGGGCCTTGCCTTCATAGGTGAACGGTTTGGTGACCACGCCGACCGTCAGCACGCCGGTTTCGCGGGCCGCTTCGGCGATGACCGGGGCAGCACCGGTGCCGGTGCCGCCGCCCATGCCGGCGGCGATGAAGACCAGATCGGCGCCCTTGATGGCGCCCACCAGCTGATCCTTGTTCTCAAGCGCGGCGGCGGTGCCGACTTCCGGCTTGGAACCGGCCCCCAGGCCCTTGGTGAGTTCACGGCCGAGCTGAAGCTTGACCGGCGCTTTGGAGGTTCGCAGCGACTGCGCATCGGTATTGGCAACGATAAAATCAACTTTATTTATAGAGCTGGTGATCATGGTGTTGACCGCGTTTCCGCCGCCGCCGCCGACCCCGATAACTTTTATAACGGCACTTTGCTCAATGGTTTCATCAAATTCAAACATGCATTATCCCCCTTTATGTGACGGCAGTGTTTCGACCAATTTTAGTTCCGAAATGTACCCCCAAATCCGCCAAGAATCAAAGGAAAAAATCAGAAAAAATCGGCCGTCGCAAGGTGTCTCGGAAAAACAGAGTGTTAGCTGATCGCGCTATTTGTGAGCTGCCGGATAGGCTTTTGAGTGACCTAAAAAACAGGCCGGTCAACGATAAAAACCGTCAAACGGCCTGCAAAAAAAACGGGCGGAAACTTAAAAAAATTCGCGGAACCAGTTTTTCATCTTGCCGAACACCGAACCGAAAATCTGGGCTTCCGGCTTGCCGGTCGGGAAGACATTGGCGTTGGAATTGCGGCTGCCGTAGACAACCAGGCCGACACCGGTGGCGTAAACCGGTGATTTGACGACATCGGTCAGGCCGCCCACATGCTGGGGCAGGCCACGCCGTACCGGCAGGTTGAAGATCTGCTCGGCCAGTTCCGGCATTCCTTCCAGTGTGCTGGAGCCTCCGGTGATGACAACACCCGATGCGATCGAATCTTCCAGTCCGGATTTGATGATCTCGCGGTTGACCAGGGCGAATATCTCTTCGACCCGTGGTCCGAGGATTTCACACAGCACGTTGCGGGAAAGTTCTCGCGGCTTGCGCCCCCCCACGCTGGGAACTTCGATCTTGTCTTCCTTGCCGACCAGCGCCGACAGGCAGCAGCCGTACTTCTGCTTGATCTTTTCCGCTTCCGCAAAGGGGGTGCGCAGTCCGACGGCGATGTCGTTGGTCAGCTGATTGCCCCCCAGGGCGATGACCGAGGTGTATTTGATGGCCCCTTCGGAAAAGATGGCAATGTCAGTCGTTCCGCCGCCGATGTCGACCATGCAGACGCCTAGCTCTTTCTCGTCGTCGGACAGCACGGCATGGGATGAAGCCAGCTGCTCCAGCACGATGTCGGCCACATCCAGGCCGCCCCGGTTGCAGGACTTGACGATGTTCTGGGCGCTGGCCACGGCGCCGGTGACGATGTGCACCTTGGCTTCCAGGCGCACACCGCTCATGCCGAGCGGCTCGCGAATGCCGTCCTGCTCGTCGATGATGAATTCCTGGGGCAGGATATGCAGCACTTCACGATCCATGGGGATATTGATCGCCTTGGCCGCGTCGATGACCCGCCGCACATCCTCCTGGGATACTTCCCGGTTCTTGATGGCGATGACCCCGTTGGAGTTGATCCCTTTGATATGGCCGCCGGCGATGCCGGCATACACCGACTTGATCTCGCAGCCGGCCATCAGTTCGGCCTCGTCGATGGCCTTGCGGATGGCGCCGACGGTGCTTTCGATGTTGATCACGACCCCCTTGCGCAGTCCGCTGGAGGGGCTGGTGCCGATACCGACGATGTCGATGCCGTCCTCGGTTACGTTGCCGACGATGGCACAGATCTTGGTCGTGCCGATGTCGAGCCCTACGATCAGATTGTCCCGTTTTGTTGCTGACATACTATCCCCCTGCTGTATACAAATATATTAATTAGCTCTTTTTTACGATTATTTTGTCGTTATAGTCGAGATCGATATACTGCAATTTCTGCTCCTGGGCCATCAGATCCTGATAAATGCGGGCAAAGCGTTCTATCTTGGCGGAGAAATCGCCCGCTCCGATTTTTACCGGAAGGGCGTTCGACGAGGTGAACATGGTGAAACCGAACCCCTTGTCGTAATGAATCTCGGATACATCCGCCAGGATAAAGGCCCCCTTTTCTTTCAGGATCCTGATCAGCTCGCAGCTTGCCAGAAGAGCGTCTTTGGTGCCTTTCGGGTCGCTGGTGAGCTCTTCCTCGCTGAAACCGGTGATGACCGGAAAATCCAGCTTGTCGCCCTGGTTGAGCACTTTAAAGACAACGCCCTTTTTGTCCAGGTAATAGATGAAACCCATGTTGACAATCGCCAGCGGCTCCCGTTCGGTGATGGCAATCGAAACCCCGTCCGGGAAGTAGCGGTTGATCTGCACCGTTTCTATCCAGGGGTTCTGGAGCAGCTGTTCACCCATGCGTTTAAGATTCAGGCGCAGCAGATCCTTGCCCGGCTCAATCCCCGCCAGCTCCAGCACGTCGTCGCGGGTCATATGTTTTGTGCTGGATACTTCAATGTTTTTGAGGCTGAAAAAGGTGACCGAACCGATCGCCCGCTGTGCTCCATACACCACTCCGGTTGCCAGCGCCAGCAGCGTCAGGCCGGCGACGGCTTTTCCCAGCGGCCGCAGGTACTTCTTCCAGTCGATCGGCTTGCGCTGGATCTTGACTTTGTTGGGCGCCACTTTGCGGCGCTGGTATGAGGAGTTTGCGAAATCCTTCAACGCTTCAGTTCACCTTGATCGAAAGTGATGCCGAACTGATGATGCTTGCAACCAGCTCTTCAAATGACAAACCGGCTCCCTTGGCCGCTATTTCGGGCAGCAGGCTCAAGGCGGTCATGCCTGGCAGGGTGTTGACCTCCAGCACATAGCAGTCTCCGGCGGGGGTCACCAGCAGGTCAACCCGGCTGTAGCCCCTGCATCCCAGGGCGCGGTGGGCGGCCAGGCCGACCTGCTGCGCGCGCTGATACAGTTCCGCTTCAAGGCGGGCCGGGAAGATGTGTTCGGCCATGCCGTCGGTGTATTTTGCTTCAAAGTCGTAGAATTCGTTTTTGGGGACGATTTCGATCGCGCCGACCGGACGGTCGTCGAGGATGCCGACCTGCACTTCCTGACCCTTGACATACTGCTCGATCAGAATCTCGTCATCATGGCGGAAAGCCAGTTCCAGAGCAGGAGCCAGCAGTTTTTCTTCCTTGACGATCGAGATGCCGACCGAAGATCCTTCCTGAACCGGTTTGACAACCAGCGGCAGGCCGAACGGCAAACTGGAAAGCTCAACCGTTTCGCCGCGCCGGAAGCAGCGGAAGGGCGCAGTCAGGATGCCGCTGGCGGCAAAGGTCTGCTTGCTGTACAGTTTGTGCATGGCCAGGGCGCTGGCCAGAACTCCCGAACCGGTGTAGGGGATCCGCATCAATTCCAGCAGCCCCTGGACGCAGCCGTCTTCGCCGTAACGGCCATGCAGCGCTATAAAGGCCGCCTCGATCTGTTCCCGTTTCAGCACGTCCGCCAGATCGCGCCCCACGTCGATCGCAATCGCGTTGAAACCCTGCGCCACCAGCGCCTGGTGTACGGCGGCGCCGCTCTTTAAAGAAACCTCGCGCTCGGCCGACAAGCCGCCCATCAGCACACCAATTTTTTTGTTTTTAAACTCCGCTGTCAGCTTTTCACCGCCCATGGCAACTCCTGCTGTTATTCGGCGCCCACTATACGCACTTCTTCTTCCAGTGTCACGCCAGATGTTCTGAAAACCTCATTTTTTACCCTGGCCGACAGACTCAAAAAGTCAGCTGCCGTAGCTCCGCCGGCGTTGACCAGGAAGTTGCTGTGCACGTCCGAGACCATCGCTCCGCCAACCCTTGTCCCGCGCAGTCCGCAGGCGTCGATCAGCCGCCAGGCCGCCTGGCCGGGAGGGTTCTTGAAGAACGAGCCGGCGCTGGGAAAGCCGACATTGTGCTTCGACCTGCGCAGCTCCAGATCGCGGCGAATCTCCTGCTCGGTGTCATGCTCCGCGCGGGGCTCCAGTCTGAAAAGCGCCGCCAGAACGATATCGCCCGCTTCCAGCTCCAGATGGCGGTAACCGTAAGCCAGTTCGCTCATGCAATAGTCGCGAACACAACCGTTTCGTAACAGCGTCAGACATTCCGTATGCTCAAGTATGCCCTTGCCATAGGCACCGGCGTTCATCCTGATCGCCCCGCCGACCGTGCCGGGGATGCCGGAAATAAAGCCGATTCCCCCCAGGCCGTGCCGCTGGGCGAAACGCACCACCGACAGATTCTCGGCCCCCGCACCGGCCCGGATATACGTTCTTTCATCCTCCAGAGCCGGCTGTGGGCCGGGATCGTTTACAAGCTCGATCCGGTCGAAGCGTTCCAGGGATATGACCGCGCCGCGAATGCCCTTGTCCCGCACCAGCAGGTTGTAGCCGCGGCCAACAGCCAGCCAGGGGATATTCTCCGTACGCAGCCACTCCAGCAGATCCTGCAGGTCGGCGGAGTCCTCCGGCACGGCATACAGATCGGCCGGACCGCCCACCTTCAGCGAGGTGTGGAGACTCATCGGTTCGTTGTGCAGCAGCCGGCCGCGTATGATCTGCTCGGGACGGTTCAGTTGCGTTTCTCCAGCAGCTTCACCAGCGCTTCGCCCTGCTGCCAGATATTGCCTGCCCCCAGCGTGATGACGATGTCGCCCTCTTTGACAATCCGGGCCAGATGCTCCGGAATCAGATCGCGATTGGCGATGTAGGTCACGTCTTTCTGGCCGTGGCGCAGAACTTCCGTTCCCAGGCGCTCCGCGCTGGCACCGGCGATCGGCTGCTCTCCGGCGGCATACACATCGGTCAGGATCAGGACGTCGGCGTCGTAAAAGGCGGTTACAAATTCGTCGAACAATTCGTGGGTGCGGGTGTAGCGATGCGGCTGGAAGGCCGCCACAATGCGCCGTTCCGGCCAGCCCTGCCGGGCCGCCGCCAGGGTGGCCCGGATCTCGGCCGGATGGTGTCCGTAATCATCCACGACCATAATCCCCTGCGGTTCGCCCTTGACCGTGAAGCGCCGGCCGACCCCGCCGAATCCGGCAAAACCTTCCTGGATGGCGCTGAAGGGAACATCCAGTTCCAGCGCCACGGCGATGCAGGCCATGGCATTCAGCACGTTGTGCGGGCCGGGCATGGGGAAAGAGATCTCTCCCAGGCGGTAGCCCTTGAAGTGGGCGACGAAGGAGGTCTGAAAACCGTCATGCGTGATATGGGTCGCGCGGATATCGGCCTGGGATGACAGGCCATAGGTCATGTAGCGTTTTTTGACGCGCGGCAGGATCTCGCGGATGTTTTTGTCATCCAGGCAGAGAATCGCCAGGCCGTAAAAGGGAACCTTGTTGATGAATTCGACAAAGGTATCCTTGATCTCTTCGATGCCGCCCTGGTAGTGATCCAGATGGTCGGCGTCGATGTTGGTGACAACGGCGATCGTCGGCGACAGCACCAGGAAGGAGCCGTCCGACTCGTCCGCTTCGGCCAGCAGGAACTTGCCCTGGCCCAACTGGGCGTTGGTGCCGATCGCATTCAGTTTGCCGCCGATCACGATGGTCGGATCGATGCCGGCGTGTCCCAAGATCGAGGCGGCCATGGAAGTGGTGGTGGTTTTACCGTGGGTGCCGGCAATGGCGATGCCGTACTTCATGCGCATCAGTTCGGCCAGCATCTCGGCCCGCGGGATGACCGGCACGTGCAGACGCTTGGCTTCGATCACCTCGGGATTGTCGTCATGCACCGCCGAAGAGATCACCACCACGTCAACATTTTTGAGATTATCGGCGCTGTGCCCGATGCCGATTTCGGCCCCCAGGCCGGCCAGGCGCTCGGTGGTGTCCGAACTGCGCAGGTCGGAGCCGGAAACCTTGTAATCCAGGTTGAGCAGAACCTCGGCAATGCCGCTCATGCCGATGCCGCCGATGCCGACGAAGTGAATCTTTTCTATCTTTCCGTACATGAAGGGCTCCCTGTGCTGGTCGGGTGACCGGTTAATGGAAAATCAAGCTTTTCCCGTTTTTCTGATCATTTCGTTAACGATTATTGTCGCCGCATCCAGTCGGGCCAGGCCGGAGGCCCGTTCGCCGGTCCGTATGACCGTCTGGGGGTCTTCGGCCAGTTCACGGATAGTTTCTGCCAGGCGCTGTCCGGTCAGCTCCTGCTCCAGCAGCATGAAGCAGGCCTCTTTTTTGAGCAGCGCTTCGGCGTTCCGCCGCTGGTGGTCGTCCACGGCATGGGGGAAGGGGATGAACAGGCAGGCCTTGCCGCAGGCGGTAACCTCGGCAATTGTCGTGGCACCCGCCCGGCAGATGATAAGATCCGCCCGGGCGTACTCCGTTGCCATGTCGCCGATAAATGCCGTCACCCTGGCTTCCAGGCCGGCTGCACGGTAAGCCTCGGCAACCTGATCGCAATCCTTTTCCCCGGTCTGATGGGTGATGTCCAGTGTGATCGAACTCTGCTTCAGATAGGGCAGGGCATCGACCATCGCCATGTTGATGGCGTGGGCGCCCTGGCTGCCGCCGAAGATAAACAGGTGAAACTCGCCCTGCTGACTTTGTTTGCATACCTCCGCCGGTAAAGGGGGAATCAGGGGCGCATTCTGTTTGTTGACCATGTCCAGTATCTGCCGGCGCAACGGATTGCCGGTCAGCAGGGTTGAATTACCCGGGAAATAAGCGGCCGACTCTTCCAGGGTTATGAAGACCTGGTCGGCGAAGCGTGCCAGCAGGCGGTTGGTCTGGCCCGGAATGGCGTTCTGCTCGTGGATGAAGCGCGGGACGCGCATTCCGCCCGCCGCCAGAACCATCGGCAGCGACGCGTAGCCACCGACCCCCAGCACCAGATCGGGACGGAAGGCTTTCAGTATCTTGCGCGACTGGGCATAACCGTAAAACATCTTGCCGATGCCGCTGATCTGGCTGAAGCCCCGTTTGCCCCGGATGCCGGCCGCCGAGATCAACTCCAGCCGGTAGCCTGCCGCCGGCACGGCCCGGGCCTCGATACCGCGCTCCGTGCCGACGAAGAGTACCTCGTTGGCCGGGTCGCGCGCCAGAAATTCTTCCGCTACCGCGATGCCGGGAAAAAGATGGCCGCCCGTGCCGCCTCCTGCGATGATCAGTTTCATTTTTCCTCCTTCAGGCTGATGGAGGAAATCTTCAGTCCCGATGAAATGTTGAGTAGTATGCCCACGGCGAACAGGCTCATGATCAGTGAGCTGCCGCCATAGCTGATGAAGGGGAGCGCCAGCCCTTTGGTCGGCAGCAGGCCGGTCACGACCCCCATGTTTACCGTTGCTTCGATGCCGAACAGCACGGCGATTCCCAGCGCCAGAAAACGTCCGAAGGGATCCGGAGCGGCCACGGCGATGCGCATGGCGCGCTGCACCAGCAGAAAAAACATGCCGATGATCACGAGTATGCCCAGAAAGCCCAGCTCTTCGCCGACCACCGAGAGGATAAAGTCGGTATGGGCTTCCGGCAGATAGAACAGCTTCTGTTTCCCCTCGCCCAGACCCTGTCCGAAGACGCCGCCGGTTCCGAATGCCAGCCAGGACTGGATGATCTGAAAACCGCTGTTCTGCGGATCCTGCCAGGGATCGAGAAACGCCAGGATACGGCGCTTGCGGTAGGCCACGTTCATGACCAGGAAGTACAAAAACGGCAGCGACATCAGGAAAATCGAGATGATGTACACCAGGCGTGTGCCGGCCGCAAACAGCATGATCATGGCCACCGCCGCCAGGGTCAGGGCCGAACCCATGTCCGGCTGTTTCAGCAGCAGCCCCAGCAGAACCAGTAGAATCAGCATATAGGAAACGAAGCCGGGACCGAGCTGCTTGATCTTGTCCTGCTTCCTGTCCAGGGAATAGGCCATGTACATGATCAGGGCCAGTTTGGCAACTTCCGATGGCTGCAGGTTGAATCCGGGCAGTCTCAACCAGCGCGAGGCGCCGCCGGCGCTGCCGCCGATGCCGGGGATCAGCACCAGCACCAGCAGCGCCAGGCAGCCCAGAAGAATCAGGACAGCCCGCTTGCGCCAGAACTGGTAGTCGACCCGCATGGCGACCAGCATGACTGCGAAACCGATCAGCGCGTACAGTCCCTGGCGTTTCAGAAAGAAGAAGCCGTCGTGAAAGCGCTTGGCGGCCATGACCGAGGAGGCGGAATAGACCATCACGACACCGAAACAGGTCAACGCGATCGCCATCAGCATGATTACCAGGTCATACTCTTCCAGTTTTTTGTAGATCAGTTTCATGGTTTCCCGTAGGGGCGAATCTCGTATTCGCCCGCCTTTTGGGCAATCACAAGGATTGCCCCTACAATCCTTGTACTGCGGCGATAAAGCGCTGGGCGCGCTCTTCATAATCGCGGAACATATCGAAACTGGAGCAGGCCGGCGACATCAGCACCGTTCCGCCCGGCGCCGTGATCTCCGCCGCCATCTGCACCGCTTCTTCCAGGCTGGCCGCCCGGCGTGTATCGGTCAGAACGCCAAGCTCGGCCTGCATCCTTTCGGCCGCCTCGCCGATCAGGATCAGATGCCGCACTCTCTGGCTGATCATCGGCGCCAGCGGGGCATAGGCACCCCCCTTGTCCTTGCCGCCGGCAATCAGCGTGATGTTATCGAAGCTCTCCAGGGCCTTCTGGACGCTGCCCACGTTGGTGGCCTTGCTGTCCTCGTAGTAGCGTACACCCGCCACTTCGCGCACGAACTCCATGCGGTGGTGCAGCGCCTCGAAACAGAGCACGGTCTCGAAGGTTTCGTCGGGGCGGCAGCCCAGCAGCAGGGCGCAGGCCATGGCCGCCATGATGTTCTCCAGGTTGTGGACCCCCTGCAGCCGGATCGCGGCGGTCGGGAAGCATTCCTCGTGGCCGTTGTGGCGGTAGGTGATGACGCCGTCGCGATGGAAGATGCCTTCCTCCAGTTCCCTGGTGCGGCTGAAGGGAAAAACCTGGGCCGCCAGTTTGCCGGCCTGCTGCCAGACCAACTCGTCATCCCGGTTCAGCACGGCGAAGTCTTCGCTGGTCTGGTATTCGAAAATACGCAGCTTGGCGTTGATGTAATCCTGATAGGTCGGGTAGCGGTCGAGGTGGTCTTCGCTCAGGTTGAGCAGGGCCGCCACGGCCGGCCGGAAGGAGGTGATCCACTCCAGCTGGAAGGAGCTGATTTCGGCCACGACCTGGTCGACGATCTGGTGTGATTCGGCCATTTCGATCAACGGGGTGCCGATATTGCCCCCCACAAAAGTATGGTAGCCGTTGTGCTTGAAGATCGCGCCCAAAAGCGTGGTGGTGGTTGTTTTGCCGTTGGTTCCGGTAACGGCCGCCAGGGGCGCATCGATAAAGCGGGCTGCCAGTTCGATCTCGCTGATGATTTCTATTCCGGCCCGCTGCGCTGCCAGCAGCTGCGGCAGATCCATCGGAACGCCCGGCGATACCACGATCAGATCGCTGGAGAGGAAGGTCGCCTGATCATGGCGCTCCAGCTCCCGGCGGATCTCGAACCCGGCCAGCTCCGCCAATTGCGCCGTCAATTGAGCTTCAGCGCGCATATCAGTGACCGTCACCCGCGCGCCTTTCGAGGCCAGAAAACGGGCGCAGGCCACGCCGGTTTTAGCGAGGCCCACGACCAGGATGTTCTTGTTTTTCAATTCCATGAAGTAGCCTTATCGCATTTTAAGGGTCGATATTGCAACCAATGCCAGAATAATCGTGATAATCCAGAAGCGCACGATGATTTTAGGCTCGGCAACCCCTTTCAGCTCGAAGTGGTGGTGGATCGGTGCCATGCGGAAGATGCGCTTGCCGCGATATTTGTAGGAGCCGACCTGGAAGATGACCGAAAGCGCCTCGACCACGAACACTCCGCCGACGATCACCAGCAGCAGTTCCTGTTTGGTCAGTACCGCGATGGTGCCCAGGGTACCCCCCAGCGAAAGTGAGCCCACGTCCCCCATGAAAACCTCTGCCGGATAGGAGTTGTACCAGAGGAAACCCAGCCCGGCCCCCACCATCGCGCCGCACAACACGGCCAGTTCGCCGGCGCCGACCACCCGTGGCACCTGCAGGTAGGCCGACAGGGTGGCGTGCCCGGCCACATAGGCGAAGAGCATATAGGTGGCGGCGTTGATGGCCACCGGGCCGATCGCCAGTCCGTCCAGCCCGTCGGTCAGGTTGACCGCATTGCTGGCCCCCACGATCACCAAGGTCGCAAAAGGGATGAACCAGATCCAGAGATCGGGGTGGAAGTTCTTGAAGAACGGGAAAAAGAGCTGCTCGCTGAAGCCGGGTTTGAAGAACAGGAACAGGGAAACCGATCCGGCCAGCAGCACCTGCCAGAACATCTTCTGGCGCGCCGAAAGCCCCTTGGGGTTCTTTTCTACAACTTTCTTGTAATCGTCCACGAAACCGATCAGGCCGTAGCCGATTGTGATAAACAGCGTGATCCAGATGTAGTGATTGGTCAGGTCGGCCCATAAAAGGGTCGGGATGACGATGGCGGCCAGGATCATGACCCCCCCCATGGTGGGGGTGCCCTGTTTCTGCAGGTGGGATTCCGGGCCATCGGTGCGGATGACCTGGCGGGCCTGCAGTGATTCCAGTTTGCGGATAATCCAGGGACCGATCACAAAGCAGACCACCAGCGCCGTAATCATGGCGTAGATCGTGCGGAAGGTCAGGTATTTGA
Source organism: Deltaproteobacteria bacterium (assembly GCA_021850095.1). GTDB lineage: Bacteria > Desulfobacterota > Desulfuromonadia > Geobacterales > Pseudopelobacteraceae > JACRCG01. The sequence goes on from JAJZRX010000011.1 coordinate 18,842, forward strand.
AGATATTGAACAGCTTGACATTGGCCGCCAGGGGATAAAAAAGGTGGTAAAGCATGTGCTATTCCTCTTTGTCGGGCTGCATCAGTTTTGTCAGTTCGCTCGCGACCAGCTCCATGGTCATGCCGCGCGATCCCTTGACAAGGATGACATCACGGTCATTCAGAGATTTGTGCAGGTATTCGGCGATCTGCCGCTGATCCGTGCAGACCTGGATCGATTGTGGTTGCAGCCCGGCCTCTTCTGCGGCAGCGGCGGCATATTTGCCCATCAGTGGCCCCAGCAGGTAAAGCCTGTCAACACACTGCCCGGCCAGCGCTCCGATTTCGCGATGCGCGTCAGCTTCCTGATGTCCCAGCTCCAGCATATCCCCTAGTGCGGCGATGCGATGCCCTGGCTGCGCAACCTGCGACAGAGTTTCCAGGGCGGCCCTGACCGAGGCCGGATTGGCGTTGTAACTGTCGTCAATGATCGTGATAGTGTCCAGGCGCTCCATCTGGAAGCGCCCCTTGTAGGGGGTGAAGGATTGCAGGCCGGCCGCGATGAGCGGCAGATCGACCTTTTCCAGCAGCGCGGCGGCCGCGGCCAGGGCGTTGTAGATGTTGTGGCGGCCGCAAGCCCTCAAATTGATGGGAATTTCCCCTTTGGGGGTGACCAGTAGAAAACGCTGCCCATCAAGTCCCAGCGGCTCTATCTCCCTGGCGCGCACCTCACCCCGCTTGATGCCGAAGCTGATCCGGCGGGCCGAAGGGTTCTGGTGCAGTGACGCGACCCGCGGATCGTCGGCGTTGACCACCGCCAGTCCGTTGTCGCTGATGCGGTTCAGCAGTTCCCCCTTGGCGGCGGCTACCGCCTCGACCGTGCCCATGCTTTGCAGATGGGCCGGCAGCGCGTTCAGTACGATCCCGACCCGCGGACGGGCAATTTCCGCCAGGCGGTCGATCTCACCCGGTTCGCTCATGCCCATTTCCAGCACCGCCCAGCCATGTTCCGGACGGAGCTGGAACAACATCTGGGGCAGCCCGATCAGGTTGTTGAGGTTGCCGGAGGTTTTCAGTCCCGGCCCGCTCTGCTGGAGAATCGCGGCCAACATCTCCTTGACCGTTGTTTTGCCGTTGCTGCCGGTTACGCCGATGACGGGAACGTCAAAGCGCCGCCGCCAGGCCGCCGCCAGATCGCCCAGCGCATGCAGCGTATCTTTGACCGCAATGCAGGAAGCCGCCGACGGAACGGAATGGGATTTCAGCCACTGTTCCTCGGCCAGCAGCACGGTAATGCCGCGCTTGGCCAGATCGGCGATAAAGTCGTGGCCGTCAAAGCGCTCACCGCGCAGCGGCACGAACAGCTGTCCCGGCGCGACCGTGCGCGAGTCGGTGGAAATGCCGTCGACAACAGCGCCGGCGGCGCCGATCAGGCGCCCAGCGGTGGCAGCGCATATTTCATGAATCGTGAACATCAGCCGGTTTTCTCCGCCAGTGCCGCCGCCGCTTCTTCCCGGTCGTCAAAATGCTGCTTGACGGTGCCGATGATCTGGTAATCCTCGTGTCCCTTGCCGGCCAGCAAAACGATGTCGCCGGCTTTTGCCAGCCGCAGCGCCGTGCGTATCGCCTCGCGCCGGTTTTCCTGCATGACGAATCCTTTTTCGCCAAAACCGCCGGAAAGTTCGGCCAGACTGTATTCGCGGATGCCCAGCGGGGTTATGCCGGCTTTGATCTGCTCCAGAATTACCAGCGGCTCTTCGGTGCGGGGGTTGTCGGAAGTGACAACGGCCAGGTCCGACAGACCGGCGGCGATACGTCCCATGATCGGGCGTTTGCCGTTGTCGCGGTCGCCGCCGCAGCCGAAGACGGTGATGATCCGGGCGGTGGCGATCTCTTTCAGGGTCGACAGCACATTTTCCAGTGCGTCGCCGGTATGGGCGTAATCCACCAGACAGGTTATGCCGCGCTTATTTTCAACCCGCTCCATGCGCCCCGGAACGGTTGCATGATTCTGGATGCCGCGTTTGATGGCCTCCAGCGGCAGGTCCAGCCCGATGCCGGCTGAGACCGCCGCCAGGATGTTGGAGAGGTTGAAGCGCCCCAAAAGTTTCGACGAGAACAGGAACTCACCTTTGGGCGTCATCATTTTCCCACTGATGCCGTTCACCGATGAAACCACATCAACCGGACGCACATCGCAGATTCCGGCCATGCCGTAGCTTATGACCGGGCAGCTGCAGCATTCGGCAATCGCCGCTCCGTAGGGATCGTCCATATTGACCGCCGCACGGCGGAGCGGCTTTTCGGCCGATGGCCGCAGCAGTTCGCTGAACAGACGTTGTTTAGCCTGCAGGTAGCTTTCCATGGTCAGATGATAGTCCAGGTGATCCCGGGTCAGGTTGCTGAAAATCCCCACATCGAAGTGGCAGCCGTCGACCCGTTTCTGCTCCAGGGCGTGGGAGGAAACCTCCATCACGAAGGCCTGCGCCCCGGCTTGCGCCAATTGGCGGAAGGCGCTCTGCAGTTCAGTGGATTCGGGCGTCGTGTGGGATGCTTCAATGACCGTTGTGCCGAAGCGGTAACTGATGGTGCCGAGTACCGCCGCTGGAATTCCGGCCTCGGCCAGGATCGCTTCGATCAGATAGGTGGTGGTTGTTTTGCCGTTGGTGCCGGTGATGCCGATCAGCGGCCTGTTGGCGGTGGGGTTCCCGTTGAAACGGGCCGCCATCCGGCCCATGGCGGCGCGGCTGTCAGCCACCGCTATCCAGGGAATCCCGGCCGGCGCACAGTTCTTGTCTTCGAGAACGACGGCCGCCGCGCCGGCAGCTACCGCTTTTTCAATAAAAGCATGCCCGTCGGCAGTCGTGCCGCGTAAGGCAAAGAAAAGCGTTCCCGGCTGAACCGTGCGCGAGTCGCAGGTCAGGGAAACGATCTCGGCCGAGGTGTCTCCGTGTATCTCGACCTCGGCCAGGTTATGCAGTAGTTCATGCAGTGTCATGCCTTCTCCACTCATGCGGACGGGGTGAACTTGACCCAAACCGCGCCGGTTCCCTTGATCGCCTGTCCCGGCGGCGGGCTCTGCTCGGTTGCCCGGCCGCTGCCGATCAGCCTGATGTTGATGGAACGCTTTTCCATTACCTGCAGCACACCGCGCATGCTCATGCCCCGGAAGTCGGGCATGACGGCCCCTGCGTTGGTCGTATCCTCAATTTCTCCCTCGGAAAGCGCTTCCGGTTCCTGAACGTCCTCTTCTTCCGCTTCGGGCGCTTTTTCCTTTTTGGCAATCGGCATGTTCGGTACGATTTTCAAGTATGCCAACGTGTTCTGGGCGATTTCCCTGAAAGCCGGCGCCGCCACCACGCCGCCATATTTGATGCCCTGCGGCTCGTCGATAATCACGACGATGGTCAGTTTCGGCTTGTCGGCCGGAACAAAGCCGACAAAGGAGCCGATCCGTTTGGTTGGTGAATAGGTGCGGGTGACCGGATCAACCTTCTGGGCTGTTCCGGTTTTCCCGGCCACCCGGTAGCCGTCCACCGCCGCTTTTGTGCCGGTTCCGCCCTCACCAGTGACGGTTTCCATCATCTTTGTCATCTTGCTGGCCGTTTCGGGAGACACGACCCGCCGCACCACCTGGGGCTCGAAGCGCTGAACTTCCCTGCCGCTGTCATCAAGGATCCGTTCCACCAGGTAGGGCTTCATCAGGGTGCCGCCGTTAGCGATTGCCGATAAAGCCGAGGCCAGCTGAACTGTCGATAGTGAAACTCCCTGTCCGAAGGAAATGGTTGCCAGGTCGATTTTGTACCAGTTGCGCTTCAGGTATCCGGAAGCTTCTCCGGGCAGGTCGATGCCGGTGCGCCCGCCGAAACCGAAGTTGCGCAGATAGGCGGACATCCGTTCCTCTCCCATTTTGAAGCCGATCTTGGCGGAGCCGATGTTGCTGGAATACTTAATAATTTCAGATATGGACAGGCTTGAGTGGGGATGGTCATCATGAATAACCCGGTTGATAATCCGGTAATTGCCGTTTTCGCAGTTATACACGTCATTGGCCTTGATGACGCCGGCATCCAGGGCTGCCGCAATCGTGAAAACCTTGAAGGTCGAACCGGGTTCAAAACTGTCGGCCACCACCCGGTTGCGCAGTTCATTAAGCGAGTAGCGGCTGTAGGAATTGGGGTTGAAGGTCGGATAGTTGGCCATTGCCAGGACCTTGCCGGTGTCCGCTTCCATTACCAGCGCCATGCCTCCTTTGGCGTTGCTCCCGTTGACCGCCTTGGCCAGCTCTTTTTCAGTGATGAACTGAATGGTTTTGTCCAGAGTCAGAACAACGCTGTTGCCGGGGGAAGAGTCCTTGACCACCGTGCTTTTGATGGCGATGTTGCGGCCCAGTGCGTCCCGTTCCGTGATCATGTAGCCGGTGTTGCCGAGGATCGTGCTGTCGTATTTCTTTTCAATGCCTTCCAGCCCGTTCGGATCGCGTCCGGTGAAACCGATCACATGGGCGGCTGTCTCGATGTTGGGGTAAAAACGCTTGGACTCGGGCGCAAAGCCGATGCCGGTCAGTTTCATGTTTTTGATGCGGGTGGCGGTATCGGGAGGCACCCAGCGTACAAGCCAGGTAAACGACTTGTTGAGCGAAAGTTTTGCGACCAGCTCCTGTTTGGGCATCCCCAGAAGCGGGGCCAGCACCGTGGCCGTGCCATCCACATCCTTGATGCGTTTCGGCTCGGCATAACAGGAATCCATGTGGATTGATTCGGCCAGCGGAGTGCCGTTGCGGTCGAGGATGCTGCCGCGGGCCGGGGTCAGGTCAACCCGGTGCTGGTGCTGGCGGTCGGCTTTCTTGATCAGCTCTTCGTGCTGCAGGATCTGGAGATAAAAGGCCCGCCCGATGATCGTCAGGAACATGGCGCCGAATATCGTTCCGATCATGATGATCCGGATGCGCGCCCATTTTTCCCGTTCGTCTTTCATTTGACGTGAATGACCTGCATTTCATCCGGCAGCGCCATGCCCAGTTCGTTCTTGGCGATGGTTTCAATCCGGGCCGGCGTCTTCAGCGAAGCCGCTTCCAGCTTGAGGCGCTTCTGCTCCTGTTCGGCCTCTTTCAGCTGACGGCTGACATCGGAAATCTGCAGGTTCAGCTCCACCAGCCTGAAGCGCGACCAGACGTGAAAGACGGAAACAATCGTGAAGAGAACCATGCAGATCATCAGGTATTTGAATATGTCGATGCGGTGGGAGGACAGTTCCGTCCCGCCAAAAGCGCGCGGTGCCGCTACTTTGCCGTAATCTGCTCGTGCATGTGCCATGGTGATTACCTCGTCTGAATCGTGAAGCGGTTACAGTTTCTCAACGGCCCGCAGCTTGGCGCTGCGTGCCCGTGGGTTTTGGTCGGTTTCCCGCTGCGTCGCCGTGACCGGCCTGCCGGTCAGAATCTTCACCCGGGGCTGCTTGCCGCAGGCACAAACCGGCAGTTGGCGGGGACAGGTGCAGCCTTCGGCGTATTCCCGGAAGATATGTTTGACGATGCGGTCTTCCAGCGAGTGAAAGGAGATGATCACCCCCCGTCCGCCCGGTTTGAGCAGGTCCAGGGCGGCGCGCATCCCCTGTTCCAGGCTTTCCAGCTCGTGATTGACCGCGATCCGCAATCCCTGAAAGGTGCGGGTGGCCGGATGGATGCGCTCATCCCACTTGGCTTTCGGGACCGCTCCCTTGATGATGTCCACCAGCTGGAAGGTGGTTGTTATCGGCGACTCTTCCCTGGCTTTGACGATGAAGGCGGCGATCCGCTTGGCCCAGCGCTCTTCGCCGTAGTCGGCGATGATCCGCTCCAGCTCCAGCTCCGATAGCTCGTTGAGCAGATCGGCGGCGGTTTCGCCCTGGCTGGTGTCCATGCGCATATCCAGCGGCGCGTCCTGCTGGAAGCTGAAGCCGCGCTCGCGGGTGTCCAGCTGGTGCGATGAAACCCCCAGATCGAGGATGAAACCGTCCAAAGCTGGTATGCCCTGTTGCGCCAGGTGTGCGGTCAGCCCGGCAAAATCGCCGTGCACCGGACGGAATCGCTCGCCGAAAACGGCCAGAACTTCTCCCGCCGCCGCCAGAGCGGCCTGATCGCGGTCGATGCCGACCAGCGTGGCCTGGGGTGCGTTTTCAAGGATCAGCCGGCTGTGGCCGCCTCCGCCCAGGGTTCCGTCCAGGTAGATTCCGGCGTTCTTCAGAGCCAGAAAGCGGATGACCTCATCCGGCATGACCGAGAGGTGGCGGAAATCAGACATTACAGCCCCAGTTCAGCGGCTGCTTCGGTACCGCTGGGGAAGTTCTTCATGTTCTGGGCCCGTACTTTTTCCCACTCGGCCATGCTCCAGATCTCGATCTTGTCCATGGTGCCCACAAACTGGATCTCCCGCTCAAGGGCGGCGTCCCTGCGGAAGGTGGGCGGAATCAGAAAACGTCCCAACTTGTCGGCGCAGCATTCTTGAGCCGGTGCGATAACGGTGTGCAGGATGCTTTTACGCTGCTCGGAGGTTAAGCCCTTGCTGACGCGGAACTTTTCCTCGAAGGCAAACCATTCCTGGTAGGGGAATATCAGCAGGCCGGAGCTGTAGCGGCCGTCCTCCAGACCGATGGGGGCCGAGTTGGTCAGGAAAAAACGCTCGTCGGCGTGCTTTTCGAGCATGACTTCCCGAAAACGGGCCGGCAGGCTGGTGCGTCCCTTGGCGTCTATGGTTGTCTCGAAAATTCCCCGGAACATGACCTTCTCGTTGGCATTATTTTCCACAATGTTCCACTTTTTTCCACACTGATGAAACTTATAGCCGCCGTCAAGGTCTGTGTCAAGTTAAAACACGAATTTTGTAGGAGAAAATTGTTCCTGCCGGCCGGTGGAATTCTGCTATAGTCGGGCCGAAAAAAACCAGGGGAGATACTCATGAGCATGACCCTTTCGCCGTTGATAACCGCCGTCCATTTTCCCCCGATTTCCGAGGTCAAGGGGTGGGTGGCGCAGCGTCCCGCTGACGGGCCGGAACTGATCGATCTGTGTCAGGCGGTGCCGGATTATGCCCCGGCGCCCCAGTTGACCGATCATCTCGCCACGCTGCTGGGTGATCCGCAGCTGTCACGATATTCGCCCGACGAGGGACTGCCGGAGGTGCGGGAGGCGCTGTGCGGCTACTACCAGCGCAAATACGGCGCCAGCCTGTCGCCGGATAACCTCTGCCTGACGATCGGCGCCAGTCAGGCTTTCTGGCTGGCGATCGTAACCCTCTGCCGGGCCGGTGACGAGGTTATAATGCAGGCGCCCTGCTATTTCGATCATCCCATGGTGCTGGAGATGCTCGGCATCCACGGGGTCTGCGCGTCGTTTGTCGAGGCCGATGGCGGCCTGCCGTCCCCGGCCGCGATCGAGGGGCTGATCACCAGCAGGACCAGGGCGATCCTGCTGGTATCGCCCAGCAATCCGACCGGGGCCATCACACCGCCGGAGATTATCGCCGAACTGCTGCAGGTGGCCCGGCGCCATAATATCGCCCTGCTACTGGACGAAACCTACAACGAATTCATCCCCGGCGGCCGCCGTCCGCACGAGCTGTTCCGCGACCCGGCCTGGGGCGAAAACCTGGTTCAGATCGCCTCGTTCGGCAAAACCTATGCCCTGACCGGCTACCGGGCCGGACTGCTGGCCGCCTCGCGGCAGTTTATCCACCACGCGCTCAAGGCCCAGGATACGATGGCGGTCTGTCAGCCGCGCATCACCCAGCAGGCGGTCAAATTCGGCGTCGAAAATCTGGACAGTTGGGTGGCGGGCAACCGCGCCATGATGGCCCGCCGCCACGACCGCTTCCGGGAAGAATTCACCCGGTCGGGCAATCCTTTCAGCCTGTCCTCCAGCGGGGCCTTTTTTGCCTGGGTGAAGCATCCTTTCAGCGGCTGCAGCGGCCGCCAGGCCGCCAAAAAGCTGGTGGATCAGGCCGGCATCATCTGCCTGCCGGGCGAGGTTTTCGGAGCTGGCCTGGAGGGTTATCTGCGGCTGGCTTTCGGCAATATCCGCGAAGAAACAATTCCCGAAGCGGTGCGCAGATTTCGGGAGATGGATGTTTGATTGTGGTTGACTGCAGGGATGAGGCGGGTAATGGTTTGTTGCCTGCTGGCGAGCACGCAATAGTTGCTATTGCAGTTTGTATCGATTATTGTTTTGTTAAACGAAAAACGCGTCGATAGGAGTAAAGTATGAATGCCGTAAAACTTTCACCCAAATACCAGGTAGTGATTCCACGGGATGTCCGTGAAAAATTGCAATTAATTCCCGGGCAGATGATGCAGGTCATTGCTTACGGCACAAGGATTGAGTTGATGCCGTCCAGAGATATCCGGGAAATGCGGGGTTTTCTCAAGGGGATTGATACAACCGTGAATAGGGAGGAAGACCGCCTGTGAACATTGTAGACTCATCGGGATGGCTGGAGTATTTCTCGGACGGCCCGAATGCCGACTGTTTTACGGAACCTCTTGGCAGCATCCCGGAATTATTGGTCCCCACAATTATTCTGTATGAGGTGTTCAAGGTTGTGTGTCGTCAACGCGGAGAAGACGCGGCACTCCAGGCAACGGCATTGATGCAGCAGGGCACAATCATTGAATTGTCTTCGTCAATCGCCCTGTTGGCCGCGAAATTGAGTCTGGATGCAAAGATACCTATGGCCGATAGCATAATTTTGGCCACCGCACAGACAAATGACGCGACCCTCTGGACCCAGGACAATGATTTTGAGGGATTACCTGGCGTCAGGTATTTTCCAAAATCCTGACTGCGGACAGTCATTGACGCCACGTTTCAGCTGGCTACTGAATGTATTGCAATAGGGCACGTAATAAGTGTTCCATTTGGGAGGATGAGCGGTTCACGCGCACGCGCGCGTGAACCGCTCAATAACGAGTTGGAAAAAGAGAGGAGTTCACATTGTCTAAAACATATTTCATCCGGCACAGTTCGGCGTTAGACATTGATAAAACAACCATTGATGCTTTGTGGGAAGGGGATTACATAGGCATTCACTATCCTCATGATATTAGTAAAACTTTTCATCAAGGGGACTCCCACAGTCTAAGCCCTTCGGACTATGTAGGTGCTGCGAAATCATGTATGCAGCGGCTACAAGTTTTGGCGAAGGAGGGAGGCTACGTTTTCGCAGCTTATCGAGGAAGGCCCGGAGGTAAAATCGGATACGTCGCTCCAGGTTCTTCAGTTGAATTATTTTATGGACATTGGGGCAAGAAGAATAATCATGAAGGAAGAACGGCTACTCTGAAGGTCATAAAGTTGAGCAAGTCGAGAAATCTTTCTGCCGTAGAAAGTATATCCCTAGAGTCAGTGCAGCCAAGGCAAGGCACCTTCTGTCATTGGAAAAAAGTTGGATCTAGGGTTGAAGCACTTCTTACAGGTGTTACTTTGATTGAACTGGGCAGTCTTACGCCGGACCTCCAAGAGGTGATGTGCATGGAATATTTGCGATCAGGGGACGCAAAGAAACATGGCCTTCCCGTTCTAAGATACACTTTGATGCCTGTCGGCCGAACGCTGAAAGACATAGATATCCTCGGAGTTGACGAATCTGGCAAGATGATATCCGCACAAGTAACGTATCAAGGGCTCGACCCTTCAAGCCAGAAACTAAGAAAACTAGATTCATACTCCTCAAACAAGGGCCACACAATATATTTTTGCAGATGTAGTCAGCCTCAGTTAATAAATGGCCACATAATATTCCCTTTAAAATTAGTTTTTGACGAATTTTGTAATGGCAGTGATAGCGGTCGCCAATGGTTTAGACTGGCGGCTGGTGCTTAAGCACATGATAAATAGAATACCAACCAGGCAGTTAGACGCCGCCTGCCCGAAAATCCGGTCTGGCGGGTCAACTGCCGACCCGTTCGAGTTATGCTGCTTCTTTGCGGTGAATGTATTGCCCAGCAGCTTGAGCCAATAAACCGGAACGAGTCATGTGGTACTGCGCTGCGTAACGGTCAATCTCATGCAGAAGATTTTCTGACAAAGTAATATTAACCCGTTTGGCTTTAACTTTTAGTTTGGCAAGATCAATGTCTACCAAGAGCCATACCCCTCCTTGATATTCGGGGTTAGCAGTCAATTGTTCTAATGGTGTTGGTGCCGGTACTGGTATATCTTCGCCTTCAAAATAAACTTCTGCAGCCTCTTGAATCATGCGTGGTAAGTTCTCCCACTCGTCAGCGGCTGAAAAACAGCCGGGAAAGTCAGGAATAGTTACGCCGTGAGCGTGTTGATCATCTCCAACGTGAATATATGCGGGATATAACATTTTATCTCCATTCCCAACCAGCTTGCCGGTAAATATTGCGCAAAGTTCCGGTTGCCATGTCTTTCCGTGGGTGCGGCACTACTACATGACCAGCTTTCGTCGGGTGTTTGTACTTTTGGTGGTCACCTTTACCACCGACGCAAAACCATCCCTCGTTTTCAAGCCGTTTGATGATCTCTTTGCTAGTCATAGGCTATTTATACACATCGATACACACTATGTCAAAGTGAAACCTTCTTCCGCTGTAAGCAATGTGGACTTGATCTGTCTCATATCAACAATCTTCGCGACACTGCGCACATAACCAACCTGTAAACGATTGGAGACCGTCAGAAATGAAATTGAAAAGATTATTGAGAAAGGTGTTCGCCCTGGCCGCCGCCATGCTCCTCTGTGGCGCTCCGGCCTTTGCCGAAACATGCGAAAAGGTGGTGCAGCAGCTGAACCGGCAGCTTTCGCCACGGATTGACGAAGGAGAATTGGTGACGATGTTGCGCTCCCTCAACGCCAGCAACAACCGATCCCTCCCGCCCCAGTTCGTCACCAAGAAACAGGCCAAACGTCTGGGCTGGAGGCCGGGGCGTGATCTGTCGAGCCTGCCGCGCCTGCAGGGCAAGAGCATCGGCGGCGACCATTTCGGCAACTACGAGGGGCGGCTGCCCAAAAACATCCGCAGCTGGCGCGAAGCGGATCTGGACTACAAGGGGGGGAGGCGGGGCGCCAAGCGCTTGATCTACTCCGCCGAGGGCCAGCGTAACGTCACGGTTGACCACTATTCCACGTTCCACGAGGTGCCCTCATGCCAGTAAAAAAAGTGCAATGCGTCATCAACGGGCAGGCTGTCCGCAGCCTGGATGATTTCTACGGCGAGCTGATTCGCCAGCTCCCCTTTCCCCCTCATTTCGGTAATAATCTTGATGCGTTGCAGGATGTTCTGACGGCTGATATAGCCGGGCCGGTGCGGATTGTCTGGGAGAGCGCCGAGGCATCGCGCAGCGCCATGGGGGATGATTTCGAGCGGGTGTTGGCCCTGCTGCGGGCGGTCGGTAAAGAACGCAGGGATATTACGGTTACGATCCGGGATTAGGGTGCAGGTTACAGTTCTTCACCGAGTACGGTGTTATCGATCAGCCGGGTCTGGCCGGTTCTGACCGCCAGCGCCAGCAGCGTGGCATGGTCGGCGGTCTCCTGCTCGGCCAGCGTTGCCCCGTCGCGAAACTCGACGTATTCAATCAGCACGGAAGGCTCCTGCCCGATGATTTCCAGGGCGGCTTGTTTAAGCGCTGCTGTGGAGCGCTCGCCGCTGGAAAACAGAGCGCGAACTTTGAGGATGCTGCGATGCAGGCAGAGAGCGCTGGTGCGCTGCTCCGCCGACAGGTAGGCGTTACGCGAACTCATCGCCAGGCCGTCCGCTTCGCGCACGATCGGCATGCCGACGATTTCGACCGGCATACTCAAATCCTGCACCATGCGGCGGATCACCGCCAGCTGCTGGTAATCCTTGCGGCCGAACAGCGCCAGATCCGGCTGAACGATATTGAACAGCTTGGTCACCACGGTGGCGACACCGTCAAAATGCCCCGGCCGGCTGGCGCCGCAGAGCGGCAGCGAGATGTCCCGCACCGTCACCCCGGTCTGGAATCCGGGCGGATACATGCCGGCGGCGTCCGGCGTGAAAACGATATCAACACCGCATTCGGCCGCAATCCTGCAATCACGCTCCATGTCGCGTGGGTAGCGGTCAAGATCCTCGTTCTGGCCGAACTGGATCGGATTGATAAAGATCGAGAGCACCAGGACATCGCCGCGTGTGCGACCCTCCCGCAGCAACGAGGCGTGCCCCTGGTGCAGGAAACCCATGGTGGGAACGAAGGCGATCCGTTTCCCGGCGCGCTTGAAGTCGCCCGTCAAAGACTGCATCTGCTGAATATCGCTGATTATCTGCATGGAACGCTCACGAAAAGGAATGTTCTTCGGTCGGGAACTCACCCGCCCGCACTTCGTCGACATACTGTTTGACGGCGTCCGAAATCAGCGGCGCCAGATCGGCATAGCGCTTGACAAACTTGGGCGAGTATTTTTCACACAGCCCCAGGATGTCGTGGATCACCAGCACCTGGCCGTCACAGGCCGGACCGGCCCCGATGCCGATGGTGGGGATCGTCAGTTCGGCGGAAATCTGCGCCGCCAGCTTGGCCGGTATCCCCTCCAGCACGACGGCGAATGCTCCGGCATGCTGCACCGCCAGCGCATCGTCCATGATCCGCTCGGCCTGCTCGTTGCGCCCCTGAACCTTGTAGCCTCCCATGCGGTGCACCGACTGGGGTGTCAGGCCGATGTGGGCCATGACCGGAATGTCGATGCCCGATACGGCCCGGATGACGTGGGACATGCTGCTGCCCCCTTCGATCTTGACCGCCTCGGCGCCTCCCTCCTTGATCATTCGTCCGCAGTTGCGGCAGGCTTCCTCGATACCGGTCTGGTAGGACATGAAGGGCATGTCGGTCACCACCAGGGCCCGGGGATCGGCGCGCCGCACGGCTCTGGTGTGGTAGATCATTTCATCCATGGTGACCGGCAGGGTCGTGTCGTGGCCGGCAAAGACGACACCGGCCGAATCCCCCACCAGAATGATGTCCGCTCCGCCACCGTCAACCAGGCGCGCAAACGGGAAATCGTAGGCGGTCAGCATGGTTATGCGCCGACCGGCCTGTTTCATCTGCAGTATCTCCGGAATCGTCATTTTCTTGAGCATTCAATCCCCCCAACCGGGCATAAAGATAAAAGTTCTTGCTGATTACGCTTGATCGGCGCAGCCCCTAAATCGGGCAGGTCAGGTTTTTCATCGATTCCAGTTCCTTGACGACCTCCGCGCTCTGGGCCCGGCGTTTTTCCATGTTGTCGAACATCTCGGAGACCATGGCGCTGACCGATTCCACCGTGCTGCGGATCATCGCGCCATCCTCGACCTGGCGCGAGGTGGAGTTCACCATCTCGTGGGTCATGTCCTTGATGGTTTCAACCGATCGGGCGATTGATTTGGTGGCCTTGGCCTGGTCGCTGGAAGCGGCGAAAATCTGGGTGGTCATGGAGCTGATATCCTCCATGGAGCGCGCCACCAGCTGTACGCTGGCGACCTGTTCCTGGGTGGCTTGCTTGATCTGCTGGGTCATGTCGAGCGAACAGGCCGAGCGGTCGTAGATCGCCTTGAGCGATTCGCCGGTGGTGTGCCCCAGTTCAACACCCCGGTGAACCAGATCCCGGGTGGCCGTAATATTGTTGGCGGCGGTTCTGGATTCGCTCATGATCTCTTCGATGATCGTGGTTATTTCACCGGTGGAGTGGCCGGTCTGGAGCGACAGATTGCGGATCTCGTCCGCCACGACGCCGAAGCTTTTGCCGTATTCGCCGGCCTGGGCCGCTATGATCGAGGCGTTCAGCGCCAGCAGGTTGGTGCGTTTGGTGATGTCATTGATAACGCTGACGATATTCTCGATGCGGGTGCTGTTTTCAGCCAGACGCTGAATGGCGTCGTAGGAAACGCCGACCGAATGCTTGATCTCATCCAGCGCCGCGATGGTCTCTTCAACCACGACCCGGCTTTCGTCGGCCTGCAGTTTGACCTGGTTTGAAACTTCATGGGATATGGCCGCATTCTGCTCGACGTTGCTGATGGTGCTGTTGATCTGCTCCATGGCTGCCGCCGATTGATGGACGATTCCGGCCAGGTAATCCAGATTGCGGGTGACCTGCTCGATCGCAACCGAGATTTGGTTGACGGCGGTGCTGGTCTCATCAACTTCCGCCATGACCCCTTCCGAAGCCGAGGCGATAATGGCGGTGCCGTCGGCAACCGAGTCGACCCCGTTTTTGAGATGGGACACGTTGCTGGAGTACTGCTCGCGGCTTGCCAGCAGAAAGGCGAACGAACTTTCCATCTCGGTTGTCAGCGTATCGATCGAGGTCAGCAGGTTGATGCGGGTGATGGCCGAGGCCACCTGATCCGCAAACAGCATGATCGTGTCCACGTCCGAATCGTTGAGCGAACGGTGACTGTTCTTGTTGTCGATACCGAAAGCGCCGATCGCTTCGCCCTTGACAACGATCGGGCAGAGGATGAAGCTTTTTGAGCGCAGCGGCGCCAGGTTGTTGTGGGGCGGCTGCAACTGGTAATCGCTCGGATAATGGGACATGTCGTCGATCAGGTACACCTTGCGCTCGGAGAAACATTTGTAGATCACGCCGATGCTGGGATCAAGCGGCAGGACCACCCCCCGGGTGTCAAAGCGGTCGGTGCCGATGGTGGTGACAAAGCGCAGGGTTTTGCCATTCTCGGCCATCATGATATTGACCCGTTCGTACCCCAGAACATCGTGCAGACCTTCGGCGCACAGCAGCAGTATCTTTTCCAGATCGAGCGAAGTCTGGATCTTGCTGCTGATCTGATGAAAGTTTTTGATGTTCCGGTCAAGAACCTTGTAGCGGTTTTCAAAGACGGCCTTCTGTTCGGCGACCTCCTGGTGCAGCACATCCAGCTCGGCTGCCCGTTCGTGCAGGTCATCGCCGTTTTTGCCGATCATGTAGCCCAGAACACCCATGACAGCCGCCGTGCCGGCGCCGATGTAGTTGTAGAGCGCCAGGTGCTGGGCGTCCTGAAAGATGTCGGAAATGATCTGTCCGAAAAAAGTCTGTTTGGGATCATAAAAGAACATGACCCGGATGGCGATCCAGCCGAGGGGAGCGGTGACGCCCAGCAGAAATCCGCCAACCGAAAACAGTGTCGATCTTTTAATTTTTCCGCTCTGCATCATGACCGTCTCCCCGGATTACTTTTCAGCAAGTTTCTCATCAATGGAATGGCAGATCTCTTCCATGACCTTTTCCGCGTCATCGATGTTGTAGGCAACGATGTTTTTGAGGTGCATATAGGAGTCCAGGTCGATCTTTTCAAAGACGAAGCCCATGCCGTTTTCCACAATCCGGGATGTCTTGCCATTGAAGCTGACCGTGATTTCCGGTGAGCTGCCCGTCAGCACAATCGTGATCTCAACCGCTTCACCAAGCGGCAGCCGTTCAGAGGTCACCAGAAACATGCCGGTCATGCTGAGGTTTTCAACCACCCCCTGAAACAGACGGTCGGCCGTCTTGATGGTTGCTTCGACATTAAAATGTACACGCGAAAATCTACGGGTACTCATCCAACACCCCCTGTGATGGCACGCTGATTTGGCGATTAAACATTGAAACCCGGCGCGCAGGGGCGAGGCGGTGCCTCGCCCCTGCGGAATCAGGCCTTGCCGGCCGAGCCGAGCACGGCCTCGTTTTTGTGCCTGACCAGTTTGACCAGCTCCTTGCGGGCTTCGCCCAGATATTTGCGCGGATCGAATTCCTTGGGATCCTTGGCAAAGTATTCACGGATTTTGGCGGTCACCGCCAGGCGGCCGTCGGAATCGATATTGATCTTGCAGACCGCGCTGGCGGCGGCCTGGCGCAGCTGCTCTTCCGGCACACCGACCGCGCCTTCCAGTTTGCCGCCGTACTGGTTGATCAGATCAACATACTCGGGGACAACCGACGATGCGCCATGCAGAACGATCGGGAAACCGGGGATGCGCTTCTCGCACTCTTCCAGAATATCAAAGCGCAGCGGAGGAACCGGCTGGCCCGGCTTGAACTTGAAGGCTCCATGGCTGGTTCCGATCGAAATGGCCAGTGAATCCACCCCGGTTTTCTTGACAAACTCCTCCACCTCTTCCGGCTTGGTATAGGTGGAGTGTTCGGAGGAAATCTCGTCCTCGATGCCGGCCAGGACGCCCAGTTCGGCTTCCACCGTAACATCGAACTGGTGGGCGTATTCGGCGACTTTTTTGGCCAGTGCCACGTTCTCTTCGAAGGGCAGGTGCGAGCCGTCTATCATGACGGAGGAAAAACCGCTGTCGATGCAGGATTTGCACAGTTCAAAGGTGTCGCCGTGATCGAGGTGCAGGCAGATCGGTATGGTGGAACCGGCTTCGCGCGCCATCTGGACGGCGCCCGTTGCCATGCAGCGCAGCATGGTTTCGTTGGCATAGCTGCGCGCCCCCTTGGAGACCTGGATGATGACCGGGGAACTGGTTTCTATGCAGGCGGTAATGATGGCCTGAAGCTGCTCCAGGTTGTTGAAATTATAAGCCGGTATGGCGTATTTGCCGGCCATGGCCTTGGCAAACATCTCCCGTGTGTTGGATAGCCCCAGCTCACTGTAATGTACCTTCTGCTTTTCCATGCTCCCCTCCTCGGGCGGTAGTATTTTGAAGGTCGTCCTGCGACTCCCTGCGATCTTAACAAGATCACCTGCGACGGGTATAAATACCATGCAAACAGCGCATAATCAAGGTGTAAACACGAAGAGTTCTGTTGCCAGAAAGCGGAGCGTCACCTATAATGCGCGCTCTGGAGACCTGTAATCATGCCTGAAAAAGTTGCCTTTAGCCCCTCCCTGTTGGACAGCCACTGCATCATCGACGCCCGTACTCCGCTCGAATTCGCCGAAGATCATCTGCCCGGTGCGTATAATGTCCCGATATTGACTAATGAAGAACGGGTCGAGATCGGCACAATTCATAAGCACCAGGGGCCGCAGGCGGCCCGTATGCGCGGATTGGAACTGACCTGCGGCCGGTTTGCCGCCCTGGCCCGTGAAGCGATTGACGTCGCCGCCGGCCGTCCGCTACTGGTGTACTGCTGGCGGGGCGGTTTGCGCAGCCTGTCGCTGGCGATCCTGATCGAAAGCTGCGGCTATCCGGTACTGCGGCTGCAGGGGGGCTATAAAGCCTTTCGCAATCAGGTTGTGGACTACTTTGAGGATTTTACCCCGCCGGCGCCGTTGATCGTGATCCACGGCATGACCGGCAGCGGCAAGACGACCTTTATCAACGGGCTGGATCGCACGCGCTGGACAGTCATCGATCTGGAGGGATTGGCCCGCCACCGCGGTTCGGCCTTCGGCGCGATGGGGCTTGGTGAACAGCCGACTCAGAAGCGCTTTGACACCCTGCTGTGGGACGCCCTGCGCCAGGCTCCGCCCGGCAAGCCGATTGTCCTGGAGGGCGAAAGCCAGCGCATCGGCCGGATCACGCTGCCGGGAAACGTTTACGATATCATGGCCGCCAGTTGCAAAGTCTGGTGCAGCGTTTCGGTCGACACCCGTGTTCGCCGGCTGACGGAAGAATATGCCCATCCGGAATACCGCCAGCCGATGGCGGAGGCGCTGGAGCGGATTAAAAAGAAGCTGGGCGGCAGCGGCTACGCCGCTTTGCAAGAGCTGCTGGAAGGGTGGGATATACCCGGTCTGGCGCGCGGGCTGGTCGAGCGTTATTATGATAAGCTTTACTATCGGCATCGCCCCTGGACTCCTGACGCTGAAATCGAGCTGGAGAATTTCCGGGAGGGGGAGCGGGCTCTGCGACTTTTTTGGGAAGCCCGGTTGTCTGAATAGATTGGCCCGATCAATGCATATTGAGAATTCCTGTGAGCTTGATAAGTATGCGGCCATCAGGTTGACGCTGATCGGTGGGAGCTTTCGATATGAGAAATATACTGCTGTTTTTTATGATCGTTTTACTGGGGGGCTGCGCCCATGTCATGAGCGATGCGGGTTTGAAGCCGGTCGACCGTTCGCTGGCCTATGCGGAGCTCAAGAAAAACCCTGAAGCGCTGGTTGGAAAACAGGTTCTGGTGGGCGGCATGATTGCCGGCACCCGCAGTAGCGGTGACGTGATAATGCTGGAAGTTGTCCAGTTGGAACTGTTTAATAACGGAGTTCCCGACGAATCATCCCGCTCGGGCGGAAGGTTTCTGGCACTCAGCAGCGAACTGATCGATCCCCTGCTTTACCGTCCCGGCAACTTCGTTACCCTTATCGGTGAAGTCAGGGGCAAGCAAATCCAGAAACTGGAGAGCGTCGACTACCCCTATCCGCTGATCGCGGTCAAAGAGTTGCGCATGTTCAGGGCCTCCGAACCCTTCGCGACCTACCCCAACAATCCCTATCAAAACCGGGTCGGTGACAACAGATTGATGCTCCGCCCGCCCGGCCCGCCGGACGGAGAGCCCGGAAAGCCCCGCTGAACCGGCAAGGCACCACTCCGGAGCGGGATTCGGGAAGCATCAAAACAGTCAACCCCCCAGGCAAGCAGGTCCCCGCAGGCCGCTCCGGCCAGTTCGGGTGGCGGATCCTGTCCCAGAAAGCGAAGCACGGACAGGAGCAACTGTCCTTCCTGTCCTTTCAGATTGCCCAGCTGCTCTGAAACCAGATTGTCGCGCTTGCTCAACTTGGAGCCGTCCGGGCCGGTCACCAGAGGCAGATGGCAGTATTCGGGCGTCGCTATGCCCAGCATCCGCTGCAGATAGATCTGGCGGGGGGTCGAGGATAGCAGGTCGTCGCCCCGCACGACCTGATTCACGCCGCACAGGTCGTCATCCACCACCACCGCCAGCTGATACAGATATTCGTCAGTTCCTCTTCGCACGGCAAAATCCCCGCAGACGTTCGCCAGATTCTGGCAGATGGCGCCCCGCCTGATGTCCTCGAAGCAGATCTCGCTTTCCGGCACCCGTATCCGCCAGGAACGAACCACCGCCCCGCTTTTGATGCCGTCCCGGCAGAGGCCGGGGTAGGGGATGCAGTCGTCATCGGGGTGGGGAGCCGAAGCGGCCCGGGCGATCTCCTTGCGTGAGCAGCCGCAGGGGTAGAGCAGGCCCTGCTGCTGCAGGCGCTCGAAAGCCTGGCGGTAGCTGTCCCCATTTGTGCTCTGGCAGGACACTTCGCCATCCCAGAACAGCCCGAAGGATTCCAGCGTCCGCCTGATATCGTCGGCCATTCCGGTCACCTGCCGGGCGGTGTCCAGGTCGTCAAGGCGCAGCAGCCAGCGTCCGCCGCCACGCTTCGCCATCAGATAGCTTCCCACTGCCGCCACCAGGGAGCCGCTGTGCAGGCAGCCGGTGGGCGAGGGGGCAAAGCGGCCGATTATGGGGAGGGATGCGTTTGTTGCCACTGGTTTGAGCTATTTGATGAACGAGCAGCAGTAATCCGAAACGGTTGCGACTTTCATCACAAAGGTGGAATCGGCCGGGACATCAAAGGATTGGCCGCCCACAACCTCGTTCCAGGCCGAATCACCCTTCATCTGCCATGACAGCTTTCCCGACATGATCTCCATATTTTCCGCCGCGCCGGTGGAAAATTCATATTCTCCCGGCTGCATGACTCCCAGCGTTTTTTTGCTGCCGTCGGCGAACAGAACCGTAAAACTGACCACCTGGCCCCCGAAATAGATATTGGCCTTTTTGACCACCGTGACATTGCTGAATTCCGTCATGTGAACCCCCTTTGTGCTGTAGTAATAACCAAGGGGTTATAAACGCTGTCAGCGCCTGAAGCAAACAAAAAAGCCCGCTGATTGCGTCAGCGGGCTTTTCTGCAGATCGTATGCGACATCAGGAGCTCAATCGAAGGTGCCCCGCAGAAGACTGGCGGTCCACATGACTTTGGTCTGGCGTGAAGCGGGAGCTTCGATCAAATTCGGAATTATGGTCGGGACGGCAATCCGAACCCGGCCGTTGTCGATTTCAGCCAGGGCACGGGAAGATTTCGCCAGACCATAGGCTGTGCCGGCCAGTACGCCGGTTGCCGCCCCATAGCCGATATATTCCAGGTGGTCGGCCGGCTTTTTGGTGAAGGCCAGGATGGCGCCGCCCACCAAGGCCCCGATTCCGGCGCCGTAAAAGGCGTCTTCGAACACGTCCCGGAGTGCGCTGTCGGCAGCCTGGCTTGAAGAAGCCGCCGATAGAAATGAGATGCAGATCAGAAATGCGAGTACCTGTTTGAGCTGTTTCATCTATGCTGACCCCGCGTAGGATTTTCTTAAATTCGTCATGGATTCAGCAAAAAACAGGCCAGCCAGGTAAGTGTGATGCGCGTTTTTTTACAACCGTCTGGAAAAACTATTGTTTATGGCTGGGGCGGCCCGGATTGATAACGATCTTGAAAGAGCCGCTGATGAAATCTATGGCAATTGTGTTGCGGTAACGACACAGCAGGTCGGTTGAATCACGGCATCAGCGAACGGGCCAAAGCCAGCTCATCCTCACGGCTCTGGATCTCCCCGTCCAGCCGGGCCTGCAGCAATCGCTGCTTGACCCTGCCGAAAGCGGGACCGGGCAACAGCCCCAGCTCCCGCAGATCATCACCCCCCAGCAGGGGTACAACCCCGCGCAGGCGGGTCAGGTAGATCGAGACAAACCGCCGGATCTGCTCGCTGCTGGCCCGGGCCGCCAGGTAAAGCAGCATTTCCAGCGAGAACGAGCTGAACCAGCTGAACAGCTCGCTGTTGCGAACATCGCAGGAGTGTTTCAGGCGGCGTTTGATCGCATCCAGTGTTTTGTGAACCTGGCTGCGCTGGCTGTGCAGCTGGCTGGCAAAACGCCCAGGAACCGCCAGTCTGCGGCAGGCATCGGCGAATTCATCCTGCTTGAGCCCTTCGAACAGCGCCAGCAGGTAAACCTGCCACTGTTCGCAGGGATCATCCAGGTACAAAAGCCGGAACCAGGCCATGACCTGCCCGGCTTCGCGCAGTACCCGCTCGGTGGCCGGAACCAGTTTCAGGGCCGGGTGGATAAAGGGCAGCAGTCCCAATACGGACATGCGTGCGATGGCGGCCAGCGGTTCTTTTTCGCGCAGAATCTGCTCCAGTTCTCTGAAAAGCCGCTCGCCGCCCAGTTTGTCCAGCAGATGCATCCGCACCGCGCTGCGGATCAGCTTCTCGGTGTGCGGGGCGATGTGAAAGCCCAGGCGCTGCTCGAAGCGGATGGCCCGGAAAACGCGGGTCGGATCTTCGACAAAGGAGAGGTTGTGCAGCACCCTGACGGTGCGCTCCTGGATGTCCTGCTGTCCGCCGAAATGATCGGTCAGGCGCCCGAAACGGTCGCTGTTGATGCAGAGCGCCAGGGTGTTGATGGTGAAATCGCGCCGGTACAGGTCATGGCGTAGCGAGGCGCGTTCGACCGTCGGCAGCGCGCCGGGCGATTCGTAATATTCCAAACGGGTGCTGGCCACATCGATCTTGCCCCCGTCGGGAAAGACCAGAACGGCCGTGCCGAATTTCCGGTGGCTGCGCACACGGCAGGGATAATGTTCGGCAAAGCGCTCGGCAAAAAAGATGCCGTCCCCCTCCACGGTAATATCGATATCCAGGTTGTCGATCCCCAGCAGCAGGTCGCGCACGAAACCGCCCACCGCGTAAACCGACAATCCCAGCTCGTCGGCCACCTCGCCCAGCCTGCGCAGCGCCAGACGCCGCTCTTCGTCCAGCCGTTTGCCCAGCAGCCCCAGCACCGAACGGCTGCGGATCGGCGTCTGCAGCGACTCAAGATCGTACAGCGACTCGCTCTGGCCGGGGCGGCCGCCGTAGATATGGCGCAGCAGATCGGTGCGGGTGACCGCGCCCGCCAGCCGTTCGCCGTCAAAGACCGGCACAAAGCGGCGGTTGCCGCCGATCATGTATTCCTGGATGTCCGTCAGGGGGGTGTCGGGGGCGGCCCGCAGGTATTCGGTGTGCATGAAGTCGGTCACCGGGGAAGCGCCCAGGCCGTGGTAGAGCGCCTTTTCGACGATTTTGCGCGATATTATGCCCACCATGCGCTCCCCGGCCATGACCGGCATGGCGTTGCAGTTATAGCGGGTCAACATCTCGCGCGCCTCGGCGATGTCAACCGTATCGGGCACCGTCTTGACCGGGGCCGACATCAGATCCGAGGCCAGCACCTGGGTGCTGACCGAGAAGCGCAAATATTCATCCAGACGTTCCAGCACCTGCTGCAGCGACTGGTTATGCACGGCGGCCGAGGCGGCCGTGGCGTGGCCGCCGCCCCGGAAACGCTTCATGATTTCGCCGACATTGACTTGCGGCACATGGCTGCGGGCCACCAGGTAAACGTGCTCCTCCATCGCCACCACCACAAACAGGGCATCCAGGTTTTCCATATCCCGCATCAGATGCACCAGCGAGGCGATGTCGCCGATATACTGGTCGCAGGCAGCGTGCGCGATGGAGATCACAATCCCGTTGATCGAGGTTGTCCGGAGGGTCGTCAGCAGCTGCCGCAGCAGCCCCATTTGGGCTTTGTTCAGCTCCGGCGTCAGCGCTTCGCCGACAATGCCGAGCCGGGCGCCCTGTCCCAAAAGCCAGGCCGCCGCCCGGTAATCATCGGGAGTCGTGCAGGCGAACAGCAGGCGCCCGGTGTCCTCATGGATGCCGAGCAAGATCAGGGTGGCCTCCTGCGGTGTCAGCGTCAGGTTGCGCTCCATCAGCAGCAAGGTCAGCAGGGTCGAGGCCGAACCGTAGCCGTTGATGCTGCCGCTGCCGGAAGGGATGCTGTCGGAGGTTGGCGGATGGTGGTCATAGATGTGGACTTCCAGGCCGGGGCGGCCGAGGATTTCCGCAAAGCGTCCGATGCGCGCAGCCTGCTGGCAATCCACGATGATCAGGCGCGTGATCCCGGCCAGGTCGATCTCCTTGGCGCGGGTCAGCGGCGGCAGGTAATCGGGGTGGCGTTGGCTGAAATCGCGCAGCCCCTTTTCCTGGGAGCCGGGAAACGAGAGCAGCGCACCGGGATACAGCCGGTGCGCCGCCGTCATGGCGCCCAGACAGTCGAAGTCGGCATTTATGTGGGTGGTGATGACATCCATAATTCAGGCGGTGGAGGCTATTGCAGAATTCGTTCACCCTTCTATACATCAGGGTGAACGAATTCTGAATCACGTATTGGTACTGTATTTCCGTTCGTGCTGAGGCCTGTCCTGAGCAGTGTCGAAGGGTATCGAAGCATGGATGGAAATACTATGGCATGAAGCTCGGTGGTGCTGGTTTGAACTCTCTTGCTTTGCGCCCTTGGCAGGAATGGGAGTCAGGCGCCAGATTTCATCGTTATAATTCTGGATGGTTCGGTCGGTGGAAAACTTGCCGCTGCAGGCGCTGTTCATGATGCTCATGCGGGTCCAGCGCTCCCGATCCTGATAGGCGGCCGCCACGCGTTTCTGGGCATCCACAAAGCTGCGGAAATCGGCCGCCACCATCCAGGGGTCCTGGGGGCTGCAGATGGCGTTGATGATCGGATCGAAAAGACCGGCATCGAACAGGTTGAAATGTCCGCAGCGCAGCAGAGCCATGACCCGCTGCAGGTCATCGTCGTGGCTGATGATGGCGTGCGGATCGTAGTTCCAGCGCAGCTGATCGACCTCGTCGCTGGTCAGGCCGAACATGAAGAAGTTCTCGTCTCCGACCTCCTCGCGGATCTCGATGTTGGCGCCGTCCAGCGTGCCGATCGTCACCGCGCCGTTCATCATGAATTTCATATTGCCGGTGCCGGAGGCTTCCTTGCCGGCGGTGGAAAGCTGCTCCGACAGGTCGGTGCCGGGGCAGATGACTTCCATGGCGGTCACGCTGTAGTTGGGCAGGAAAGCCAGTTTGAGCTTCTCGCCCACGGCGGGATCGGCGTTGACCACCTGGGCGACGTTGTTGATCAGCTTGATGATCAGTTTGGCCATGGCGTAGCCGGGGGCCGCCTTGCCGCCGATCAGCACGCAGCGGTTGGTCCAGCCTTCCGTATCGCCGCGTTTGATCCGGTCGTACAGATGGATCACATGCAGGACGTTCAGCAGCTGGCGCTTGTATTCATGAATCCGTTTGACCTGCACATCGAACAGCCCCTCGGGATTGAACTCAACACCGCACTTCGCCTGAACCAGCCTGGCCAGGCGCTGTTTGTTGGTCTGCTTGACATCGTGCCAGAGCCGGCCGAAATCCTGATCATCGGCATGGGCGGCCAGGTTGCCGATCAGCTGCAGGTCGGCCACCCAGTCGTCGCCGATCTTCTCGCTGACCAGACGGCTCAGGCCCGGGTTGCAGTGCGCTATCCAGCGCCGGGGGGTGACGCCGTTGGTCTTGTTGTTGAACTTGTGCGGCCAGAGCTCGTAGAAATCGCGGAAAAGCCCCTGGATCAGCAGCTGCGAATGCAGCGCGGCCACGCCGTTGACCGAAAAACTGCCCACGATCGCCAGGTAGGCCATCCTGACCTGGGGAACCGCTCCCTCCTCGATGATCGACATGCGCCGCATGCGTTCGGTGTCGCCGGGCCAGCGACTGGAGACTTCCCTCATGAAACGGGCGTTGATCTCCAGGATGATTTCCAGCAGGCGGGGCAGCAACTGGCCGAAGAGCGGCAGTGGCCAGCGCTCCAGCGCTTCCGGCAGCAGGGTGTGGTTGGTGTAGGCCATGGTCCGGCAGGTGATCCGCCAGGCCTGATCCCAGCCCATGCCCTGCTCATCCACCAGTATCCGCATCAGTTCCGGCACCGCGCAGCTGGGATGGGTGTCGTTCAGCTGAAAGCAGTTGTTTTCGGCAAATTCGCTGAAATCGCCCTTGTTGATCACCACCCAGCGCTCAACCACATCCTGCAGGCTGGCCGAAGCCAGGAAATACTGCTGGCGCAGGCGCAGCACCTTGCCATTCTCGCTGGCGTCGTTGGGATAGAGCACCATAGTGATGTTTTCGGCTTCGTTTTTGGTGGCGACCGAATCGGCATAATCGCCGGCATTGAATTCACCCAGATTGAAGGCGTCCGTGGCGACCGACTTCCAGAGCCGCAGCGTGTTGACGGTGCCGTTGCGGTAACCGGGCACCGGGATGTCGTAGGGCACGGCCATCACGTCGCGGGTATCGACCCAACGGACGCTCAATTCACCGGACTGGGTCCGGAAATGCTCGCTGCGGCCGCCGAATCGCACCCGCTGGGCATATTCGGGGCGCTCCATCTCCCAGGGGTTGCCGTCCCGCAGCCAGTGGTCCGGCTCCTCGATCTGCCGGCCATCGACGATGCGCTGACGGAACATGCCGTATTCGTAGCGCAGTCCGTAGCCCATGACCGGCAATTGCAGCGTGGCGCAGCTGTCCAGGAAACAGGCCGCCAGCCGCCCCAGACCGCCATTGCCCAGTCCGGCGTCAATTTCGGTTTCGGCCAGCTCCTCCAGCCTGATGCCCAGATCATGCAGCGCCGCCGTGGCCGTGTCGCTGATACCCAGATTGAGCATGGCATTGCCCAGCGAACGCCCCATCAGAAATTCAAGCGACAGGTAATAGCCCCGTTTGCAGTTGGATTCCAGATAGGCGTAACGGGTTTTGGTCCAGCGCTCCATCAGGCGGTCGCGGACCGTCAGCGCCAGCGCCTTGTAGTGGTAGCGAATCGAATGGCAGTATTTGTCCTGCCCCAGGTTGTAGTTGAAGTAACGGCGGTAATCACTGGTCAGGCTGGGTGCGTCCATCGGCAGGGGAGGCAGGTCGGTCAGGCCGGGTGAATGGATTTTTTTGTGTTTTTTTCTTTGAATCATGCGTGATTCCTTCCCTTGAATGCCCTGGCGGGCACAGGCAGTAAAATGACGGGCCAAAATCTGCTGAAAACTTACACTGCTTTGCCGGCAAATGCAATCAGAGTGACGAATGAGGAAAAGCGCCCCTGGCCGGGAAGGGGCCGTTGAAATGCTCCGCTTTCCTTTTGGGGGATTTCCGGTATGATTGGGTTCTGATTTCGATCCAAAGGGGGATGTATGTCCGAATCAGTCATGTATGCCGCTTCCTGGTTGATCAATCCTGGTGCTCCGCCGCTGGCGGGAGGGGCGGTGCTTGTGCGCGACGGCCTTGTGGCCGACAGCGGGACGGTGGTTGACCTGAAGCGGAAGCATTCCGCTCCGCTGGTCGATTATCCCGGTTGCGTCATTCTGCCCGGCTTGATCAATGCCCATACCCATCTGGAGCTGACCCATTTCCCCGCCTGGCGGCTGCGCACGAACGTCGAGTACAACCCGCGCCGCTTCACGGACTGGATCATCCAGCTGATCAAGATTGCCCGCGGCCTGACTCCCGACGATTACCCCCCTTCGCTGCGGGAAGGGGTGCGCATGTGTCTGGAGTCCGGAACAACGGCGATCGGCGAGATCGTCAGCAACCCGCTTCTGGCCGGGCTTTACCGGGAATCGCCCCTGGCCGGGCGGCTTTATTTCGAACTGCTGGGGCAGGATCCGGCCCGCTTCGGCGACAAGCTGACCGCCGCGCTGGCTGCTGCCGGATCATCCCCGGAGGCACCGCTGGCGAGCGGACTGTCTCCCCACTCGCTGTACACGATCGGCGATCAGTATCTGCAGAAGATTCGGGAGGCGGCCGCTGCCGGCCGGCTGCCGCTGGCGATCCATGTTTCCGAATCCGCCGCCGAAACGGATCTGCTGTTTGATTCCAGCGGGCCGCTGGCGCAGGATTTTTACCCCTTTGTCGGCTGGGAAGGTTATCTGGGCCGCCCGCAGCGCTGCAGTTCAACGGAACTGCTTGATCGGCACGGCTTGCTGACCCCCGATACTCTGGCGGTGCATTGCGTTCATGTCACTCTGGCGGACGCCCGCCTGCTGAAGGAACGCGGGGTCAGCATCGCACTGTGCCCGCGCAGCAACGACAAGCTGGACGTGGGGCGCGCGCCGGTTGGCCTGTTCAAAAAACTGGGTATTCCGCTGGCGGTCGGCACCGATTCGCTGGCCAGCAATGATTCGCTTTCACTCTGGGACGAGATGCGTTATGCCCTGGAGGCCTTTCCCCATGACCTGACAGCGGAGGATCTGCTGCGGATGGTCACCGTCGACGCTGCTTCGGCACTGAAAATCTCGGCCTGCTGCGGTTCCCTGGAGGCCGGCAAGCGGGCTGACTTCCAGGTGCTGGAAAATTGCGGTGCTGAAGAAAAAGGGTTGCTGGAGCGTGTCGTTCGAGCTGGGCGGGTTCAGGAGGTGTATGTCGGGGGGCGGCGCTACACCGGATGATACTCAAAAAAGAATTTGAAACACAGAGCAACGGAGCAGCGGAGCCAACACATTGATTTCTCGGCTGCTCCGTTGCTCTGTGTTATTTCAGCGGTCGTTTCTGGCGTTTTTCTTCCAGGATCATATCGATCGCCAACAGAAAAACCCCCACGCAGATCAATGAGTCAGCCACGTTGAAGGCCGGCCAGTGGTGGCGGTACCAGTGCACATCCAGAAAGTCGATCACTTCTCCCAGCCGTACCCGGTCGATCAGGTTGCCGACCGCGCCGGAAAAGATCATGGCCAGCGAGATCTGCCCCAGCTTCTGGTCGTCGCGCAGTTTGCGGAAAGCGATCAGGATCACCAGCGCGGCGATGATCGATACGGTGATGAAAAACGGCAGCCGCCAGGAAGCGTTGGAAAGGAAGCTGAAGGCGGCGCCGCGGTTGCGGACGTAGGTGATATGGAAAAAGTTTTCCATGACCGGAATCGAATCGAACAGCTGCATGCTGCGGTCGATGTAGATCTTGGTCAGCTGGTCGATAATAATTCCGATGATCGAAATCAGGGCAAACAGTGGGTAGCGACTTTGCATGGCAGCTTCCGTGAAATATGGGGACGCTGCTGTTAACAGGGTCCCCGGCGTAAAATAGTGATAATGACGATGATGCTACCTTTTCAGCCAATTAGAGCCGTAGGGTCGGTCAGACGACGGCAACCGTGCATTTGGGGCAGATGGTTGGATGGGCGGTGTCGCTGCCCAGTTCCTCGCTGTAATACCAGCAGCGCTCGCATTTGTCTCCCGGCGCGGCGGTGACCTGGACCTTTAACCCGTCGATGCTCTCCGATGACCAGCAGTCGCCGGCCAGATCATCGGTCAGAACGACCTTCGAGACGATGAAGATGCTGGAGAGCTCGCCGGCGTATTCCTGCAGGAAGCCGAACAGTTCCGGATCGGCCGAGATTGCCACGGCGGCATCCAGCGAGTGGCCGATGGTCTTGGCGACCCGGGCCAGTTCCAGAGCCTTGGAAACGTCTGCCCGCACCTTGATGATCCGCTCCCAGCGGGAAACCAGCCCGTCATTTTTCCATTTCGGATTGAGAACCGGGAATTCCGCCAGATGGACACTCTCTTCACGGCTGCCCGGCATGTACTGCCAGACTTCATCCGAGGTGAAGGAGAGTACCGGTGCCAGGATGCGCACCAGGGTGTCAAGGATATTGTACATGACGGTCTGGGCGCTCAGCCGCTGCAGCGAGTCGGCTTTGCTGGTGTACATGCGGTCCTTGAGGATGTCCAGATAGAAGGCGCTCATCTCGACCGTGCAGAAGGCATTCACATCCTGGTAGATGACGTGGAACTCCAGCTCCTTATATGCGGTCAGGACGCGTTCCTTGAGAATCTCCAACTGGTGCAGCGCCCAGCGGTCGATTTCCGGCATGTCGGCAAAGGCCACGCTTTGGGTGGCAGGGTTGAAGTCATTGATATTGCCGAGGATGTAGCGGCAGGTGTTGCGGATGCGGCGATATGACTCCGACACGCGGGTCAGGATCTCCTGGGAGATGCGGTTGTCGTCGCGGTAGTCCTGGGCTGATACCCACAGGCGCAGGACATCGGCGCCGAACTTCTTGATGACATCTTCCGGGGCGGTCACGTTGCCCATGGACTTGCTCATCTTGCGCCCCTGGCCGTCCAGCACGAAGCCGTGGGTCAGGACGCTGCTGTAGGGCGCCGTGCCGCGGGTTCCGACGCTTTCCAGCAGTGAGGAGTGGAACCAGCCGCGATGCTGGTCGCTCCCCTCCAGGTACAGGTCGGCCGGGGAGTGCAGTTTGGGATTCGGCTCCAGCACGGCGGCGTGGGAAACGCCCGAATCAAACCAGACGTCCAGGATGTCGTTTTCTTTCTCGAAAGTTGCCGCCCCGCATTTCGGGCAGACCGATCCTTCCGGCAGCAGTTTTTCGGCGCTCCAGTCGAACCAGACGTCCGAGCTTTCCTTTTTGAAGATCTGCGCCACATGATCCATGATGCTTCCGTCGGCGATGTACTCGCCGCAGGTTGTGCAGGAAAAGGCCGTGATCGGCACCCCCCAGGAACGCTGGCGCGAAACGCACCAGTCAGGGCGGTTCTCGATCATGCCGTAAATCCGCTCGCGGCCCCATTTGGGGATCCACTGCACCTGATCGATGGCTTCCAGCGCTTTCTGGCGCAGCTCGTTGGACTTCATGCTGATGAACCACTGCTCGGTGGCGCGGAAGATGATCGGTTTCTTGCAGCGCCAGCAGTGCGGGTAGGAGTGGCTGATGGTGGAGGTCTGCAGCAGGGCCCCGACTTCGGTCAGCTTGTCGATCACGCTCTGGTTGGCGGCAAAGACCTGCTGGCCGCCGAAAAACTCGACCGTGGCCAGGTACTTGCCATGGTTGTCGACCGGGTTGTAGATCTCCAGCCCTTCCTTGAGGGCCAGCTCGTAGTCTTCCTGGCCGTGGCCGGGAGCGGTGTGGACGCAGCCGGTGCCGGCTTCCAGGGTGACGTGCTCGCCCAGCAGCACGATCGAGTCACGGTCATAGAAGGGGTGTTTGCAGCGCTTGCGTTCCAGCACTCCGGCCTGGAAAGTAGCGATCACCTCCCCGGTCAGTCCGGTGGCACCCAAGAAGGAATCTTTCAGGCCTTCGGCCACGATCAGGACGCCCTGCTCGGTCTCCAGCGCCACGTAGTCGAACTCCGGGTGCATCGCCACCGCCAGGTTGGCCGGGATTGTCCAGGGGGTGGTGGTCCAGATCACCACATAGGCCTGCTTGCCGGCCAGGGCCGGGATAGCGGCGGACAGGTCATCCTGTAACGCAAAGCGGACAAAAATTGACGGAGAGGTATGGTCGGCGTATTCCACCTCGGCTTCGGCCAGGGCAGTCACGCAGGATGAACACCAATGCACCGGCTTGCGGCCGCGGTACAGCCCGCCATTGTGGGCAAAACGGGCCAGTTCGGCGGCGGTCAGCCCCTCGTACTCGTAATTCATGGTCAGGTAGGGATTCTCCCAGTCCCCCAGGATACCGAGTCGCTTAAATTCCTCTTTCTGGATCTGGACGAATTTGGCGGCATAGCTGCGGCATTCACGCCGCATTTCCAGCTTGCTGATCTGATGCTTTTTTGAACCCAGGTTTTTTTCCACCTGAAGCTCGATCGGCAGGCCGTGGCAGTCCCAGCCCGGCACGTAGGGGGCGTGGAAGCCTTCCATGCGTTTGACTTTCAGAACGATGTCCTTGAGGGTCTTGTTGAGGGCGTGGCCGATGTGGATATGGCCGTTGGCGTAGGGGGGGCCGTCATGCAGGATATAAAGCGGCTTGCCGGCGCCGGCTTGCTCCAGCTTTGAATACAGTCCGGCCTGTTCCCATTTTGCCAGCATTTCCGGTTCGCGCTGATTCAGATTGGCCTTCATTGGAAAATCTGTCTGCGGCAGATTAAGGGTGTCTTTATACTCCATGGAATGCTGCCTCCGCTCATAATTGGTAAAAACTGACATAAACTACAGATATCAAGCTTGAATGTCAAGGAAACGGGTTTGGGGAACGCTCCGGCGGATGGAGCCTTCCGGCGGGCGGATTGGCGCGGATTGCCAAGCCGGAAAAGTGTGTTAATCTTTGCAGGGCGGACGTCTGAAAGGGAGAGTTGTCATGCAGGCTTCGATCAAATCGGTGTTCTACGGCGACGGTCAGTGTCCCAACGCCAGGAGGATCAGGAATTATTCCTGGCTGCTTATCATGGCCTGGACGATTCTGATCGCCGCATCCTGTTGCTGGAGCATCAGCGAGCATCAGCGGGTTCTGCACAAGGTAGCCATGGCGGAAGCCCGGGCAGCCATCGGGCGTGACCTGCTTTACCGACGCTGGGTCTCCTCCCAGGGGGGTATCTATGTCCAGGCCACCGAAAAAATGCCCTCCAACCCGTACCTGGCCCATGTTCCCGAACGAGACATCCGCACCCCTTCCGGAAAAACCCTGACCTTGGTCAATCCGGCCTACATGACCCGCAAAGTTTATGAGTTGGCGCAGGAACAAAAGGACTCCTTCATCGGTCGCGGCCATCTGACCAGCCTGAAACCGCTGCGTCCTGAAAACGTGCCCGATCCCTGGGAGGAAAAGGTCCTGCGCTCGTTTGAGCAGGGCGCCACGGAAGGGAGTCAGATCGGGGAGATGGATGGACAGCCCTATATGCGCCTGATGCGCCCTTTTGTGACCGACAATTCCTGTCTCAAGTGCCACGCCGCCCAGGGCTACCACGTGGACGACGTGCGGGGCGGCTTGAGCGTGTCAATCCCGATCCAGCCCCTGATTGACGCCACCCGGCTGCAGACGGCCGGAACGGTGACAAGCCACGGGCTGATCTGGCTGCTCGGTTTGGGGGTGATCGGGCTGGGGGGGCGTCGACTCGCGAACGCCGCCCAGACCCAATACCAGGTTGAAGCCGAACTGCAGCAGCAGGCCCTGCAGATGGAAGAGGAGATCGCCGAGCGTGTGGCGGCCCAGGAGGAACTGGAACTGCTGAATCATTCGCTGGAGGAGCGCGTTGCTGCCGCCGTATCCGATCTGCGCCGCAAGGATCAGCTGCTGATCCAGCAGAGCCGCCTGGCCGCCATGGGAGAGATGATCAACAATATTGCCCACCAGTGGCGGCAGCCGCTCAATAATATCGGGCTGATCGTCCAGAATCTGCAGATTTCCTTCAGCAGCGGCAGCATCTCGCAGGAAGAGCTTGAGAGCGAGGTCGGCAAGGCGATGGCGGTTATCATGCACATGTCGCGCACTATCGATGACTTCCGCAATTTCTTCCGTGAGGACAAGGAAAAGCGCCAATTTGTCGTCAACGGAGTCGTTAGCCGCACCCTGGAGTTCGTTTCGGCCGCCCTGGAAAGCCGCAACATCCAGGTTGCGGTCGAGTCTGACGAAGAGGTCGTCGCAACCGGCTATCAGAATGAATATGCCCAGGTGCTGCTGAATGTCATCTCCAACGCCAGCGAGACCAGCGTCGAACGCCGGATGGACGAGCCGCGCATCATCATCAGCATCAGCCGGAAGGACGGTCGTTCGCTGGTCTGTGTCCGGGACAATTGCGGCGGCATTCCGGACGAGATCATGCCCAAGATCTTCGACCCCTATTTCACGACCCGCGCGCCGGACAAGGGAACCGGCATCGGCCTGTATATGTCCAAGGTCATCATCGAGCAGAACATGGGGGGCAGCCTGACCGTCCGTAATGCGGATGGCGGGGCCGAATTCAGGATCGAGGTCTAGGGTATGAGCCGCACCGGAATTCTCCAGCTCGTCATGGTTCTTTCGATCGCTTTCCAGTTTATCGCCGCCTTTATGGCGCTGCGTCTGATCCGGGTCAGCGGTGTGATAGTCGCCTGGAGCCTGATCGCTTCGGCGCTGGTGGTTATGGGCATTCGCCGAGCGGTGGCGCTGCTGCAGATTCTGAACGGCACCAGTCAGGGGAGTATGACGGTCGAACTGCTCGGCCTCCTGATTTCGCTGCTGATGGCGTTCGGCATCTACCGCATCAAGCCGCTGTTTGACCAGCTGATTCAATCGCGCCAGGAACTGCTGGCAAAGCAGATCCAGCTGGAGGATTTCAACCGTACCCTGGAAGCGCGGGTTGCACGGGAGGTCGCTGCAAATATCGAGAAGGACCGCCTGATGATGCGCCAGGCCCGCGAGGCGGTCATGGGCGAAATGATTGGAAATATAGCCCATCAGTGGAAACAGCCGCTCAATAATCTGGCCCTGACGGTGCAGGAGATGCAGTATTCCCACCGTGATCGCCCTCTGACCGACGAAGAGATGGATCGGGGGACGACCCGCTCAATGGAGCTGATACGGTTCATGTCCCATACCATCGATGATTTCAGAAATTTCTTTTCACCCCGCAAGCAGGTTTTGAAATTCTCGCTGGCCAGCGAGGTTGAACGGGCCCTGGCTTTTGTGGCCGGATCTTATCAGGGCAAAGGGATTGCACTTTCAAAACAGATCGAGGAGGATGCGGAGCTGGAAGGGTATCCGAACGAGCTGACCCAGGTGCTGATGAACATTCTTCAAAACGCGGCCGATGCTTTTGAAGGAAAGCGGGTCGCCGCGCCGCAGGTGAATGTCCTGGTAACGCGGCAGCAGTCCCGGGCTCTGATTGTCATTTGTGACAATGCCGGCGGTATTGCGGCGGATATGCTGGGGCGGATTTTTGACGCCTATGCCACTTCCAAGGAAAACGGAACCGGCATCGGCCTTTATATGGCGCGCATGATCGTCGAGCGCAGCTTCAATGGCTCCATCAGCGCCGCAAATGTCGAGGGCGGCGCAGAATTCAGAATATCGCTGTAAACGCCGTATACCGGCAAAAAAAGCTCTCTGCCACATTGCCGCTTGCTTTAATGTCACATACTCTGCTATCCTCTTGCGCCATTTTACCCACCTGAATTGATCGTTGAAAGGATCATATACACATGCTGAAAATGTTTGATTACCTGTTCGGGATGTTCTCCAATGACCTGGCGATAGACCTGGGCACCGCTAATACTCTGGTTTACCTGAAGGGTAAGGGGATCGTCGTACGCGAACCGTCCGTGGTGGCGGTGCAGAAGATGCCCACCGGTCAGCAGAAAGTGCTCAAGGTCGGCATGGAAGCCAAGCAGATGCTGGGGCGCACCCCCGGCTCCATCACCGCCATCCGCCCGATGAAGGACGGCGTTATCGCCGACTTCGATATCACCGAGGAGATGCTGCGTTATTTCATTCACAAGGTGCACAACCGCAAGACCCTGGTGCGTCCGCGGATTGTCATCTGCGTGCCCTCCGGCATCACCCAGGTCGAAAAGCGCGCCGTCAAGGAATCGGCCGAATCGGCCGGCGCCCGCGAGGTTTATCTGATCGAGGAGCCGATGGCGGCCGCCATCGGCGCCGGATTGCCGATCACCGAGGCTTCCGGCAATATGATCGTGGATATCGGCGGCGGCACCACCGAGGTGGCGGTCATCTCCCTGGCCGGCATCGTCTACGCCCAGTCAACCCGCATGGGGGGCGACAAGATGGATGAAGCGATCGTCCAGTACATCCGCAAAAAGTACAACCTGCAGATCGGCGAACGCTGGGCCGAGAAGATCAAGATAGAGATCGGCGAAGCCTATCCGGGGCCGGAAACCCTGGAGATGGAAGTCAAGGGGCGCGATCTGGTTTCCGGTATACCCAAAACCATCAAGGTCAACTCGGACGAAATTCGCGACGCCCTCAAGGAAGCGGTCAACTCCATCGTAGACACGGTCCGCATCTGTCTGGAAAAAACACCGCCCGAACTGGCGGCCGACATCGTCGATCAGGGTATCTTCCTGGCCGGCGGCGGAGCGCTGCTGCGGAATCTGGACCTGCTGCTGCGCGAGGTCACCAAGGTGCCGGTGCTGATCGCCGAAAACCCGCTCGACTGCGTCTGCCTCGGCTCGGGCAAGGTGCTGGACGAGCTGAACCTGCTGCGGCGCGTGGCGATCTCTTCCTGATGTATCCACAGGGAGGCGCGAACGATTTCAGCCGCGCCTCCCTGATATTACGCCCTCCTGGCCTGCTATGAACTCTCCCTCGGTTGACATAATCGTTCCGGTCTGGAACAACCTCTTTGAAACCCGCGCCTGTCTGGCGGCGATTCTCGAACATTCACCCGAAGCACGTCTGATCATCGTTGATAACGGCAGCAGCCGCGAAACCGAACTGATGCTGGAAGAGTTTTCCGAATCGCTGGGCGAATCCGGCCTGTTTATCAAATCCGAACGCAATATCGGCCTGCTGCCGGCCATCAACATGGGACTGGCCCGTTCGGACAGCGATTTTGCGGTTATCGTGCGACCCCACGTCCTGGTCAACGCCGGTTGGCTCAAGATTCTGCTGGAGGATGCCGAAGCGTCCAATGCCGGCATACTGTCGCCGCTGTTCTCCGGCAAAACCGCTCCTGCTCTTCCCCGTCCGGTTTCCGGCTGCAGTCTGATGGAAAGCTGTCTCGTGTCATTTTCCGTGCTGCTGCTGCGGGGCGAAATGCGGATCATGACCGGCAGGTTCAATGAGGGGCTGGACGGCGGGGAGTGGTGTCTGAAAGAGTATGTTCGCCGAGCGGCCGACAAGGGTTACCGGACGTTCATCACAGCCCGCACGATCCTGACCTGCGGTGAGGAAGCCAAATTCGGATCATCCGAGCGGCGCACTGAAATGCTGAACAGCAGCCGTGAATCCTACCGTGCCCGTTGGGGTGCCGAGAACCATTATGCGGTTTATTTCGGCAAAGAGTCCGATGCGTCCTCCTTGAGCGACACGGTCGAAAGGATTCTGGATGGAGCCCGGCAGGGGCATCGCTTCACCCTGCTGCTGCACCGTCGTCAGTTATCCGACTTCCGCCGGCTGGGGTGGAATGGCCTGCATGCCGGAATACGCTTGAGCGGGCTTTCGGCGGTCATGCCGCAACGGGATCTGCAGAAAAAGATGGCGGCGCTGCGGACCGATTCAGCCGATATCGTGGCGGTGAAGGGGGCTGACGGGATCGAATTCCCAGGCGGCATCTCCGCTATCCCGCTCGGGGATCTGCTTGCCGCACTGCTAAAACATTCCACCGATCAACCATCGCAGCACCGGGAGGCCTCCTGATGATTTCCGAAATTATTACCCAATTGCAGGCCCATCGCACCCTGGTCGAACGCATCGAAGGGGAGATGGCTCCTCTGATCGCCGAAATGGCCGCCCTGCTGGCGGATACGTTTAAAAAAGGGAACAAGCTGCTGATCATGGGCAACGGCGGTTCGGCGGCCGATTCACAGCATTTTGCCGCCGAAATAGTTGGCCGCTTCAAGATGGAGCGCCGTGGGTTGCCGGCCATTGCCCTTTCCACCGATACATCGATTCTGACCGCCGTTGGAAATGACTACGGTTTTGAGGCGGTCTTCCGGCGCCAGGTTGAGGCGCTGGCCGTTGCGGGCGATCTGGTGATCGGCATCTCAACCAGCGGAAATTCTCCCAACGTGCGCAGCGCGCTGGAGCTGGCCCGCCAGCAGGGGTGCCGCACCGCCGCACTGCTCGGCAGGGATGGCGGCAGCATCAGGGGGGGCTGCGACCTGGCGCTGGTTGTGCCCAGCAACGATACGCCCCGTGTTCAGGAAGGTCATGCCCTCATCATCCACATCGTCTGCGACCTGCTGGAAAAGGAGCTGTTCTCGTGAGCAACGATCTGAACCAGCCCGCCGGTGCAATGGACCGCAAAGCGGTCGAGTCGGTGTTTTCAAAAGTTGCGCAGATTCGCTGCCTGGTGGTTGGCGATTTGATGCTGGATGAATATCTGTGGGGCAAGGCCGAGCGCATCTCTCCCGAAGCGCCGGTGCAGGTGGTTGACGTGCTGCGCGAGGAGCTGCGCCTGGGGGGCGCCGGCAACGTGGTCAACAATCTGGCCGCCTTGGGCGCGCAGGTATCGGTCTGTTCGGTGGTCGGTGATGATCCGAACGGCTGGTCGCTGCTGAAGGAGTTCAGTCGCCGGAATGTCGCCACCGACGCCATCTTCCCCGACCCGTCCCGCCGCACCAGCCGCAAGACCCGGGTGGTGGCCGCCAATCAGCAGATCGTACGGATTGACCGTGAATCGCGCGAGGCCTTGTCGCATGATCTTGAAAATAAGGTCTGCGACTGGATCACCGCCCAGCTGTGCCAGTATCAGGTGGTTGTGCTGTCCGATTATAACAAGGGCGTACTTACTCCGGCCGTTATCGCGGCGACGGTAGCGGTGGCTGAAAAATGCGCCATCCCGGTTCTGGTGGATCCGAAGGGAACCGATTACCGCCGCTACAGCGGAGCGACCCTTTTGACTCCCAATCGCAAGGAAGCCGAGGCCGCATCCGGGATCGCCATCCACGATGACGTCAGCTTGTTCAGGGCGGCCGGCGTCATCATGGATGCGGTCGGCCTGCAGCACCTGCTGATTACCCGCAGTGAAAAGGGGATGTCACTCTTTTCAAGGGATGGCTCGGTTGTGCATATTCCGACCGTGGCCCGCGAAGTGTTCGATGTTTCCGGCGCCGGCGATACCGTGCTGGCAACGCTGGCGGTCGGCATCGCATCCGGCTGCGGCATGGCCGAGGCGGCCCGTCTGGCCAATGTTGCGGCCGGCATTGCCGTCGGAAAGCTGGGGACATCGGTCGTCTCTCCCCAGGAAATCATCGACGTGGTGGCCATGAGCCACCATGACAGCGACACCAAGATCAAGAGCCGCGATGTGCTGTCGCTGCTGATTTCCGCCGAAAAAGCCAGGGGAAAGCGAGTCGTCTTCACCAACGGCTGTTTCGATCTGCTGCACGCCGGGCATGTCAAATACCTGCAGAAAGCCCGCAGTCTGGGCGACCTGCTGGTGCTGGGTCTCAACAGCGATGCTTCCGTGCGGCGCCTGAAGGGCCCCAAGCGCCCGCTGATCGGCGAGGACGAACGGGCGCATCTTCTGGCCGCCCTGGATTGTATCGATTACGTAACGCTCTTCGATGAAGACACGCCGCTGCAGCTGATCACGGCGCTCAAACCGCACATCCTGGCCAAAGGGGGCGATTATTCGCTCGACGGCGTGGTGGGGCGGGAGGTTGTCGAGGCTTACGGTGGGCGGGTGGAACTGGTTTCGTTCGTGGACGGCAAATCCACGACCAACATCATCGACAAAATACTGGAGCGCTATTCCGGCGAGTGACGCTGTCTGAATCCGCTGGTTTTAGAAACTGATTTCTGCTATGAGAAAGCATTCAATGAATATTTGATTGTAACGGGAGCGGTCATGGCACACACAACCGAACCACGCCGGGAACTCTGGATTCTTGGGGTACGCCCGGGCAACGGTCGCGAAGAGATCCTGTCCTCATATCTGGAAGCGGGCGGATACGCCTGCCGTCTGGAGCAGTTTGAAAATCTTGAGGCCGGGCGTCCCCTGGGGATAGTTCTTGACGTTTCCCCTTTTTCCGATGACGGCTGGGGGCTGCTGCTGAAGATAAAAAGCAGTGCAGCCACCCGCAACATACCGGTGCTGCCGGTTTTTTTGAGCGAGAAGGGCAAGGTCGGCGGGGTTTTCCCGGTGGCAGGCTTTTTCAAGCTCCCGGTTGACGAGCATTACCTGCTCGAGCGGCTGGCGGTGTATGGTTTGACCGAGGATGCCGAAACCTGGGATCTGCAGGCTCTGATCGTTTCCCGCACCGGCGAGGAAAAGATCTCCCGGGCGATTGAATCGATCGGTTTCGAGGTCGTCAAGGGCTATACCGGCAAGGAAGCCCTGGCGCTGGCTTCGATCCATCCCAAATACATGGTTTTCTGCAGCCATATGCTGCCGGATATGTCGGCTTTCGAACTGCTGGAGAAATTCAAGCTCTACCCCTACAGCAGCAATACTCCCGTGTTCGTATTGCTTAAAGAGGATATGAAGGAGGGTGAAAAGCTCGCCATGAGCCGCGAAATCGCCCATCTGGTCAGCAAGAAGCAGTTGTCCTGCGAAGAGTTCCTGGCCAACCTGCGCCGGCGGGATTGAAAGCTGAGTCTCTTGCAAAAGTCCTTATCACCCTTCTATACATCAGGGCGAACGGACTTTTGAACCACACAAGTGACCGTCTTTCCGTTCGTGCTGAGGGTATCGAAGCATGAATGGAAAGACTTATGCATGTGCTTCAGCTTTATACATAAACGATCTGAAAACAGCCGCTGCCCTTTCGGGATCAGCGGCTGTTCTTGTTCAAAGCGATTTTAAAAGCCTTTACAGCAAGCCTGACAGATCCTTCAACTCCACGCTGGCCTTGCTGCGCAAATCCCTGGACCACTGGCTGAAGCGCTCCTCCGACTTTTTGCGGTAGATGGCTTCTTCAATCTCGGCTTTCAACCCCTCGAAGGGCTTGAGTTTGCCGCTGATGCGCTCCTCCAGCTTGATGATGTGGAAGCCGACCGGGGTGTAGACCAGCTCGCTGACTTCACCCGGCTTCATCGTCAGGATGGTGGACTCCAGCTCGGCCTGCATGTCCCCTTTTTTGAAGGTCCCCAGGTCGCCGCCGTCCTTGCGGGCGGCCGGATCTTCGGAGTAATTGCGGGCCAGTTCGGCAAAGTCCTTGCCGCTTTTGGCCTCGGCCAGCACCATCAGGGCGGTGGTCATAGTGCGTTTGATATCCTCAGCAGGGGACTTGTCGTTGGTTTTGAAGAAAATGTGCCGGGCGCGGAAGCTTTCGTCTTCGGTATATCTGGCATGGTTGGCTTCATAGTATTCGCGCAGCTCGGTTTCGCTGACATGGATCTTGGCGCGCACCTCCAGGCTGACCAGTTTCAACTTTTCAAGCTGCTCCTGCAGCTGTGAACGGTACTGGTCGAAAGAAAGCCCCTGGTTGGCCAGCGCCGCCACCAGTGCTTCCTGGTTGGGTATGCTGTTCTGCTTTTTGACATCCTCGATGGCCTGGCGGATCTCTTCTTCGGAAACTTTTATGTTCAGTTCGCGGATCTTCTGCTCGACCAACTTCTTTTCCACCAGACGATCAAGCGCCATGCGCCGGATCTGACTGCGGGCGGCATCGTCCACCAGTTCCTTTTTTTCAGCTTCGCGGATGATCGGCTGGGCTTCGCGGTTGACTTCGTAGAGCGTTATGACTTCGTCGTTGACAATGGCCGCGATGGCGTTGACAACGCGGGCCGAAGCGTTGTTGGATCCGAAAAGCAGCAGCAGTGCCAACAGTGAAAAAAGTGTAATCCTATTCATGATGGTATCCATTCCCATTTTAAAAAACAGGAGGGTGGACTGAATGTCCACCCTCTCGGTCATGCTGTCTGTGCGAAACCAGAGTTATTTCTTTTCAGGCGCGGCTGCCGGTGCGGCGGCATCGGCCGGTTTCTTGCCTTCCTCGCTTGCGCCGCCCTTATTGCCATCCATCTCGTTGATCACGTCTTCCTTGATGGTGATCTTGGCGGTTTTCTTCAGCTCTTCCTTGATCTTCTGGAAAACCTCCTGCTGCTTGCCCGGCATGATGGCGCCCTTGATCTGCTCTTTGACTTCTTCCAGCGGGCGGATGCCGGCAGGGCGCTTGCCGGTCAGCTTGATGATGTGGTAGCCGAAATCAGATTTGACAACCTCCGATACCTGACCTTCCTTGAGTGCCAGAGCGGCCCTTTCGAAAGCCGGCACCATGCTTCCCTTGCCGAACCACCCCAGGTCGCCCCCTTTGGCGGCGGAGGAATCAACCGAGTTTTTCTTGGCCAGCTCTTCGAAGCTGCCGCCGGCCTTGATCTGATCCAGGATGCTCTTGGCTTCCTGTTCGGTTTTTACGAGAATATGGCTGGCTTTGATCTGTTCGCCGGTTTTGAACTTGTCCTTGTTCTGCTCGTAGAACTTTTTCAGGTCTTCGTCGGACACATTCGATTCGGTTTCGACTTTCTTTTTAAGATAGGCTTCAACAACCAGGCGCTTGCGCAGGTCCTGGAGTTTCTCCTCGATCTCCGGCCCCTTGTCCAGGCCGTCCTTGGAGGCCTGCTGCAGGATCAGTTCACGGATCACCATGGTGTCCAGCATCTCCTTGCGCCCCTGGGGGGTGTCGGCCATGGCTTTCAGGTATTCCGGCAGATTTTTCAGTTCACGCTCGAAGTCGCCAGTGGTGATGCTGCCGCCGTTGACTTCAGCCATGACCTTGCCTTCTTTCTTGCCGGCTGACGTCGTTCCGCCGGTAGGTGAGCCGCCTTTGCAGCCAAAGAGTGCGACCGCGCAGAGTGCGGCCGTCAGTAGTTTTGCGGTGTTGATGGTTTTCACGTAAAGCTCCTTTTTTATTGCGATTAAGTATGGTTAAAAACTTCAAAAAGCTAGCATGGAATGGCCCTCTGTTGCAAGACTATTCCTCCGTAGTGATTGTGATTGCGCCCTGAACGGGCTCGCACTGAATCGTCTGCAGATTATATGCGCCGATTATCCCGGCAGCAGTTTTTTCAGCACCCGCCCGGCAGTTTCAAGGATGTCTTCAAAGGAGGTTCCCTTCAGAGTGCAGACCAGTTTGTAATCGGGGGTGAACTGGTAGTTTTTCGGTTCGCTGCGCATCATGCCGATAATCGTGTCGGGCGAGGCCGGGGTGCGCGGGTGGAAGGATATGACCACTGTTTTGCCGCTGATGTCGATCTGCCGTACCAGCAGTTTTTTCAGCATGACGCGCAGTTTCATGATCTCGAACAGGTATGAGGTTGCCAGCGGATATTTGCCGAAGCGGTCGCAGATCTCGTTCTGCACGTCCAGCACATCCTCCTCGCTTTCGGCCTGGGTCAGCTTTTTGTAGATCACCAGCCGTTGGCCGGCGTCCTTGACGTAGGCTTCGGGGATAAAGGCCGGTACCTTCAGGTTGATTTCCGGTTCGACCCGCTCGATCATCTCCTCGCCGCGCATGCGGCAGATGGTTTCCTCCAGCATCTGGTTGTAAAGCTCGAAGCCGATTTCGGTGACCGTTCCGGACTGGCGGTTCCCGAGCATATCGCCGGCGCCGCGGATCTCCATGTCGTGGGTGGCGATGCGGAAACCGGCCCCCAGTTCGGAGATGTCCTGCAGGATCCGCAGCCGTTCGCGGGCATCCGAACTGATGGCGCCTTCACCGGGGATCAACAGATAGGCGTAGCCGCGCTGGCTGGAGCGCCCGACCCGGCCCCGCAGCTGGTACAGCTGGGACAGGCCGAACTTGTCGGCATGGTCGATGATCAGCGTGTTGGCGTTGGGGATGTCCAGGCCGGACTCGATGATGGTGGTGCAGAGCAGCAGGTTGGTTTCGCCATGCATGAAACCGAGCATGACCTTTTCCAGTTCGTGCTCCCCCATCTGCCCGTGGCCGACGGCGATTTTTGCTTCCGGCACCAGCTGGGCCAGCAGTTCGGCCCGTTTGGCGATGGTCTGCACCCGGTTGTGGACGAAGAAGATCTGCCCGCCCCGCCGCAGTTCGCGCAGGACCGCCTCGCGGATCAGCTCCTCGGAAAAACGGGCCACAAAGGTCTTGACCGCCAGCCGGTCCACCGGCGGAGTGTCGATGATCGACAGGTCGCGGATGCCCATCATGGACATGTAGAGGGTGCGCGGTATGGGGGTGGCGGTCAGGGTCATGATGTCCACCACGGCCCGGAAGGCCTTCAGGCGCTCCTTGTCCTTGACCCCGAAACGCTGCTCCTCGTCGATGATCAAAAGCCCCAGATCCTTGAAAAGCACATCCTTCTGCAGCAGGCGGTGGGTACCGATGATGATGTCGATGGTGCCTTTCTTGAGGCGCTCCAGGATTTCCTTCTGCTCCTTTGGCGTGCGGAAGCGCGAGATGACCTCGACCGTGACCGGGTACTCCTTGAGCCGCTCATGAAAAGTTTCGTAATGCTGCTGGGCCAGGATCGTGGTCGGCACCAGGATGCCGACCTGTTTGCCGTCCAGGGCGGCCTTGAAGGCGCCCCGCAGGGCCACTTCGGTTTTGCCGTAGCCGACGTCGCCGCACACCAGGCGGTCCATCGGTCTGGAGTGCTGCATGTCGGCCAGCACATCCTGGATGGCCGAGAGCTGGTCGGGAGTCTCCTCCCAGGCAAAGGAAGCTTCGAATTCCCGGTACATCTCGTCCGGAGGCGAAAAGGCGAAGCCCTCGCAGATCTGGCGTTTGGCGTAGATTTCCAGCAGCTCGCCGGCCAGCTCCTCGATATTTTTGCGGGCCTTGCCCTTGGATTTCTCCCAGCTGGTGCCCCCCAGCTTGTCCAGCGCCGGCTGCGACCCTTCCGGCCCGACATAGCGCTGTACCAGGCCCAGGCGGTCCACCGGCAGGTAGAGTTTGTCGGAACCGGAGT
Organism: Deltaproteobacteria bacterium; assembly: GCA_021850095.1. Classification (GTDB taxonomy): domain Bacteria; phylum Desulfobacterota; class Desulfuromonadia; order Geobacterales; family Pseudopelobacteraceae; genus JACRCG01. The sequence continues at coordinate 61,882 of JAJZRX010000011.1, forward strand.
ATTCCAGCAGCAGGAAATCGCCGCCGACACCGCCGACGCTGATGTGCTGCAGGCCGCGGTACAGGCCGATGCCGTGGTCGATGTGCACCATGTGGTCGCCCGGCTTGAGTTCGGCCAGCGACGACAGGATCTGCTTCTTGCGCACCTCGGATACACCCCGGCGCCGAACGCGCTTGCCAAACAACTCTTCCTCGGCGATCAGCACCAGACCTGCAGAGGGAATTCGGAAGCCGCGCGAGATTTCGCCCAATAGGAGGGTTATTCCCCCTCCTGACCTCCCCCCGCTGGGGGGAGGAACGTTACTACTCCCTCCCCCAGCGGGGGAGGGTTGGGGAGGGGGGAACATCTCCGAAAAAGTACCTTCGCTGATGCTGCAGCGGATCTGGTAGGGTTCCAGCAGCTGTTTCAGGCGTTCCGCCTGGGCCGGCTGGTGGCAGGTCAGCAGCACCTTCTGCCCGCCCTGCAGCCACTCGCGCAGCCTGTCGGCCAGCGGCGCCAGGGCGTGGCTGCTCTCTTTGGAAACGTGAACGCGCAGGTCGCTGTTGTTCTGGCAGGGGATGCTGACCGATACGGCTTCCTCGGCCGTTTCCAGGGCAATCCCGGCCAGCTCGATCCGGCTGCGCCCGGCCATCTGGGCTTCCAGCTCGGCTTCGGAAAGAAAGAGCTGCTCCGCCGGAGAATGGGCCGTTCCGGCGGCAGCCGCCTTGGCCGCGCCGACAGCAACCTCCTGGCTGAAGGCCTGGCAGCTGTGCCGGATCGCTTCCGGATCCAGCAGAATCAGCGGCAGATCGGGAGCATAGTCAAAGATCGTTTCCAGGCCGGGATGCAGCAGCGGCTGCAGAAAGTCCACCCCCTGGAAATAGACCGCGTTCTGCAGGTCTTCCAGGATCAGGCGCCGCTTGTTGGCCGGAATGTCCAGGTCGTCGCAGCGCTGTTTCAGGCGCGGCGCCAGGTCGGTCAGGATTTCCTCCGTCAGCAGCAGTTCCCGCGAGGGGAGCAGCACCAGCTCTTCCACCGGCTGCAGCGAGCGCTGCGTCAGGGGATCAAAGGCCCGCATGGTTTCGGCCAGGTCGCCGAAAAATTCAATCCGAACCGGCGTCGGCAGGTTGGGGGGAAAGATATCCAGAATGCCGCCCCGCACGGCGAAGGTGCCGCGATCCTCAACCAGCGGCACGTTGGCGTAGCCCATCCTGACCAGTTTGGCCAGCAGCTGATCCCGCTCGAATTCTTCGCCGGCCACCAGGTAGCAGGACGAGTCGTTCAGGGTTGCGCGCGGCAGAACCCGCTGCAGGGCGGCCGCCACCGGCATGACCGTTATCCCGGCCTGGCCGTTCTGCAGGCGGAAGAGCGTGTCCAGGCGGGCGCCGGAAATATCGGGGTGCGGGGATGAAGCCGTAAAGGGGGCCGCGTCCCAGGCCGGAAAAAGCAGCGGCTGCTGTCCCGCCGCACTGAAGAAGGCCAACTCGCGGCAGAATTCCTCGGCCGAGCCCTGGCTGTCGGTGATCACCAGCGCACCGTTCAGGCCGGCCCGCAGCAGTTCGGCCGTGATCAGGGCCGGAGCGGAGCCGGGCAGGCCGGGAAGGGTTATTCGCCCTGGGCCGCGTCGCAAAGCGGCAATAATATCGATTGTTTGGGGGATCGGTGACGTCATGGGGTGAATGGCTCTTCCGGACGTTAGGGTTGACTTTTTCGCAGGCTGGCTTTGAGCTTGGGTTTGCCGTTCTCGACAACAACCCTGAAGACCAGATCCTCGCTGCCCAGTTTTGCGGCCAGCAGCGGCTTCTGTTTTTCAATCGTTTCAGCGATCAAAGCCCGGGTGATCTTGTCGGTCGGCAGGTTGCAGGCCACGCGGGCTTCCTGGAACTCACGCAGAATCCGGTCCAGTTCATGCGGCGTTTCCCGGTGGGCGTCTGTCGCGCCGTTCTCCTGCGGTCTGGTCTGCTGGCGCTTGTGCAGGTCGCTGATGAAGCGATCCCGGGAGTATTTGCCGTCCTCCATCAGTTTCAGAATCCGGTTCCAATGTTCGCGGTAGGTGTTAAGCCGGGCCACCAGCATGGTGAAGCGATGCTTGTGCATGGTGTTGTTGATCGGGACCCCGGTGTAGCGCCGGACCAGCTTCTCCACCTCGGACAGCAGAACCAGCGGCTCCCGCTTTTCCAGGCCGATGAAGTACTGTTCGTATTTGCAGATCAGCTCTTTCAAGTGCTGTTCAAGTTTCAGGATATCTTCGGCAATTGCCATGCAGGTAGCCCTGTCAGGTAGCGCTGTGGATCGACGAATCACTATATCCGAACGGATAGATAAGTAAAGATTAAAGATGCGGCAGCGTCGCCTGCCGGCCCGTTGGCAGGCGTCTGCTAATAGCTTGACGCATGGCGTGCGATCGCATAAAATGCCCCGCATTTGCCCTTTAATTCCAATCTGTCGGGAGTCTGTAACGTTATGGAATCATGTGCTGCCGTTGTGCTTGCCGCTGGAAAAGGCACCCGAATGAAATCCGGTCTGATCAAAGTCCTTCATCCCGCCGCAGGTCTGCCGATGATCTGCTGGCCGGTTGCGGCTGCCCGTGAAGCCGGGGCCGACCCGATCGTGCTGGTGATCGGCCATCAGGCCAATGCCGTTCAGGGGGTCTTTCGCGGCGCGGCCGACATCCGCTGCGCCATGCAGGAAGAGCAGCTGGGCACCGGCCATGCCGTGGCCTGCGCCCTGGATGCGCTGGCCGGATTTCGCGGCACGGTGCTGATCCTGTGCGGCGACACCCCGCTGCTGCGCCCCGAGACCCTGGCCGACCTGCTGAAATACCACCGCGACCAGGCGGCTGCCGTGACGGTTCTGACCGCCCTGATGGATGATCCTTACGGGTATGGCCGGGTCGTGCGCGACGGGGCGGGGCGGGTTCTTCGCATCGTCGAACAGAAGGATGCCGATCCGGAGGAACAGGATATCCGCGAGATCAACAGCGGTATCTACTGCATGGAATCCGATTTCCTGTTTGAAAATATCCGTTCTGTCAGCAATGACAACGCCCAGGGGGAATACTACCTGACCGATCTGGTGGCGATTGCCGTCCGCAAGGGGCTGGCCTGTCTGGCACGGCCGACCGGTGACGCCGACGAAATCATGGGGGTCAACGACCGGACCCAGCTGGCCGGGGCGTCCCGCATCCTGCGTCGGCGGATCAATCGCGGACACATGCTGGCCGGGGTGACGCTGATCGATCCCGAGCAGACCTATATCGACCATGGCGTAACGATCGGAGCCGACACGACCATTCACCCCAATTGCCGGATTGGCGGCGGAAGCGTCATTGGCGGCGACTGCGAAATC
>JAJZRX010000082.1 GCA_021850095.1 Deltaproteobacteria bacterium
TCTTCGGTGTGGAGTTCATCGGCTACGATCCGGCGGCATTGCCGCTGGAGGAGGATCTGCTCAGACGGGTGCGCCCGGAACGCCTCACCAAAGAGTGGTGGGTGCCGTTCAAAATAGAAAACGGAATCCTGCATATCGTCATCGACGACCCCACCGACCTGGCGCGCCAGGATATGCTCCGGTTTATTTATCCGGAATACAAACGCATCAGCTATATCGGCGCTTTTCGCGAAGACATTCTGAGTTATATCAACCTGTTTTACCGTCATGCTTCATCCGTTACTTCAAGCAGCAGTATCAATGACATCATCAGCAAGCTCGACACCAGCGACGAACCGGAAATCGAATCCGAATCGAAGAAAGTTTCCGAACAGGACAGCGCCATCGTCCAGCTGGTCAACAAAATCATCATTGACGCCGTCCAGAACAGGGTCTCCGACATCCACATCGAACCGTTTCCGGGTAAAGAGGACATACAGGTCAGAATGCGGATTGACGGGCGCTGCAAGGTCTACCAGAAGATACCCTACAAATACAAATACGCCATCCCGTCACGGATCAAGATCATGTGCGGTCTGGATATCTCCGAACGGCGCAAGCCCCAGGACGGCAAAATCGACTTCAAGAAGTTCGGCCCGTTGGATGTGGAGCTGCGGGTAGCCACCGTCCCGACCGCCGGGCAACTGGAAGACGTGGTACTGCGGGTACTGGCCTCCGGGGAACCGATTCCCTTTGACAAACTGGGTTTGACCGAGCGCAATGCCCGGGTCATGGAGACCTGCATCAGACAGCCCTACGGACTGATTCTGGTGGTCGGACCGACCGGTTCCGGCAAAACCACGACGCTGCATTCGGCGGTTTCGGTCATCAACACGGTTGACACCAAGATCTGGACCGCCGAAGATCCGGTCGAGATTACCCAGCGCGGGCTGCGCCAGGTGCAGGTGCATCCCAAGATCGGCTTTACCTTTGCGGCCGCCCTGCGCTCCTTCCTGCGGGCCGACCCGGACGTGATCATGGTCGGCGAGATGCGTGACCAGGAAACGGCCGAAATCGGGATCGAATGCTCCCTGACCGGTCATCTGGTCTTTTCGACGCTGCACACCAACTCGGCCCCGGAGACGATCACCCGCCTGTTGGACATGGAACTCGACCCCTTCAGCTTCTCCGATGCGATCCTCTGCATTCTGGCCCAGCGTCTGGCGCGCCGGCTGTGCGAGTGCAAACAGGAGTACACCCCCGATCGGCAGGAATTGGACGAGATCATCTTTGAATACGGCCGGGAGAATTTCGCACAATCCGGCATCAATCCCTCAAAGATCAGGCTTTTCAAGGCGGTTGGCTGCCCGAAATGCGGGGACACAGGCTACAAGGGACGATTGGGACTGCATGAACTGCTGGAGGGAACCGATCAGATCAAAGCGCTGATCAAGAAGAAGTCGGAAATCGAGGCGATTCGTCAACAGGCCATCAGGGACGGCATGACGACGCTGAAACAGGACGGCATCCTGAAATGTCTGCAGGGCCTGACCGACCTGAAGGAAGTACGCAGGGTCTGCATCAAATAGGGGTTCCGCAATACTTGCAGGCGGTGTCCTTCCAGGGAAAGGTTTCGCCGCAGCGGCTGCATTTGCGGAAATGCCCACGAATTTCATGGCTCGGCCGGCTGAAGTGCAGCACCAGCAGAAAAAACGGAAATACACCCGACAGCAGTCCCCACAGCAGCGGATTCTTGCCTCGGGACCGGGCCAGCTTGAAGCCGAGCGCAGCCGGCAGGCCGAAAAGCAGCAATAAAAATATCATCTCGTTCATAATGACCACCCGCTCGTTTTTTTGCGCACTCTATCATCACTCACTTCGCTTTGCAAACCGGATAAATCCGGTCATCCATCACTCAACCAGGAGGTGACATCAATGGCAATCTGGAAATGTTCCTGCGGATTCAGCAAGGAAGGACGCTGCAAACCGCAGAAGTGTGAAAAATGCGGTGAAAAAGGTCAATTTGTAAAGGATGAACAGAACAAATAACTGTACCCTGATTGTAGAGACGCAAAATCGTGCGTCTCTACAATCGGGAAGCCAGCATCATGCTCCAAAATGCCGAGGCCGCAGGGGAAAGTTCACGCCCTTCCCTCCGTGCGGCATAAAAGTTTCTGGAAATATCCAGACCCGCTATCCTGACCGTTGTCAGCTGTCCATTGGCTAGTTCCTCCGAGATCGACATCCGGGAAACAAAGGCATAACCGGTTCCGTTCAACAGCGCGCGGCGAATCGCCTCGGAACTCCCCAGCACGGCCACAATAGAGAGAGATTCTTTCTTGATCCAGGTTTTAGCCAGCGCCTCATAAACCGCTTTCTGCGTTCCGGAGCCATCCTCGCGCACCACCAGCGGAGAACGGCACAACTCCTCCTGGCTCATATTGGGTTTGTGGTCAGCCAGCAGCTCCGGTGAGACGGCGCACACGATCGTATCCTGCCCCATCGACTCAAATTCTATCCGGGCATCATCATAGCGCCCGCCGATAAAGCCCAATTCAACCTCTTCATCAACCAGCTGCTTCAGAACAGAATGGCTGTCTCCCTGCCGTACTTCCAGACGAACCCTGGGATACTGGCGCAGAAATTGACCCAGAACCGCCGGAATCAACCAAGTGCCGGGAATATTGCTGGCACCGACCCGCAGCAGAACATCCTCCAGCCCGTTAAACCTGCGGATCGCCGAACGCGTCTCCTCACACTCCGCAAGAATTTTGCTGGCATGCGTCAGGAACAGCTTGCCGGCCTCGGTCAACAGCGCTCCGCCCCTGCCCCGGTCAAAGAGCCGTATGCCCAGTTCCTCCTCCAGTCCAAAAACGTGCTGGCTGGCTGTTGATTGTGTGATGCAGCTCTTTTCGGCGCCCTTTGAAAAGCTGAACGTTTCGGCTATCGCCACAAAGACTTCCAATTGCTTTAAGGTCACCTCAACCTCCATCTATTTATGTAAACGATTGATTTAATCGTAAACATACAAAATACCAATTTGCCTTTCAATGGAAAAGAGTGCTACTGCTAAAACAACAAAATTTAAGGAGAGCACTCATGATCAAACATATTCTATTCACTCTTCTCCTGATCTTGGCGACCAGTTCAGTTTTTGCCGCCCAGTACATCAAGCCGGATGAACTCAAACAGAATCTGGAGCAAAAGAAGCCGGTCGTGATCGTTGACATCCAGACCGCCGAAGAGTTCGCCAGGCACCATCTGGACAACTCCCTGGAGACCAACGCCTATCCGGTAAAAAGTCCCGAGGAGCAAAAACGGCTCGACACGACGCTTGACACCATCAATTCCTCCACGGCGCCGGTAGTAATCGTCTGCCCGCGCGGCAAGGGCGGTGCCATCAACAGCTATGAATATCTTAAAACCCAGGGGGTTCCGGAAGAGCGGCTTTTCATCCTGGAAGGCGGCATGGCCGGCTGGCCGTATAACGAGCTGCTGAAACAAGGCCGATGAAGCGCCTGTGCCTGTTTTTACTGCTTGCGCTCCTGAACCACAGTATCGCCGGAGCCGAGACCTTTGCCGTCAGCCGTTTCGGATCAGAGGGGCTTTCCGGCTGGGAAGTCAAGAAGTTCAAGGGGCTGACCAGCTATTCGCTGATCAGGGAGAATGGCAGAACGGTTCTGAAAGCCGACAGCAAAGGAAGCGCCTCCGGCATCTTCAAAAAAGTCGCCCTGTCACCCCATACATTCCGCTATCTGAACTGGTCCTGGAAAGTGGCCGGGACGGTGGCCGGGGGTGACGAAAGCAGCAAGGCCGGCGACGACTATGCCGCCCGGGTGTATGTGGTTTTTCCCGGCCGCTTTTTCTGGCAGACCCGCGCCATCAACTACATCTGGGCCAACCGTTTGCCGGCGGGACAATCGATCCGCAATGCCTATACCGGCAATGCCATGATGGTGGCGGTTGAGTCCGGATCTGCCAAAGCGGGACAATGGCTGTTCGAGCAGCGCGACATACTGGCCGATTACCGCAGGCTGTTCGGCGCTGAACCGGGTGAAATCGGCGCAGTCGCCATCATGACCGATACCGACAACACCGGGGGAGCAGCGACCGCCTGGTACGGCGATCTTTCCCTGTCCAGCGGCAGGTAAGCTCCGTAGCCACGCTTCACCAGCAAAAAAAAAGCCGCCCTGACGGATACGTTGGGACGGCTTTTTTGCTTCTGTCTGCCGGGAAAACTAGCGCACTGCCAACGCCGCTGCGATTTCCTCAGCATTCAATGCCAGTTCGGTGGTAGTTCCGTCGCTCATCCGCTTGAAAGACGCCCTGCCCGAGTTGACCTCGTTTTCGCCGATAACGACGCTGTAGCGCGCCGCCAGCTTGTCGGCCCGCCGCATCTGGCTCTTAAGGCTTTTGCCCTCGTAATCAAGTTCAACCCTGACCCCCAGCTTCAGCAAACCATCCATCAGCTTGTAGGCAGTATCCCGCTCTCCGCTCCCCATCGTCGCGATGAACAGATCCGGCGTCGAAGCGAACTCCCGCTGGCCCAGCAGCAGCGCCACCCGCTCCACCCCCATGGCAAAACCGATACCGGGTATGGCCGGACCGCCCAGTTGAGAGATCAGACCGTCATAACGCCCTCCGGCGGCCACCGCCGACTGGGAACCCAGCAGTCCGGTGACCATCTCGAAGGTGGTGCGGGTATAGTAGTCAAGGCCGCGCACCATGCGCGGGTTGATGCTGTAGGGGGTAACCGAAAGATCCAGGTAGCGCCTGACGCTGCCGAAGTGCTGGTCGCAGTCGCCGCAGAGATGATCCAGCATGGAGGGCGCCTCGGCGGTGGCCTGGACGCAGCCCAGCACCTTGCAGTCCAGGGTACGGAGCGGATTGCTGGTCAGGCGGCGCCGGCAGTCTTCGCAGAGATCTTCCAGACGCTCATTCAGAAAGCTGCAGAGTGCGGCGCGATAAGCCGGGCGGCATTCGGGGCAGCCGAGGGAGTTGATCTGCAGCGACGGCTCATCCAGACCGATCTCGCGGAAAAACGCCGTGAGCATATTGAGCACCTGTGCATCGGCCAGCGGGTCGTGCACGCCGGTGATTTCGGCTCCGATCTGATGGAACTGGCGGTAACGCCCCTTCTGGGGGCGCTCGTAACGAAACATCGGCCCCAGATAGTACAAGCGGGAAACCGGATCCTGGGCATAAAGCTTATGCTCGATGAAGGCCCGCATGACACCGGCCGTACCTTCCGGCCGGAGGGTGACGCTGTTTTCGCCCTTGTCGGTAAAGGTGTACATCTCTTTTTCGACGATATCGGTCGCATCGCCGATCGAGCGGCAGAACAGCTCGGTCTTTTCCATGACCGGCACCCGGATCTCACCGAAACCGTTCAGTTCAAAAACACGACGGGCGGCTTCCTCAATATAGTGCCAACGTCCGGACTCGCCGGGAAGAACGTCATTAAAACCTTTGATTGCTGTCAGGGTCACATTTCACCTCATTTTGATTTGTAAAAAAACAATGAGCCCGGCTGCGCTTGCGGCAAGCGGCAGATAGCGGACTCATCTGTGCCTTCCGGTTCAGGAAACGGAAGTTATGCGCTGGATACAATTTTTACCGGCCGCTTTGCCGACGTACATGGCCTTGTCCGCCAGTTCGAGCAGCTGCTCCTTCGTGGCGGTGTCCTCCGGACAGCAGGCGTAGCCGATGCTGCAGGTAATGCGGATATCATGCCCGCTCTCCGCCAGAAAGTTGTGAAGCTCAACCCGCTTTCTGATACGTTCCGCGACAATATGGGCGATTTCGCAGGGGGTTTCCACCAGTATGGCCGTATACTCATCCCCGCCGTAGCGGATAACAACGTCCACATCACGAACCGACTTTTTAAGCAAAGCTCCGAATTCCGCCAGAACCTGACTGCCGACCACATGTCCGTAGGTGTCGTTGACCAATTTGAATGAATCCACATCGATAAACAGAACGGCCAGGTGCGAAGCATAACGCTCGACCCTTTTCATTTCGCGTTCGAGGGCGATATCCAGATAACGATGGTTGTACAGCCCGCTGATGTCATCGATAAAAAGCAGATCCTTGGCATGGGAAAAGGTGTCCGCATTTTCAAATGCATGGGACGACTGTTCAATCAGAAAGTTGATGTTCTTGCTGTGGAGGGTCATATCCGGGAGCTCTGTGCCGGGGTCATTCAACAGTGCAACGACTCCCCGGTATACCGAGCGGTGGCAGATATGAACCAGAACGGCCTCCCGGATGCCATCGCCGGCGTCGGGTGACGTCAACCGCAGCTGCCGGACCAGTTCCTGGTCGCAGGGGAGCTCGGGCAAAGCGGCAAGGATCTGCTCCGCGAGGACTATGGCGACCTCTTCGGGCAGGTTTTTGAAATCACGAAGCTTTAATTCGTCGTCAATCGGGAATACGCCGATGGCCCTGCTTAAGCCTGTTTCGCGAACAATCGCATCCAGCAGAAGGTGGTAAATGCGGTGAATGTCAAGGCAGCCGGCAATGGTCTGGCAGGTCTGAAACAGCGACAGCATATTTTTAAGCTCTTCGTTTTCATCCAGCAGTTTGCGCTGCTGGATGCACTGGGCGACCGAATGCTTGAACTCGTCCGGATTGACCGGTTTGATCAGGTAATCGCGGGCACCATGTTTCAGAGCAAAGATGGCCGACTCAAGATTGGCGTTTCCGGTAACCATGATGACGTCCATGGTCGGATAACTTTCCCTGACACGCGAAAGTATCTCCAGCCCGTTGATATCCGGCATGACCAGGTCGGTAACCACCAGGGAATAACGCTTGCGGGCGAGCATCGCAAAAGCATCGCTGCCGCAGGAAGCGCTGTCAACCTGATACCCTTCGCTCTTGAGAAGGTCAGCGAACATCTCGCGGAAAAAACGGTCATCTTCAACCAACAGGATCGTATCCATGCAGGCACCTATCAGTCAGGGGAGTAGAGCCAGTCCACCATCTATGTACTCCATTTACGCAAAGTGTGTCAAATGGCATTATTGCCCGTTCGGTCGATAGGGGGTGTCGACACTCCAGCGGATTCCATCAGTCACCAGCTGAACGGTGCCGTCCCGATCGGTACGGTAGAGCGGAATCCCTCGGGATTCAATCAGATCAACCGTCCTGGCTGACGGCAGACCGAAACTGTTTCCGGCTCCGGAAGAGATCAACGCCGCGCGCGGCTGGACGCGCTCCAAAAACTCGCGGGACGTGGAATAGCGGCTGCCATGGTGCCCCACCTTCAGAACGGTTGACTTCAGTTCATATTCGCCGGCGATCATCTTTTGTTCGGCCTCAAAACCGGCGTCGGCGGTAAACAACATACTGAAGCGTCCGTAGCTGATCCGGAAAACCAGCGATTGTTCGTTTTCACCCACAACTTCGCGGACGGTACGGGAATCGTTACCTGAAGGCGACAGAACCTGCAGTTCAACTCCTCCGGCAAACGTGAGACGGTCTCCGGCAGAAAGTATCCGGGTGGGAATACGCCTCTGCGCTAAAATGCTGCGCAGCTCCAGTGAAGTCTCGGAAGCCTGCTTCGAGGGGCATAAAAATTCTCCGACCGGCAGAAACCTGGCAAGGTAGGCCAGTCCGCCGATATGGTCAGGATGATCATGGGTGGAAACCAGGTAATCAATTCTGCCGACGCCCAGCTTTGCCAGTGCTGGAGCAATATACCGCTGTCCGAAATCCTTTCCGGTATCATGCAGGTAGCCGCCTCCGTCCACCAGCATGGTCGAACCGTCAGGCAATCGCAGCAGCAGAGACTCGGCCTGCCCCACACTCAACATAGTTATATGCAGCCGTCCATCGCCTATATCGGGTTTCGCACAATGCAATGAAAGCGCCAGCAAGGGAATGGCGACTCCCAGGGAGGCACGTCTCCAGCGATTGTTAATAAACGTGACACAGCACATAAAAAGCAGAAAGAAGAACATATCCCCGTCGGTTATGCCGTAAAAGCGAATGACCGGAAGCTCGGCACAGCGTTCGATGATCAGGTTGGAAAGCTGTACCAGCCTGGCGGCCGGCCAGAGCAGCAGATGGTTGAACTCCGGAATGAAAAAAAGGAAAGGCAACGTGCAAAAACCGGCCAGAACAGCACCATACCCCAGCAGGGGAACAATCAGGAAGTTGGTCAGCACTCCGTTCAGAGATGCCACCTTGAAAGTATACAGCACCGGTATCAGCGTCACGCACGAAGCCACCAGCGAAACGGTCGCCAACTGGATTGTCGTACGGATTCCGGCGCAATTAATCGTCGCAAGACGTTTATTCAGGGGCGGCAGAACGACAATGATCCCCCACAGGGACAGAAACGAGAGCTGGAAAGAGATATCGAAAAGGGTCGGCGGGTTGAGTGCAATCAGGAAAAAGGCCGCCAGCAGCAGCGTGTTGAGCGGGTCGCTTTCCCGTTCCATATACAGCGCCACTACACAGGCGCCCAGCATGATGACCGAACGGGCCGTGGCCGGAGCGGCCCCGGTTATGAACAGATAAATCAGCATCGACGGCAGCGCCAGCAGTACGGCGCTGCGGCGAACGTTCCAGTGCAGGGCCGGATACTCGAAACGGGTCAGGATCCAGAGAATAGTAAAGGAGATGAATGCGGCAATGATGCCGACATGGAAACCGGAAATCGAGAGGATGTGATTGACGCCGGCCCGGGTATAGGCATCGGACAGCTGTTGCGGAATACGCTTCAGGTCGCCGATCAGCAGCGCGGCAAGCACCGAGGAGGTTTCCCCATCAGGCAGAGCGCTGCGGATTGCGTCACCCAGTCGCCTGGCCAGCAGATCCATACTGCGCTGCAGTGACGGTTGTGCGCCACCCCTAATCAGGACAATATCCTCTTGCGATGCGACACGGCCGACGACGGACAGCGACTGCAGCGCAAGATAACGGGGATAATTGAACTCTCCCGGCAACCCCAGCAAACGGGGAATCGACAGCTTGGTCCTGAAACGTATCCGATCGCCGCGAAGCAGATCCACATCGCCTTCGCTGATGTACAACATCATTGAACCTTGCACGACCCGGCTCCGGTTATGCTGCAGCAGCCGCTCAACCCTGACGGACAGCCGGCTGCCATCGGGTGAAACCGCCGGCCGTGACGCAACAAGGCCTTCAACGGTCAGGGCGGAATCCGAAGCTGCCAGACGGAGTGCAGAGGGTGAGATATCGGGAGCAAGCCAGGGAGTCAGGGCGCAAAGCCCCCAGGTGAAGAACAGCAGAACCGAACAGGCCGAGAAGACGCCGTTACTGGATTGAAATGCCGCCAGCAGCAGACAGACCAGGAGGGCTGACAGAACCATGAGGGATACTGGTTGAGCGGTGTGGAGGGAAAGAGCCAGACCTGCCACCATTGAGATCAAAGGCAGCACAAGAGGCCATTGCCGTGACATGGCGTTGCTACTTTCTGACGGGGTAGCTATCCAGAATGGTTTTCAGGATCACAGTCGCTTCATCGGCGCCAATCAACCGCTCGGCCGGCCCCCTGATGCCGCTCAAACGCAGAAAAGCTTCGGATGACGTGTCCTTTTTGACGATCTCCAGAACATCGATGCCCCCCATGGGGGGCAGATTGAGCGTTATCAGGTTGTCTCCCGATTCAAGACGAAACAGGCCCAGACGAATTTTTTCCAGAGAGGGCCTGGCCGAAACCTCAAACAGTGTCTGATTGACACTGCCGGCAACGCTACCGCCCATCAGATTCGCACTGATTGCGTAATATCCGGTCTCGGACACCTTCACCGGGACCGGAAGGGAAGCTCCGCGATAGTCGGCCCTGACCCACTGGCGCGAAGTGAATTTCCCGAATTCGGCGGCATCGGTTTTAGCGGCATTGGGGGGGATGTCAGCCGCCTCGAAAACGGCCAGTCGCAGAGGAGTCTCCTGGACGGAATCGGGCAGCTGATTGTGACGTTCAGTCATGGAAACATCAATTTCAGCCAGTTTTCCAGCCGTGAGCGCTTCCCTGAAACGCCAGCCGGCAACGGGCTGGATAGGGGCATGATCATGGTCGCTGAAAGAAAACGAGTCTATGGCCCCTTCGGGAGGAATGGAAACCCTGATCGAAACGACACCGGCCTTGAGGGGAACGTTTCCGATCGTAATTTCCTTGAATAGTGCGGAATCCGAATCGGCACGGTAATCCTTGCCGCCCATATTCCAGACGAATCCGTTGCCCTTGATAACGGCCTTCAGGGTGTAGTCGCCCTTGAGCGGCAGCAGTGCCGTGAAGTTGGCCGTGGTAGTATCGGAAACTCCCAGCAGCCATCCCTGCCCGGTATAAGGGCCATAAAGCCCTAAATCACGAACCGTCACGCGGTCGGTTGCTTCGTTATAGGCGCTCTCCGCCTCATAACGGAATGTACGCCTGCCGCCCAGAATCTGCAGATAATCCCGGTCGGTCGGTTCTCCGGACAAACCGTCCTCCCAGGAAAGCTGCTTAAGAATCAGTCGGGCAAAATCCTTCTGGCTGAATACGGATCCCGCATCCACAGCCCAGCTTGTGGAATTGCAGGCCAGCAGCACTGCACAAGCGATAATCATGCAACGGATCATAACTGCCTCCAGGACAGGAGCAAGGAATATCAAGGACACCTGACTACCACGTTAATTAATAAAGGTGTTGCCACTATATCACAGGTTATGCTACTTGAAAACATGGCAATTGGATGATAAAAGAGATGACAAAGTGGATGAACAGTCAGATGCCACATTATCCGGAGAGTCTTGTTGATGAAAGAACATATTCTGATTGTTGACGACGAAGAGATGATTAGGGATCTGTTGACTTCAGCCCTGCAGCAGGAAAAATATGTCTGTCATCAGGCGGCCAATGTCGATGAGGCTTTCATGCTGCTGGAACGTCAGCAGATAGATCTGGTCATTTCCGACATCATGATGCCGGGCAGAAGCGGCGTGGAGCTGCTGCGGGATTTGAAAAAGGCCGATCCCGACATTGCCGTGCTGATGATCACCGGTCTTTCCGACATGAATACGGCCATGGAATGCGTCCATCTGGGAGCGGACGATTACATCACCAAGCCGTTCGGCATCAACCGGGTTGTGCTGACAGTCAAAAATCTGATCGAACGGCGCTGCCTGGCCATAGAAAAAAAGAACTATCAGGCCAGCCTCGAGTTCAAGGTGATGGAACAGACCGAGCAGATCCGTTCGGCGATGAACGAATTGTCACACGCCTACGACAGCACCCTGACCGCATTGGTGAGAGCTCTGGATGCACGCGAAAAAGAGGTCGGCTCCCATTCCGAGCGGGTCATGAACTTTACCGTCTTTCTGGCCAAAAAACTGGGGATTGCCGGCCGGGAGCTGGAAGAGCTGGCCAAAGGGGCACTGCTGCACGATATCGGCAAAATCGGCATTTCAGACAATATCCTGCTCAAACCGGGACAACTGGATGACAACGAATGGATCGAAATGCGCCGGCACCCGCAAGTCGGATATGCGATTCTGTCCGAAATAGAATTTCTGAAGGCGCCGACTGAAATCATCCTGGGACACCACGAACGCTTTGACGGCACCGGTTATCCCAAACGGATCAAAGGCGATCAGATTCCGATCGGCGCCAGAATTTTTGCGCTGGTCGACACGCTGGACGCCATGACCTCCGACCGCCCCTACCGTCGCGCGCTCCCCTTCGAAGCCGTGTCACGGGAGATCATAAAGAACAGCGGCACACAGTTTGACCCGCAGATCGCTGAACTGTTCCTTTCAATCAACCGCAGTCACTGGGAAGAGTGCGCCGGAAAACGTTTTCTCTGACAGAACGCCCGCTGAATAATCCGCAGCCCAAAAAGCTGAAAAACGCTCCGGGATGCCCCGGAACGCCTTCACATCAAGCGTTATTATTTATCCCACTGGTCGTCCCCAAAATCATCCGGCCCATCTTCCCGATCGTAGTCGTAGCCATAATCGTCCACATCATCATCGTCTTCCGGCTCCTGATCGATATACCTTTCCGGAGCACGTTCTTCACGGTCGGCAATTTTTTCAAAACGGGCCAGCAGTTCGGGGTTGCCGCAAAAACGCCCATCCTTGAAACGACAGGCCGCCAGATCGCACAGATCAAAAAGCTGAATCTCGCTGCACAGCCGCCGGGGAAGATCTTCAGGCTTCAATTCATCAGTATCAGAAATCTTTTGCATTGTTTTCTAACCGAAGTTCTCCAAAAATTCTGCAGCCTTTTCCACATCATCCCGGCAGCCGATATATACCGGCGCCCGCTGATCAAGCCCTTCCGGCACGAGATCCAGAATGGGGACTTCACCGTTGGTCGCCGCCCCGCCCGCCTGTTCGATCAGAAAAGCCATCGGATTGAGCTCAAACAGAAGCCGCAGTTTGCCATGGGGAGCATCCGAAAGTGCCGGATACATGAAAACGCCCTTCCCCTTCATCAGAACCTGATTTATATCAGGAACAAAACCGCCCGAATATCGTAACTTTGAGCCCTTGTCTTCCAGGTAACGGATGAACTTCTCGTTGCCTTCGCTGTATTTCTTCCTCAATCCACCCGGCGAATAGATGTCTCCCGACGGCTTCATCCGGACATTCTCACGGGTCAGGGTGTACTCCATCAGCTGGTTCATCGTAAATTCAAAGACCCCTTTGCCGACCGAATAAACCAGGGAGACCCGCGGCCCGTAAAGGATATACATCGCACCAACCATCCTGCGCCCCGGCTGCAGCAGGTCGTCGCCCTGATAAATGCCCACGATGGTGCCCACCGCCAAGTTGACATCCACCAGCGAGGAACCGTCCAGGGGATCGTAGGCGACTGAAAACATGCCCTTGGGATTGCTGGTAACCTGGAAGATCTCCTCCATTTCTTCGGAGGCGATGTTGCAGACAACCCCGGAGTGCTGCAGCCGCTTGCGCAGGATCCGGTCGGAAAGAACATCCAGAGCCAGCTGTTCTTCACCGTACAGGTTCGAGGTACCCGCGACTCCCAGATCACCGGTTCTGACCGCATTGATTACGTACTTGCTGGCTTCGGCAATTTCACAGATAAGATGCACCAGATTGCCGCTGATGTTCTGGTCACGCAAGTGCTGGCGCAAATCAATCTGAAATTTTGTCTTGCCCGGTTGGCTGTACATGCATCCTCCACATGAGTTGTAATGGTCAAATTTTAAGCGTGTGCAAGATACTGCAAAGCGCCTGTTTTAGCAAGACTAAATAAACCGCTCCTTAAGGCTGATATGCCCGGAATGTGCGGCAAAGTACGGGTCGCCGGGCAGTTCGGAGCTGGATCAGTCCGCAAAATAGCGTAGGTTTCAGACAAAAGTTATCGATGAAAGATAGGTAATCAGTCCGTCAAGCACAAAAACGGTGAAGAGGCTGGTCATGACGGCTTTGGTAGCCGCCTGGGGGATTTCGGTGGCGCTGCGGTCGACACTCAAGCCATACCAGCAGCAGGTGGTGGAGACAAACAATCCGAAAAGCGTACTCTTGACCAGCAGAACGACAACTTCCTTGAGTCCCAGCGAGGATACGATGCCCTGGATGAACTGCTGGTACGGCATGTGCCAACCGAAAGAAACAACCAGAAAACTGCCGACAAACGAGGTCAGAACAAAATAGATCGTCAGCACGAGCACCGCTGTTGTGACCCCCATGATACGAGGCATGACCAGGTAGCGGGAGGCGGGAATACCCAGCATCTCGATCGCTTCGATCTCACCGTTGATCTTCATCGCCCCCAGTTCGGCAGCTATGGCCGTACCGCTTCTGGCGATAACGACAATTGCCGTCAAAAGCGGCGCCAGTTCCCGTAACACGACCCAAACCAGAATCTTGCCGGTCAATGAGCCGTTATTTCCAACCAGGCTGGCAATCTGGGCAATGATAACCGTTCCGATAATCACCGCTATGGAAATAATGATTTTGGCGGCTTCGAATCCGGTGAAATAGATCTGCTTCAGCAGCACCATCTTGATGGCGGAGGTGCCCTGACGCACCGCCCGGAATGAATTGGCGAAGGCCTGCACCAGCATCTGAAAAACATCGTACAGAAACAGTACCTTGACAAGAAACCAGTGTCCCAGTGAAGTGATCATGACGCACGTTCACCGATTATATTTCATAAATCGAACCATCATGGAGAAGCTCTATGCCATTGACATTCAAAGCTTCTATCTCCCGGAGAATGGTGTCGTAATACTGGGGTTTGGGGTGGGTAATAAATATCCGTTCAGGCAGGGTTTCTATCTTGTCCAGCTCTTTCAGCAGCAGTGCCGATGTAAGATGCTTTGTAACCAGTGCCATAGTTTCCATGCTGTTGGGGAACGATACTTCAACTATCAGTGCATCTGCCCCGGAACTGGCTTTCCAGATTTCATCGGTGGGGCCGGTATCACCGGTATACACCAGCGTTCTGCCCGAAGAAGTCACCCTGAAACCCACGGCCGGAACCGTATGATCCACCGGGATGGCCCGGACGGCATATCCCTCGACCAGATGCTCCTGAAAGGGAATCATGGCTGAATACTCGAGCACCGGATTTTCGGCCGAAGGCAATTTGGTGAAATCCGGCCAGATGATGTCGTTAAACAGGTGATTCCGCAGCGCGGCAATGACCTCGTTTGTGCAGTGCAGCCTGACGGTGTGGTTAAGGTTTTTTATGATGATGTTGTCGGCCAGAGCCGGAATGCCACGGATATGGTCGAGATGACTGTGGGTGATGAAAATATTATGAATGTTCCACTGCTCATCTTCATTCAGAACTGAACCGATCGTGCCGCCGTCCAGAAGCAGCTTGCCGTCGATCAAAAAGGCCGGCGGCCTGAAGTCGGGGAATTCGGCACCAGCGCTTCCCAGAACTCGTAATTGCATAATTCCCCCTGTTTCAATAAGCAACCGTATATTTCAATCCCAGCGTCGCCATGAAGCTGTACCAAAAACGGCCGCAAAGTCAAGTTTAACGGCCACCTGATTAGCGCCAATCTTCCGCTCGGCGTAATTCGGGTTCCGAAATCCGTTTCGTGTTGACTGACGCTACGACCAAACGCCGCAGCATACCTTTAAGATCAAAGCGACGGTTGAATCGGTACTGACACTCGCCAAGGTAACGGTGAGCGTACTTCTCAAAATCAAAAGCATGGTACGTTCCGGTGATGGCGT
>JAJZRX010000012.1 GCA_021850095.1 Deltaproteobacteria bacterium
ATCTCTTTTTCAGGTTGAAACCTATCCCAGCCTGCACCAGATGACCTCCACCGTGACCGCCCGTGTCAGGGATGGAGTGCAATTGGCGGATATCTTCCGGGCTCTGTTCCCCTGCGGCTCAATCACCGGAGCGCCCAAAAAGCGCAGCATGGAGATTATCGCCGAGCTGGAAAGAAGGCCGCGCGGTGTTTACTGCGGCGCGATCGGCGGCCTTGCCCCGGGGGGCGAGGCCATTTTCTCGGTGGCCATCCGCACCCTGCTGCTGGATCGCCGGGACGGATCATTGTCTTTGGGGGTGGGGAGCGGCATAACCTGGGATTCGACCGCCGGAAGCGAATTTGCCGAGTGCCTGAACAAAGGCGCTTTTATAAACGGTCGCGCTCCTGATTTCGAGCTGATCGAGACGCTGCGCTGGCAGGACGGCCGCTACCAGCGCCTGGATCGGCATCTGGCGCGTCTGTCGGCATCAGCGGAATATTTCGGATTTGCGTTTGATCTATCGAATGCACGGCAGCAGTTGGATGAACGTGAGCGGAAAATGTCAGGAGTGTGCAAGGTCCGGCTGCTGCTGGCGGCGGACGGTGACCTGCAGATGTCATCGGAAGAACTACAGGAGACTGACGCCCCCCTGCGTCTGGCCGTCAGCCCGCTACGGGTTGACTCCCGGGATCCTTACCGCTATCACAAAACAACCCGCCGCCAGCTGCTGGACCAGGCCCGTGCGGCCCAAAGCGGGGCTGACGAGGTACTGTTTCTGAACGAACGGGGCCAGGTGACCGAAGGCAGCTACCATACGCTGGTCATAAAGCGGGATGGCCGCCTGCTGACCCCGGCGCTGGGCTGCGGTCTGCTGCCGGGTATTCTGCGGGAGGAACTACTGGAGCGCGGCGAAATTTCGGAAGCGCTGCTGTATCCCGCTGATCTGAAGCGGGCGGAAGAGTTGTGGCTGATCAACTCGCTGCGCGGCTGGCGTCGGGCAGTGCTTGTAGAAGGAGAAGCATCTTCATGAAATTATTGGTTATCATTCTTATGTGCGGGTTGACCCTGCTGCCCATGAGCCGGGCCGAGGCCCGCACCCTGACCCTGGAGCAGGCCCTGTCGCTGGCATTGGAGAAAAATCGCGATATCGAAAAGGCCCGCGAATACGCCAAGTACGTTCAGGGACGCTATCTGGAAGAGCGTGCGGCGGCCCTGCCGCAGTTTTCGCTGAACGGTTCGGCCGGCCTGTCCCAGGATCAAAGCCAGAAAGCGCAGCTGGGCATGGCACCGCGCCAGTACAACGGCTTGATCGACCTGACGGTTTCCCAGCCGCTGTATACCTGGGGCAAGATCGGCGCCGCCATCCGGGCGGCCGAGTATGGTCTGAAAACCGCCGATCAGCAGTTGCGGCTGTATCGTCAGGCCGCCTATCGTGATGTGGTGGCCGCCTATTACGATATTTTGCTGGAACGGGAGCTGCATCGTCTGGCGCTGGAGAATCAGCTGCAGAAGGGACGCCATCTGGAGGAAGCCAAGCGTAAATTCGCCGCTGGAGTTGCCACCGATTATGATGTGCTGGCGGCTGAAGTAGCGGCCGAGAATGCCCGCCCCGAGGTCATCCGCCGTGAGAACGGCGCCCGCGTCGCGCTGGAGCGCCTGCGTTTCCTGCTGGCGCTGGGGCCGGAAGAACTTGATATTGCCGGCTCCCTGGATATGCCGAGCGCTGATCGTCCGGTGCCGCAAACCTACGGCGAAGCCCTGCAGTCGGCCGGCACACAACGTCCCGAGCTGGCCGACCTGCGGCTTAAGATCGCGGTTTATGATCAGCTTGTCAGGATCGCCGCCGCCGAAAACAAGCCGCGCCTCGACTTGAAGGGGGGCGCCGGCTGGCACTGGACTGATCTGGATGATCCGGGATTGAGCCGGACGGCTGATGGCGCGGCCTGGAATGTGGGGATTTACCTGACCTTCCCCTTCTTCGACGGCTTCAGGAGCAGCGGAAAAGTAGCCCAGGCCCGCAGTGATCTGCGCACGAAACAGATCGAAGAGTCGAAGCTGCTGGATGCAATCGCCCTGGAGGTTCGTGAGGCCGGTTATGCGCTCCTGGAGGCGGCCGAAATCTACCAGGCGGTTTCCGGCACGGTCAGGCAGGCGGAACGGCTTGTGCAGATGGCTGAAAAAGGGTATGAATACGGTGTCAAAATCCGGCTGGAGGTTGAGGATGCCCAGCTGAACCTTCTGCAGGCCCGGATCAATCAGGCCCGCGCGCAGCGTGACTATCGCGTGGCGCGGGTCAACTATCAGTGGGCTTCGGGAACAGCGGGAGAATAGGAATCCAGTGCTATGATAACAATCCCTCTGGAATTCATCGGAAGCAAGATCATCTATGCCCTGCGGATCGTTGGCGAGGTACTAACGCTGCTGTGGCGTACGGTCGTCTCTTTTCGCGAAATTCCCCGCAACCTGCCGGCCATCTTTACCCAGGCCGCCATTATCGGCTACGAAACCGTGCCGGTGGCCTCGGTGATGGCTTTTTTCGTCGGGATGGTGCTGGCCCTGCAGACCGGGATCGAGCTAGCCAAATACGGCACACAGGATATTATCGGCAGTGTGGTCGGCTTTTCGATGGTGCGGGAGCTGGGGCCGGTCATGACCAGCTTTCTGGTGGCTGGCCGCGCTGGCAGCGCCATGGCGGCCGAAATCGGCGTCATGAAGGTGTACGAGGAAATCGACGCCCTGAAAACACTGGATATCGATCCGGTGCGCTATCTGGCCATGCCGCGCCTGATCGCCGGGCTGATCTGCGTTCCGATCCTGACGATTTATGCCGACTGCGTCGGCATCGCCGGCGGCGCCATCATCAGCCACCTGCACCCGCGCCTGTTCATCTCCTACGGCACCTACATCGATTCGCTGCGTATGGCGCTCAAACCGGCCGAAATTATCATCGGCCTGACCAAATCATTCGTCTTCGGCGGGATCATCGCGCTGATCTCCTGCTACGTCGGCTTCAACACCTCGGGCGGTGCCCGGGGCATCGGCATCTCCACCACCCGTTCGGTGGTGCTGTCGTTCATGCTGATCCTGATCGCCGATTATTTCCTGACCAGGGTACTGATGTAACGGCTCTTGCCGAGGTGCAAATCGACAATCCTTTTGACTACCCATCGGCTGCATGGTAGTTTGCCGGTTACTTATCAACGAGGAGAAATATCCATGAGTATTGTTGTTGTCGGCACCGTGGCCTTTGACACGGTCGAGACCCCCTTCGGGCGGGGAGAAAATGTGCTGGGTGGTTCGGCCACCTATTTTTCGACCTCGGCCAGCTTTTTTACCGATGTTTCACTGGTGGCAGTGGTGGGCGAGGATTTCCCCCAGGAGCATGTCGCTTTTCTGCAGTCCCGCAATATTGATACGACCGGCCTGCAGCGCATTCCCGGCAAAACTTTCCACTGGAGCGGTCGCTACGGCTATGACCTGAACGAAGCCCAGACGCTGGATACCCAGCTGAACGTTCTGATGGAGTTCCAGCCGAACCTGCCCGAAGCCTACCGCGATGCCGAGTACCTCTTTCTGGCCAATATCGATCCCGACCTGCAGATGCAGGTGCTGGAACAGGTTCGGGCGCCGAAGCTGGTGGCCTGTGACACGATGAATTTCTGGATCTCCTCCAAGCCGGAAGCGCTCAAAAAAGTGCTGCAGAAGGTTGATATCGTCGTTATCAACGAAGGGGAATCGCGCCAGTTCACCGGCGAGGCAAATCTGGTCAAGGCCGCCCGCCAGATCATTGCTTTGGGGTGCAAGCGGCTGGTCGTCAAGCGGGGCGAGTACGGTGTCCTGATGTTCACCGCCGATTCGGTTTTTGCGGCTCCGGCCTATCCGCTGGAGGAGGTCTTTGATCCGACCGGCGCGGGCGATACCTTTGCCGGCGGATTCATGGGCTATCTGGCCAATACCGGCGACCTCTCCGAAGAAGGCATCCGCCAGGCGATCGTTTTCGGCAGCGTGATGGCTTCCTTCAACGTGGAGGACTTCAGTCTTGATCGCATGAAACGGCTGGATTACCGGGAGATAGAGGGGCGCTACAAGAGTTTCAAGTCACTGACCAATTTCCGGGATATCGTCATTTGAGTGAACTCCTCGGCTTATTGACTCTAGTGGTTAATTTTACTAGATTTGCCGGGCTTAATTTCGCCCAGGGCAGGGTATATGAAAAAATATCGTCTTCACCACATTGCTCTGTTGCTGGTTGTGCTGTTGGCGTCCGGTTGTGTTTCCGGCCGTAGCGGGCAGGCCGTCAAGCCTAACCCGGCCGCCTATCATTACCAGATGGGGCTTTCCTATCTGGGGGAGCGCAACTATACCGCCGCGCTGATTGATCTGACGGAGGCGGAAAAGCTTGATCCGGACAATCCGGAAGTGCTCTACCATCTGGGGATGGCGTATATGGGCAAAAAACGTCCCGATCTGGCGGAAGCCAGACTGCAGCGGGCCCTGATGCTCAAGCCCAATTATGCGGTTGCCCGCAACGATTTGGGGGTGGCATACCTGGAGCTGAAACGCTGGGACAATGCCATCCAGCAGTTCAAAATCGTCAAAGACGACCTTTTTTATGACAACTCCGAAAACGCCACCATCAATCTGGGACTGGCATATCTGGGCAAGGGTGATTACCAGAAAGCGCTGGATGAGTTGCGGCCGGTGGCGGCGGCCAATCCGCGCAATCCGATTGTGCGCCTTTCGCTGGGCCGGGTATTGTTTGCAATGGACAAAATCGAACAGGCCATTGCCGAATATGGGAAAGCCCTCGAGATTTATCGCGATTACGGAGCCGCCCATTTTTACCTTGGCCAGGCGCAGCTCAAGCTCAACAATCTGAATGCCGCCCGCGCTGCTTTCAGGGATGCTGTCAGGCTGATTCCTGACAATGAACTGGGACGCGCTGCCCAGGGATATCTGGATCTGCTCAAGTAAGTGAGGCCCGAGTGTCGGATACGGTAACAACTACTTCGGAATCATCCAGCAGCTCTCCCGGGGCGATCCTTAAGCGCTGCCGTGAGTTCCATGGTTTTTCCCTTGAGGATGCTTCCGAAACCACCAAAATCGGTGTCTCCTATCTGAAAGCCTTGGAAGAGGACCGGATTGGCGATTTTGCAAATCTGACCTATCTGAAAGGATTTCTGCGCATTTATGCCGCCTATCTGGGACTTAATTCCGATGATATGGCCCGGATGTACGATAGGCTCCATGGGCCGGCGGAGCTCGATAAGGCTGCCGAAACTGCTGCAACCAAACGTGCCCGGCCTTTAAAAAGTTTGATTACTCTCCGGAAACTGGCACTGCCGGCTTTTCTTTTCATGCTGATTCTGGTTGTGGCCACATTTTTCAATCGTTCGCCAGCACCACCGGATGCTCCTCCCCAACCGCCTTCAGTTCAGGAACCTGCGGCTTCGATGGCTTCTGCTCCCGCCATTCCCGTTCAGGCAGTTGTGTCATCCGCAACGGTCAAGCCCGTTGTGCCGGCGGAGAAAGTAAAAGAAACGCTCGAAAACGAAAGTCGGCCTTTACCTCCCGAGCCTGAAGAAAAACAGCTGGTTTCAAATCTTCCGGACGAAGCCGGGAAGAGTTTTATTCTTAAAATCAGGGTCACGCAGAACGGCTCCCTGGTCGCGGTTGTCGATGGTTCTGCGCCTCAACATTACGAGCTTACGGTCGGTGACATCATCGAGTGGAAGGCCGAGCAGAGCGTTTCTCTGGATGTCAGTAATTCCGGTGCCATTGATGTCGAGCTGAACGGCAGACATCTCAAGCAGATGGGAACGGCCGGGAAAGCGGTTTACGCCGAATTTGATGCTGACGGAATCAAACCCTGAACTCTGCCAGTGCGCCGGACGCTGTTCCTCTCGCAGCCATAAAAATAAATCTGATGCCTTGACAGCCGATAGCCCGGTGCTAGACTTCCCTTACCCGATTTCCAGCACAGGAGCAGATGTGGCGCAGGCACATAAACGAATACTGGTTGTGGATGATGAGGAAAATGCCCGCGAGGCGCTTTCCAAAATTCTGACCCATGACGGTTATGAAGTCTCTTCAGTTGCCAATGGCATCGAAGCCCTTAATTTTCTGCGAAGCAGGGAGGTTGAGCTGATTATCACCGACATCAATATGCCGGAGATGAACGGCTTGACGTTTCTGCGGGAACTGAATCGCAGCCGCCCCGAAAGCAACGTTATCATGTTGACCGCCTACGGTGAGGTGGAGTCATACTTGGAAGCCATGAACCTGGGGGCTTTCGAGTATATCAACAAGCCGGTGAAGTATGACGAACTGAAAAAGGTCATCAAGATGATCCTGAAGAACGCCTGATAATTTGGAGGAGGAGCAGCTGTGAAAACTTTTGATAAGATCCTGACCGCCATCGATTTTTCGGAAAACTCCGAACTGGCTTTTGATTACGCGATTACCATGGCAACGCAGTTCAATTCCGAATTGACGATTATGCATGTCATCAACGAACCGATTGATCTGCGCGGATTCTACGTCCCGCACATCTCCTTCGAGCAGCTTGAGAGAGAGATCGAGGAAGGCGCCGCCAAAATGATGGAGACCTTTTGCAGCACGAAATTAGGGTCATTTACCAACTATAAATCAGTCCTCGTTTCCGGCATCCCCTATGAGGAGATTACGCGCAAAGCCGAAGAGATCGGCGCGTCGCTGATCATACTCGGCACCCACGGCCGTACCGGCCTCGACCATATCCTCTTTGGCAGCACGGCAGAACGGGTCGTGCGTTCGGCGGCTTGTCCCGTTATGACCATCAGGCTGCCGGCCGTATAACCTTCATCCCCCGCTATGCGCCTGGAGAGCCGGCCCATTCCATGCCAACAGAAATTCCACCCCTGAAAACCAAAGCCACGGTTGTCATTATTGACGACGACCGCAATATCCTCGAGCTGACTGCGCTGATACTGTCCAAGCGCGGTTTCCGGGTGCTGACTGCGGAGTCGGCCAGTGAGGGTTTTGAGCTGATTGCCGCCAATTCACCGGAGCTGGTGCTGCTGGATTACATGATGCCGGAAATGGATGGTTTGACCGCTCTGCGTCAGATCCGCGTCGATTTTCCAAAATCATACGTGGTCATGTTTACCGGCAAGGGCAACGAAGAGGTGGCAGTCGAGCTGATGAAGGGGGGGGCTTCCGAATATATCCTGAAGCCCTTCAATAACCGTAATCTGGTTGATCGTCTCGAAAACGTCCTGAGGATTCGGGAGATCGAACTCCATAATTATGAGCTTCAGCAGGAACATGAACGTCTGCAGAAAGAGATTGAGCAATGGAACCAGGATCTCCAGAAACGGGTCAGGGAGAAGACCGAGGCGCTGCAGGCGGCCCAGAACGAGATTGTCCAGTCGGAGAAGCTGGCCGCGCTGGGGTATCTGTCGGCCGGCATGGCGCATGAGATACGTAACCCGCTCAATTCAATTTCCCTGTTTGTCCAGTTGATGCGCCAGAGTACTGCCGACCCGGAGCAGCTGGAATATCAGAGCAAAATCCTGAAAGAGGTCGACCGGATAGATTCGATCATCCGTAAGCTCCTGGACGCTTCCCGTCGCACCCGCACGATCACGCCGAACGTACAGATCGATCAGGTCATTGATACGGCCCTGGAGGTGTTTGCTCCGCAGATCGAGAGCAGAAAGATCCAGGTTGAACGCCAGTATCACCAGATACCTTCCCCGATAAAGGCCGACCCTGCCGAATTGGAGCAGATTTTCACCAACCTGTTCTTAAACGCCCTGGATGTGATGAGTTCTGGCGGCCGTCTTGATATTGAAATCCTGGAGGAGAAGGGGCGCGTGATTGTCAGAGTGGGCGACAATGGTTCCGGAATTCCGGCCGATATTCTGCCCGACATCTTCGAGCCGTTTTTCAGTACAAAGTCGAGCGGAACCGGGATGGGTTTGCCGGTCGCCGCACGGATTGCGCATATTTATGACGGCAGTATGACCGTTGAGCGTACCTCATGCGAAGGCACCGTTTTCAGGCTGGAATTTCCGGTCTACGGCTGAATTCTTGCGCTTTCCTTTTGCCGTCGATCTGGTGTACTCTTCCCCCCGATGGTGTTCCCACTACTCCAACCCCGCGCTAGCAATGTGCCGCCCGAGCTGATTATATGCCTTTTATCTACCGTAATATCACCCTCTCACCCGCTGAAAGCGAAGCATCGCTGCCCGAACTGCTGGCTGCCAGACTGGAACTGCCGGCCGCGAGTCTGCGGAATATCCGTATCGTCCGCAAAGCGGTCGACGCCCGCAAAAAGCAGAACATCAAACTGGTCTACACCCTGGCTTTTGATGCTGAAGATGCCCTGCGAAAGAGGATTGGCCGTGACCCCTCACTGGAATGGCAGCCGGAAACCGCTTCGCAGACGATTGTGCCGGTGCGCTCGCAGCAGCGGATCGTCATCGTCGGCGCCGGTCCGGCCGGTCTGTTTGCGGCACTGCGGCTGGCACAGTATGGTTTGATCGCCACGATCATCGAGCGGGGAGAACCGGTTGAACGCCGGGCGCTGGCGGTTCAGCGCTTCTGGAAAGAGGGTCTGCTCGATCCCGAAAGCAACGTGCAGTTCGGCGAAGGAGGAGCGGGAACCTTCTCGGACGGCAAGCTGACCTGCCGCTCCAAGGACGGTCTGGTTCCCTGGGTTCTGGAACAGCTGGTTGCCTTTGGCGCCCAGCCGGAAGTGCGCTATCTGGCCAAGCCCCATATCGGCACCGACCGGCTCAGGAATGTTATCAGCGCCATCCGTCAGCAGCTGCTTGGTTTGGGTTTTACCATCTTGTTCAGCAGCCGTCTGACCGACCTCAAGATTATCGACGGCAAGGTCAGTTCCTTGATTGTCAACGATAGTAAGGAGCTGCCCTGCGACCAACTGATTCTGGCCACCGGCCACAGCGCCCGCGACACATATGAACTGCTGGAGCAACGTCAGATCCCGCTACAGCGCAAGCCCTTTGCCATGGGGCTGCGGGTGGAACATCCCCAGGAGCTGATTGACCGGATCCAGTACGGCGCCGTCCGGCCGGCGTCCCTGCCGGTGGCCGATTACGCCGTTACCTGGAATAATGCCCTCACCGGCCGCAGTGCCTATTCCTTCTGCATGTGTCCCGGTGGGGTTGTCGTGGGGGGGGCGTCCGAGGTGGGCGGCGTCGTCACCAACGGCATGAGTGGCCAGTTGCGCAATTCGCCCTTTGCCAACAGCGCCCTGGTGGTCAATGTGCGCGAAGATGATTTTGACGGAACAGGGCCGCTGGCGGGTGTCCGTCTGCAGCGCCGCTGGGAGCGACAGGCCTTTGCCGCAGGCGGCGGCGGTTACCGTGCCCCGGCCCAGAACCTGCTCGATTTTTTGAAGCTACCGGGCAAAGGGGCCGTCAGAACCACATATCGCCCCGGCATCTGCGAAACCGACCTGGGCGCGGTTCTGCCGTCCTACATCATCGATACGTTGCGGGAGGGGATTATGGACTTTGATCGGCGCCTGAAAGGTTTTGTCACTGCCGAAGCGACCCTGGTGGGGATCGAATCGCGCACCTCGGCGCCGGTGCGGATCCTGCGCGACGCCAGTGGCGAGTCGATCGGTCTCAAGGGGCTTTATCCAGCCGGAGAGGGCGCCGGATACGCCGGCGGCATCATGAGTTCGGCCGTGGACGGGATCAGAATTGCCGATGTTATTGCGGCTCGACTGGCCGGTTGACCTGTGATACGTTAGCAGGACCACTGAAACCCAAACAGATAGGAGTACGCCATGTCCATTCAACAGCAGATCGAGACATTTCTTGCTTCACCCGCTTTTGGCGTGGTCGGCGCATCCGCCAACCGCGACAAATACGGCAACAAGGTGTTGCGCTGTTATCAGCAGAACGGCTGGAAAGCCATACCGGTCAATCCCGCGCAGGCCGAAATCGAAGGGGTGCCCTGTGCCGCGACGATTGACGATTTGCCGGCCGAGGTGCAGAGCATCTCGATGATAACTCCGCCGGCCTTGACCGCCCGCCTGGTTCCGCTGGCCATTGCAAAAGGGATCAAAAACATCTGGATGCAGCCGGGTGCCGAACATCCCGAGGCGGTGGCGCTTTGCCGCGAGCGGGGCGTCAACGTGATAGCCGACGGCAGTTGTGTGCTGGTCGTGCTGGGCTATCACGAGCATTAATGCTGCACGCCGGCACTAAATTCCGTGATATGCAGAGTAAATGCTTGCCATAGCAACGAAAACCTGACATAGTAACACGCTTCGACGGGCAGGAATGCCCGTCGTTTTATTTTTCAGGAATTGAGGAGTTTTACCCATGCAGGAACGAATCAGAAATATCGCCATTATCGCCCACGTTGACCACGGCAAAACCACGCTGGTGGATGCCATGCTGAAGCACGCCGGGGTTTACCGCGAGAATGAAGCCATCACCGAGCGGGTCATGGACTCGAACGACCTGGAAAAGGAACGCGGCATTACCATTCTGGCCAAAAATCTTTCCATCCACCATGGCGCCTACAAAATCAACATCGTCGACACCCCCGGCCATGCCGATTTCGGCGGCGAGGTGGAGCGCGTGCTGAAGATGGTGGATTCGGTTCTGCTGCTGGTGGATGCCCTGGACGGTCCCATGCCCCAGACCCGTTTCGTTTTGAAGAAATCCCTGGATCTGGGATTGAAGCCGATCGTCGTCATCAACAAGATCGACCGTCCCGGCAGCCGGCCCGACGAAGTGCTCAACATGGTTTTCGATCTGTTCTGCGAACTGAACGCCTCCGATGACCAGCTGGATTTCCCGGTGGTCTACACCAGCGCCAAGATGGGCTATGCCAAGCTGGACATCAATGTCGAATCAACCAACATGGAGCCGCTCTTTGCGGTGGTGGAGTCCAATGTGCGTCCCCCCAAGGGCGACGCCAAGGCCCCTTTTCAGATGCTGATCGCCAACATCGATTACAATGAATACATCGGCCGCATGGCGACCGGGCGTATCTTCAACGGCAAGGTGCGGGCCGGCGAGACGGTGGCGATGATCAAGGGCGACGGCAGCGTTACCAAAGGGCGCATCACCAAGCTGCTCGGCTACGAAGGGCTGAAGCAGGTCGAAATCGAAGAAGCCGGCACCGGCGACATCGTGACCGTGGCCGGTTTTGAAGAGGTCAGCATCGGCGAGACGCTGGCTTCGGCCGAGACCCCCATTGCGGTGCCCTACGTTTCGATCGATGAGCCGACCCTGTCGATGAACTTCATCGTCAACACGTCGCCCTTTGCCGGCCGCGAGGGAAAATGGGTCACGTCGCGCAACATCCGCGAGCGTCTGACCAAGGAGCTGCGTACCAACGTTTCCCTGCGGGTCGAGGACACCGACAGCGCCGACACCTTCAAGGTTTCCGGGCGCGGTGAGCTGCACCTCTCGATTCTGATCGAGAACATGCGCCGTGAAGGTTTCGAACTGGCGGTTTCAAAGCCGGAAGTTATCGTGCGCGTCAAGGACGGCGTCAAGATGGAGCCGATGGAATATCTGGTGGTGGACGTGGCCTCCGAATTCCAGGGTGCGATCATTGAGAAGATGGGGCCGCGCAAGGGGGAGATGGTCGCCATGGCCCCCATGGGAGATATGGTGCGGCTTGAGTTCATCATCCCGGCCCGCGGCCTGATCGGCCTGCGCGGTGAAGTCATGACCGATACGCGCGGCACCGCCGTCATGACCCACACCTTCCATGAATACGGCCCTTACAAGGGGGAAATCCCCGGCCGCAAGAACGGCGTGCTGATGGCCATGGAGCATGGCGAAACCACCGCCTACTCGCTGGATGCCCTCCAGCCGCGCGGTATTCTGTTCATCGGCGCCGGCGTCGAGGTCTACGGCGGCATGATCATCGGTCAGCACGCCAAGGACAATGATCTGGACGTCAATCCCTGCAAAGGCAAGAAGCTGACCAACGTGCGCGCCTCCGGCTCGGATGATGCCATCAAGCTGACACCGCCACGCGTCATGACGCTGGAGCAGGCTCTGGAGTTCATTGACGATGACGAGCTGGTGGAGGTCACCCCGATTTCGATCCGGCTGCGAAAAAAAGAGCTTGATCCGACCAAGCGCAAAAGGGCCTCCAAAGGCTGATAGGGTTACATTTATCTGCAAAAAGGGCCGGGGATCGCTTTCCGGCCTTTTTTGCATCAAGCGCCCTGCCGGCCAGCAGGCGGGCGACAGGTGGAACCATGCCGAGTTATGATCTGCGGAGTTATATCTCCCTTCTGGAACAGCACAATCAGCTTGCCCGCATCTCCGTTCCGGCCGATCCGCTGCTTGAAATTGCGGCCATCACGGATCGGATCTGCAAACAGCCGGATGGCGGCCGGGCGCTGCTGTTCGAACAGCCTGTTGGCGCTGCTTTTCCGGTGGCGACCAACCTGTTCGGTTCTCTCCGGCGAGTCTGCCTGGCGCTGGGAATCAAGCATCCCGATCAGCTGCGCCAACGCATGGAGGCTCTGCTGCAGCTGATAGCGGAGCCCGATTTCTCTGCGCTTGATCGCCAACTGGCCGCCCTGCCGGAATTCTCACGTTGTGCTCCAACCATGTCGGTTGATCAGGACCGCCAGCTGATTCCGGCTGTACGGCCGGATTTGACGATCTTCCCTTTTCTGCAGAGCTGGCCGCAGGACGGCTCGCTTTCCGGTTACCGGCGCTACATCACCTTGCCGCAGGTTTTTACGGCCGACCCGGATGGCGGCACCCCCAATTGCGGTCTGTACCGCGCCCAGATCAGGGGGGGGCGTGAGCTGGCGCTGCAGTGGAAGCAGGGCAGCGGGGGCGCCCGGCATGCCGGGCAGTTCCGGCGCCAGGGCAAGGCCATGCCGGTGGCGATTGTTCTGGGGGGTGATCCGGCCCTGCTTTTCAGTGCCATGTTTCCGCTGCCGGGAGCCTTGGACGAAGTCGCCTTTGCCGGGTTTTTGCGGGGCGGCGCTCTGCAGACCGGGCCCTGCGCCAGCGTGCCGCTGACGGTTCCTGCCGGAGCCGAAGTCGTCATCGAAGGCTATGTCCATCCCGGAGAAAGCGTTGTGGAGGGGCCTTTCGGCAACCATACCGGCTGCTATGCCGCGCCTGCTCAAGCCGCTTTGATGCGGGTATCCGCCATCCGCCACCGTCCGGATGCGACTGTTCCGGCCACGCTGGTGGGAGCGCCGCCGATGGAGGATTGCTGGATGGCGCTGGCCTGGGAACGCCTGCTGCTGGCGTTCCTGCAGAAGCTCTTTCCGGCCGTGACGGATATTCACTTTCCCCCCGAGTGGGTCTTCCATCAGAGCGCCATAATTTCCCTTGAAAATCCCCGTCCCGGCATGGTACGGGAAATCGTTGAACAGCTCTGGCGGCTGCCCTGGTTTGCCGCCGCACGGATCCTGATAGTGGTCGATGCAGCCTGCGGTTCGGCACTGTTGCCGCAGGCGGCCTGGCAATGCATCAATCTGCTGGAATACCGGCACGATTTGATCCATGATCCGGCCACCGATCGGGTGGCTTTTGACGCAACCGGCTGCCGGTCGCCACGCGGGCGGGTACTGATGGATGATGCTATTGGCAAACTGGTTGACAGGCGCTGGCGGGAGTACGGACTTGCGTAGTTTCTTGTTGTGTATTCTTATTATGATTCCTGTGCTGATGCCGCTTTCGGCCTGCTACCACCTGCGGGCCGAGCCGGTGCCGATCAGCGCGCGGCTGGTGGAAGTCAAGGCTGATCCGGCCGAGGTGCTGGCCAAGCTTCGCAAACTGGTTGAAGTGGACTGGAAAAGCCGGATTCTGGAAACGGACAGCTCCGGAACCGTTTTGATTACCGCGCCCTATCATTTCCATACCGATACCGGTTTCGGCCAGCCGGCCGGCGGACGCAAGTACTACACCCAGTTGAGGATCGAAATCCTGCCCCGCCCTGCGGGTCTGACAGCCATCTCCCTGTCGCCCCACAACTTTGAAATGCGCACATCGTACGCTTTCAGCCAGGAAGGGCAGATCGGCACACTGTACAAGCATTATCCCTACGAACATTACCCCGGCATGTTTGACCTGACTCGCATAAACAGTGAACTGATGCGGGTCGCCGCACGTGTCAGGAGTCTTTTTCAGTAAGTTTCAGCGCCAGCTCAAGTGCCGGCAGGAGTATTTAAATGACAGCAACCGGTTGTTTGCCAAAGATTCGCATTTTTCTTGAGATGATCAAGTTTTCGCACACGATTTTTGCGCTGCCGTTCGCACTGACCGGCGCGCTGCTGGCGGCGGGCGGTTTTCCCGGACCTCGCCAGCTGTTCTGGATCGTTCTGGCCATGGCCGGGGCCCGTACGGCCGCCATGGCCATGAATCGCCTGATCGACGCCGAAATTGACGCCCGCAACCCGCGCACCGCCGGACGGGCCATCCCGGCCGGGCTGCTGGGCGGCGGCACGACGCTGTTCTTCATCGTCATCTCAACGGCGCTGATGCTGTTTGCCGCGGCCATGCTCAATCCGCTCTGCCTGAAACTGTCGCCGATCGCGCTGTTCTTTCTGATCCTTTATTCCTACTGCAAGCGTTTCACCTCGCTGGCGCATGTGGTGCTGGGGATCTGCCTGGCGGCGGCTCCGATCGGGGCCTGGGTCGCCATTCGCGGAACGATTGAAGCGCCGGCCCTGGTTCTGGGGGGGGTGGTGCTGTTCTGGGTGGCCGGTTTCGACATCCTGTACGCGCTGCAGGACCGCGAGTTCGACCAGGCGGCCGGGCTGCACTCCATCCCGGTGCTGCTGGGGGTGAATGGATCGCTCTGGACGGCCCGGATCTTTCACCTGATAATGATGGGGCTGCTGGTGGGGCTTTATTGGCTGATGCAGCTGGGAATCATGTTCATGATCGGCATTCTGGTGGTGGCCGGCATGCTGCTGTATGAACACTGGCTGATCAGGGACGGAAACCTGGACAAACTGGATGCCGCCTTTTTCAATATGAACGGCTACATCAGCATTGCAGTTCTGCTGTTCACGGCCGCTGAAGTGCTGACGAGGTAACCTATGGAGAACGGGAATATTTTTGTCGCCCTGACCGGCGCCTCCGGCTCGGTCTACGGGTTGCGGCTGGTGGAGCAGCTCTGCTTGAGCGGATTCCAGGTGACTCTCAGTGCCAGCTGCAGCGGAACCGCCGTCTGCCGCGAAGAAACCGGTCTGGATCTGTCGGGTGATCTTGAGCGAGCGCTGCAGCGCCTGTATCAGCATCTCGAGGTGGTTCGCGGGGTGCGGCTGGTTCATCCGGACGACCTGTTCTGTGGCGCCGCCAGCGGTTCTTCGGCGCCGGACGCGATGGTGATCTGCCCCTGCAGCATGGGCACCCTGGCGCGCATCGCCTGCGGGGTTTCCGGCAACCTGATCGAGCGCAGCGCCGACGTCATGCTCAAGGAGCGCCGTCCTCTGCTGCTGGTTCCCCGTGAAACGCCGCTCTCCGACATTCATCTGGAGAACATGCTGAAACTGTCGCGCTGCGGAGCGCGCATCGTGCCGGCCATGCCCGGTTTTTATACCCGCCCCGGCTCGGTGCTGGAGATGGTTGATTTTGTGGTCGGCAAACTGCTGGATCAGCTGGGCATCGCCAACGACCTTTACAAACGCTGGGACGGTCAGTGACCACCCTTCTCCATGCCTGAAGCTCCCCTGCCTGCCACCATTGCCGCCTATCTCGCCAAACGGGCCGTTTCGGCTCCTTGGCGGGTGTCAAAGCATCCGGAGCGCCTGTTCAGCGGCGCGGTGGTGATTCCCTCTCTGGCCGAAAGCGCCAATCTTGGACGTACCCTTGAATCCCTTGCCAATAATCCGCCCGATCTGCTGAATCAATTTATGATCCTGGTGGTGGTCAACCAGCGCTGCCATGCCGCTGAAGGAGACAGGGACGACAATCTGGCCACTCTGGCGCTGCTGCCGGAATGGAGAAAAGAGTTCGGGTTGGAAAACCTGTACTGGGTTGACGCCGCCTCGCCCGGAAACGAACTGCCGCGCAAGCAGGGAGTCGGGTTGGCGCGCAAGATCGGCCTCGACCTGGCTCTGCCGCTTCTGGATTATGCTGGCGGCGATCCCCTGCTGGTTTGCCTGGATGCTGACACCCTGGTTCAGGCGGATTATCTGCCGGCGATCGTGACCCATTTTTCCACGGTATCTGCGGGAGGCGCCAGCATACCCTATCGGCATCGCCCGGCAGCTTATCCGCACGGGCAGCGTGCCATCGATCGCTACGAGCTTTTTCTGCGTGCTTATGTGTTGGGGCTGCAGCTGGCCGGTTCGCCCTATGCCTTCCATACCGTGGGGAGCGCCATGGCCTGCCGGGCGTCGGCCTATGTTGCCGCCGGAGGCATGAACCGCCGTCTGGCGGGCGAGGATTTCTACTTCCTGCAGCAGCTGCATAAAACCTGTGGTGTGGCTGATCTAAAGGGCACGGTTGTGCATCCCTCGCCCCGTTCGTCATTGCGGGTGCCTTTCGGAACCGGCCGTGCGGTGGGGGACATGCTGGCCGAGGGGGAAAAAAGGCTTTTGTTTTATCAACCAGCGGTTTTTATGATTCTGGGGGAGTGGCTGGCCTGCGTGGCCGGCAGCCCGACAGCCGGAGGAACGCTGCTGCTGGAAAGAGCGGGGGATATTTCACCCGTTTTGGGAGAATATCTGGAACAGGCCGGATTCAGGGAATCCTGGGACGGACTGGGCAGGCATAATCAGGGGCATGCCCGACTGCTGGCCGCTTTTCACGGTTGGTTCGATGCTTTTCGCAGCATGCGTTTGATTCACCTGTTGAGCGATCAGGTCTACCCGCGCGTCAAGCCGGAGGAAAGTGTGCCGGCGCTGCTGGAACGGGCCGGTTACAGCAGCCCGGCGGACGTCAGCGGGCAGCTGTCCCTGCTGCGCTCCCTGCAACAGGGATAACCGCCGAACTTCAGGAGAGTTCTACGCCGGTCGTGTCCCGCTGATGCCGGTAATGTAGACGACGCTTTCGCCGCCCGGTTTACGGATGGTTGCCTCGTCATCCAGTTTTTTGTGCAGCAGGGCCTGTCCGACCGGCGAGTCGATGCTGATTCTGCCGCTGCCGACATCGATCTCGTCCGGGCCGACCAACTGATAGCAGCGCTCCTCCCCCTCTTCATCTTCGTAGCTGACCCAGCAGCCGAACGAAACCACCTTTGGATTTACAGGCGGAACGGCCGTCTTCAGCACTTTCAGGCGTGAACCGAGGTGTTTCAGCTTGCGGTCGATCTCGCGCAGCCGTTTTTTACCATAGATGTATTCGGCATTCTCGGAACGATCGCCTTCGGCCGCCGCATCCGCCACCCCCTGAACGATCTTGGGGCGCTCCACCTTCCAGAGCTGATCATATTCCTCACACAGTTTTTTCAATCCTTCAGCGGAAATCAGGTTTGTCATCTACGTCTCTCCAGAGTCAAAGAAAAACAGCCCGCGCAGGCGGGCTGTTCAGTGATGCGGGATGGTCGGGTTTGCGTCTACTTCGAAACGTCCAGCAGTTCCACGTCAAACAGCAGTGTGGCGTTGGGGGGGATGACTCCGCCCGCGCCTGATGCGCCATAGCCCAGTTTGGAGGGGATGATCAGCTTGCGCTTGCCGCCGACCTTCATGGTCATGACCCCTTCGTCCCAGCCCGGAATGACCTGGCCGACGCCGATCACAAAAGAGAAGGGCTCGTTGCGGTCAACCGAACTGTCGAACTTCTTGCCGTTCTCCAGTGTTCCGGTGTAATGCACCTTGACCCTTTTACCGGCCACCGGGGAGGCGCCCTTGCCGACCACCAGGTCGCTGTACTTCAGGCCGGAAGCGGTTGTGACAACCTTTGTCTCCGTTTTTTTAACCTCTTTTGCCGCCGCATGAACCGGCACGGCAATCAGCGCCGCCAGCAGGCCGCCTGCAATCAGTTTCATCAAACGCTGCATGTCTGTGATCCTCCTCATATGATTTAGGTTGATAGTGTTGCCAAGGATAAAGTAACCGGGCTGTTACATGAATAAGAGCGTCGCTCTGACTGAAGCTACTCTTCCACTGTCCCCCACTTGTCCACGAAATTGCAGTGGTGCAGCTTGTTCTGAACATTGACTTCCGCCAGAATGTTGTCGCCTTCCTCCTGGGTTAATCCCACGCTGGGACGAACCCCCATCCAGTAAGCCGCGCTTTCGGTCGGGTTGTCGGTGGGGCGCGGAATCGGCGGGCCGGGCTTGTAGTGGCGTTCAACGAAAAGCGCCGCCTCGTACTGGCGCTGGGTTTTTACGAGATAGACCTCGACGATCATTCCGTTCTTGAGGGTTTTCTCCATGATTTGAGCCACGACGTTCATGCCTTCGGGAACGTTTATCAATGACATAACCTGATTGCCTCCTTTGGCGGTGGTGGGTTGCGATCGGTAGCGATGGTGTGCTGACGGTAAAAAAAAACTGCATCTTCTTTCGAAAAGGCAGGTCGGTAAATCGGGCCGTGTTTAACCACCATTCCGGCAGCCCCTCTTCCCGTTCTGGGCAGGTAGCTTTGCGCCATCCGATTCCGCGGACTTTACCTTTGCGATGATAGCCGTTTCCATTCTGAATCAGCAGACTGAAATATGGTCGGATTGGGGCCGGATGTCAATAGGTAAATGAGAGCGCCGCAGAGCAAAACCCTTGCAGAAGAGCCGCCTGATCATGTATCGTGCGAATCGGAATTTACTACGATACCAGGACTTTTTTATGCTGGATGCGAATCTGATCAATCAATTATCCGCCATTGTCGGCCCGGACAATATCGCCACCGGCAAGCAGGACATGATCTGCTACGGCTATGACGCCACCCAGATGGAGTTTCTGCCGGATGCGGTCGTGCATCCGGCCAATGCCGAAGAGGTCTCGGCGGTTCTCAAGCTGGCCAATCAGGAACATTTCCCGGTTTTTCCGCGCGGCGCCGGCAGCGGCTTCACCGGAGGAGCGCTGCCCAAGGCGGGCGGTGTCGTGCTGGTGACAACCCGCATGAACCGCATCCTGCGGATCGACACCGAAAACCTGATCGCCGAGGTGGAGCCGGGAGTCGTGACCGAGCAGTTCCAGCTGGCGGTGGAGAAACTGGGGCTGTTCTATCCGCCCGACCCGGCTTCGCTCAAGTTTTCGACCCTGGGGGGCAATGTGGCCGAAAACGCCGGCGGCCCCCGCTGCGTCAAGTATGGCGTCACCCGCGATTTCGTGATGGGGCTGGAGGTCGTGCTGCCGACCGGCGAGATCATCCGGGTCGGCGGTGAGACCTACAAGGCGGTGGTCGGCTACGACATGACCCGCCTGTTGTGCGGCAGCGAAGGAACCCTGGGGGTCATGACCAAGATCATCTTCAAGCTGCTGCCCTTGCCGGACGCCAAGAAAACCATGCTGACGATTTTTGATTCGATCGACGGGGCCGCCAAGGCGGTTTCGACGATCATCGGCAACAAGATCATCCCGACCACGCTGGAGTTCATGGACTACGCCACGCTGCAATGCGTCGAGCGCCGTTTCAACCTGGGGATTCCGACCGAGGGGCGGGCCGTCCTGCTGATCGAAGTGGACGGTGACCGGGATCTGATCGAGAAGCAGGCGGACAGGATTCATGAGCTGATCACGCCGCTGGGACTGGTGCAGTTCCGGGCCGCCAGGGACGCCGCCGAATCGGAGGATCTCTGGCGGGTGCGGCGGCTGGTCTCGCCTTCACTGCGGGACATCAACCCCGACAAGTACAATGAGGATATCGTTGTGCCGCGCAGCAAGGTACCGGACGTGATCCGCAGGATCGAAAAAATCCAGCAGAAATACGATATCCCGATCGTCAACTTCGGCCATGCCGGCGACGGCAATATCCATGTTAACATCATGATCGACAAGTCGCTTCCCGGCATGGAGGAAAAGGCGCACGGGGCGATCCGCGAGGTCTTCCAGGCCGCGCTGGACTTGAACGGCACCATGTCGGGCGAGCATGGCGTCGGGCTGTCCAAGGCCCCCTACATCGAGCTGGAGCTATCGCCGCAGCAGATCGGAGCCATGAAGGCCATCAAGGCCGCTCTGGATCCGAACAATATTCTCAATCCAGGCAAAATGTTTCCATGGGAGGAACACTAGCATGACACACGATCCGAACAAGGAAATCCAGGAGTCCTCACTGATCGGAAGAATTCTGTCGATGGAGGCGTTGTTGCTGCTGATGGGCATCGCTTCACTGATTTATGGCATCGTCAACGACGTGACCATGAATATCTTCTGGGGCGTCGTTATCATCCCCGGCGTTTTTCTGCTGCACAAGGTCCGCAAGAAAGACTGGGCCAAGCACTGGCAGGAGATGGAAGCCGAGCAAAAGGCGATCCTGGAGTATGAGGAGCGTAAAAAAAACGCCCGTGCCATGCAGAAGAAGGACAATCCCGATGAAAAATAACAATCATGGATCGATAGTGCTGGCCTCCGCTTCGCCACGGCGAACGGAGCTGATGTCTCTGGCTGGTCTGCAGTTCACGGTCGTACCGGCTGATATCTGCGAAGATGTTCTGGCGGGTGAAACCCCGGCTGAACACGTTATGCGGCTTTCGCGGGAGAAGGCCGATGCGGTTGCGGCAGCTGTCGAGGGGCGTTTTTTCATCGGGGCCGATACGGTGGTGGTCCTGGACGGGGCCATTCTGGGAAAACCGGCCGATGAAGCCGATGCGCGGCGGATGCTGGAGGCCCTTTCCGGCCGGGATCATGAAGTCGTGACCGGCTTCACCGTATTTGACAAGGTCAGCGGCATCCACATCAGCCGCAGCGTCAGCACCGAAGTGACCTTCAAGACGCTGGAGGAAAAGGAAATCAGCGCCTATATCGCCTCCGGTTGTCCGATGGACAAGGCCGGCGCCTATGCCATTCAGGGAGGGGCGGTACACTTTGTCCGCTCCATCAGCGGTTCGTACACCAACGTGATCGGCCTGCCGATGACCGAGCTGTACGAGGTGCTGCAGGCCATGCAGGCGGTGGGATAAGCGGGGTAGCGCCATGTCAATTTCACAAAATCTGGCGAATATCAGGCTGCGCATCCGGGCGGCGGCCGAAGCGGCCGGACGCGATCCCGACACCGTGCGCCTGGTGGCGGTTTCCAAAACCCGTCCGGCCGGGGATATCGTTGAAGCCTTCCAGGCCGGTCAGACGATTTTCGGAGAAAACTACGTCCAGGAACTGACTGCCAAGCTGGATCAGCTGCAGGAGCCGATCCAGTGGCACGTTATCGGCCACCTGCAGAGCAACAAGGTCAAATACATCGCCGGGCGGGTGGCGCTGATCCATTCGGTGGACCGCTTTTCGCTGGCCGAGGAGATCAGCCGCCAGTGGGGCAAACTGGGAATGGTCTGCCCGGTGCTGATCCAGGTTAACATCTCCGGTGAAACCACCAAATCCGGCACGACCGAAGCAGGGGCGCTGCAGCTGGTGCGGGAGTGTGCCCGGCTGCCCAACCTCCGGATCAAGGGGCTGATGACCATGCCCCCCTTCTTCGACGATCCCGAGGCGGCCCGCCCCTATTTTGCCGGATTGCGCCGGCTGTCCGAGGAGATAATAGCGGCCGGAATCGCCGGAGTTGAAATGGTTGAGCTTTCCATGGGCATGTCGGGTGATTTTGAAGCCGCCATCCAGGAGGGCGCCACGCTGGTGCGGGTCGGCACGGCCATCTTCGGGGAACGCTGACGGTGCCCGCCGCGGCTTCCGGACATAAACCCTCGCGCAGCAGCGCCATTATTCTGGTAGCACTGATCTCCTTCCTGCTCTCCCTGCTCTTCATAACTCCGTTTTTCTCAATCTTCGAACTGAAAGCCTACGACCTGCTGTCACGGCGTTTCAATCCGCTCCAGGGCTCAGCGGACATCATCGTTGTCCAGATCGATCAGGCCAGTCTTGACGCCCTGGCTGAAGAAGGGGTGACCTGGCCCTGGCCGCGCCAGATCTATGCTCCGATTTTCGAGAGGCTGGCCCGGGCCGAGGCCGTATTTGTCGATATCATCTTCAGCGAGCCATCTTCCTACGGCCAGGAGGATGATCTGATCCTGGCCGAGGCGATTGCCCGGGCCGGCAACGTCACCTTGCCGCTTTTCGCCACCAGCGCTTCCCGAACCTTCGACCCGCTGGAAAAAGAGCTGCTGGAACGCTCCGCCCTGGCCGGCGTCCGCGATCCGCTGCTTTCCTATCCGGGAGTCATTACGCCGATCCCGCCGCTGGCCCAAGCCGCCCGCCGGGGGGGCAACGTGATGATCAAGCCGGACCGGGACGGCGTTTACCGGCGCATGCCGCTCTTCTATAATGCCGGGGGCTACACCATACCGCCGCTGGCCCTGGGTTATGCGCTGCAGAGCGGCGCCGTAACAATCAATCAAGAACGTTTCGAGCGCAACGGCACAGCGCTGCCGCTGGAAAATGATGCGCTGCTGGTCAGGTTTCCGCGCGGCGAACGCCCCTATCGCACGATATCGGCCCTGGAGCTGATCCGTGCCGGGGAGGGGAACGAGCATCGTGTGGAGGAGTTCAAGGGCAAGAAGGTTTTTCTGGGATTGACGGCGGCCGGGCTTTACGACCTGAAGCCGACCGCCGTTTCCGGCCTGGCCGCCGGGGTTCAGGTGCATGCCGCCGCGCTGGATACGCTGCTGGGCGGGAACTTTATCCGGCCGCTGCCGAAGGGGGTCACGGTGGCCCTGATGGCGCTGATTGTCATCGCCGCCGCCGTCTTTGTGCTGACGCACGTTTCGATTTATGCCAACGCCGCCTTCCTGGCGCTGATGCTGCTGCTGGCCGGCGGGCTGCCGGTGCTGCTGTTCGTGCAGGGCTGGTATCTGCCGCTGATTCCGCCGCTGGCGGCGCTGACGGTTTCCTTCTTCACGGCCTCGATTCACAGCTACGCCACCGAAGGGCGTGAGCGGCGTTTTGTGCGGCGCACCTTTTCCCAGTACATGGATGAAACCATCGTTGCCCATCTGCTGCTGCATCCGGAGTTGATCCAGCCCGGCGGAAAGCGCAAACGGGTGACGGTCTTTTTTGCCGATATCGCCGGTTTCACCAGCATCGCCGAGCGCCTGTCGCCGGAAGAGACTGCATTGATGCTGCACGGGGTACTGAATGCCGTCAGCGAAGAGGTCATCAGCCACCAGGGGGTGATTGACAAATATATCGGCGACTGTGTGATGGCCTTCTGGGGCGCTCCGCTTTCGAGCGAGGACGATGGGCGCAACGCCTGCCGCGCCGCGCTGGCCTCCCAGAAAGCGCTGGAAAAGGTCAATGCGGAGTTCGCCGACCGCGGATTCGGATCAATTTCCATGCGGGTCGGTCTGCACACCGGCGATGCGATTGTCGGCAACCTGGGGAGCGACCGGCTCTTCGACTACACCGTGATAGGCGATACGGTCAATCTGGCGTCGCGGCTGGAGGGGGCCAACAAGTTTTTCGGGACGCGGGTCATGGCCAGCGAAGATACCCTGCAAAATACGGGGGACAGCTTTTTAAGCCGTGAGCTGGGGCTGATCGCGGTCAAGGGCAAGCAGCAGCCGGTGCGCATTTATGAAATAGTATCCGACCAGGAGAATGCCTCGCCGGAACAGCGGGAACTGGTTCGGCTGCACAATGAAGGGATGGCGCTGTTTCACACCCGGCGCTGGCGGGAAGCCTTGCTGCTGTTCGAGTCGATCCTGTCCCGGCGTCCCGAAGATGGCCCGGCCACCCTGTATCGCGACTGGTGCCGGCGCTGCCTTGAAGATACTCCCTTGACAGAGGACTGGAATGTGATACACCGTACCGAAAAATGAAAACTCTCATCTACGTCATACTGATCAGCGTCCTGACGGCCGGCCCCGCTACCGCAGAAACCGTCAGGGTTGTTACCCGCAGCAACGCCGCGCGGGCCGAATGCCGCTTTTCCTCTCCGGTCAGGGCCAAGCTGCGTTTTGGCGACCGCCTGAATATTGTCGCCCGCAAGGGGGACTGGTACCTGGTCACCAGCGGGGCGGTCAAGGGGTGCGTTCACAAAAGCGCAGTCGAATCCCGCTCGTTTTCAGTGTCCGGCACAGGCAGGGGTCGCGGCGGAGCAGCATCGGCCGACGAGGTCTCCCTGGCCGGCAAGGGCTTCAATCCGCAGGTCGAGGAGCGTTACCGCAGCGGCAACCAGGGGCTGAACTACACGCTGGTTGACGAGATCGAACGTCTGACCGCAGCTGAAACGGAACTGGACGAATTTATCCTGCAAGGGGGGCTCAACCAGCCATGAGACGCCTTTTGATCTGCATGCTGCTGGCCCTGACTCCCCTTTCTGGCTGCAAACTGGAAGATCTGTCTACGGAACAGATCGGACGTATCGCCGATTCGGTTCAAACCATCGGCAAAGCCGCCCGGCCCATGTCCGACAGCGAGGAATATTATGTCGGCCGCGCGGTTGCCGCCCGTCTGCTGGCAACCTATCCCCTGTACCGCAACAAAGCCCTGACCCAGTATGTCACTCTGGTCGGCCAGACCCTGGCACTGCACAGCGAGGTTCCGGCCACCCACGGCGGCTACCACTTCGCGCTGCTGGACAGCAGTGAAATCAACGCTTTTGCCTGCCCGGGCGGTACGATTCTGATCACCCGCGGTATGCTGGCTTCACTGAAAAGCGAGGAGGAGTTGGCGGCGGTGCTGGCCCATGAGATCAGCCATGTCATCCACCGCGATGGGATTGCCGCCATACGCTCGGCCCGCTGGAGCGAGGCGCTGACCATCATAGGCAGTCAGGCCGCCCAGGAGCTGGGCTCCAAGGAAACGGCCCGACTGGTGACGGTTTTTGAAGGCTCGATCGACGATGTGGTCAAGACCCTGGTTGTCAACGGCTACGGCCGCGAGCAGGAACTGGCCGCCGACCGTACGGCGCTGGCAATTCTGGCTGCGGCCGGTTACGACCCCCAGGGGTTGCCAGGCTACCTGCAGCGCCTGGAACAATCCGGCCGGGGGGCAAAGGGGGGCATTTTCAGCACCCATCCCGGCAGCGACGAGCGTTTGGCCAGCGTCCGCTCCGAAATGCCGCCCTCAAGCGCTTCAAGCGCCGCCCGGCGCAGCAAGCGTTTTGCCGAAGCTGTGCGAACGCTGGCCAGATAGCAACCAAAGAAAAAGCCCCGTGATGGGGCTTTTTTTGTGGCTATAACTCCGGGGTCGTCTCCAAAGGTAGAGCCGCTTCAGGCCGATCCATCTCTTCCAGGTATTTCAGGATAAAACGCTGGGGAGCCTCGACCGCCCGCTTGATTTCCCATTTTTCCAGATTCCGTTCCTCCACCAGATTGCTGATCCCGCGGATTTCCAGGCAGTCCCGCCCGTAGCGCCGGCAGATCTGGGCCACCGCCGCACCCTCCATGTTTTCGGCGATCACGTTCCAGTGCCGGGACAGCTCCTGGCCGCGCTGAACCGTGCCGCTGCAGGTGGAAACGGTTGCAAAGCGCCCCCGCATCAGAAAAAAACCGTGGTAATCGGCCAGCTGCATGGCTTTTTCGGAGGCCTGACGGGAGAGCGGTATGGTGTTGAAGCAGGGGCGTCCCCCGCTTTCCAGGATTGGGAGCGACATATAGCGCAGATCTTGCCACCCCTCCTCCACAATCACCCCTTCATCCGCCAGCACCTCTTCGCTGGCCACCACCAGATCACCGATCGAGAGGCCGCTGTCGATATAAGCCCCGGCACAGCCGGTATTGATAACCAGCTGCGGCTGGTGGCGCTCGATCATAACGGCTGTTGCGGCGCCGGCATTGATCTTGCCGATGCCGCCTGCGCAAATGACCACGCGCCGGTTCCCCAGGACGCCTTCCAGATAGGCAAAACCGATGGTGCTGTGTCGAACCGGTTGCGCCAGAGCGTTTTCCAGCAGAACAGTTTCCAGCGGCAGTGCCGCGATGATCAGAATTGGTTTCATGGTTTTTTCCCGTCATTAATGTCTGACATCTGTCGTCAGGTGTGATTCGCTCCGATGTGCGTATTGATCCAGGTTTCCAGGATGTTTTCCAGTTG
Organism: Deltaproteobacteria bacterium; assembly: GCA_021850095.1. Classification (GTDB taxonomy): domain Bacteria; phylum Desulfobacterota; class Desulfuromonadia; order Geobacterales; family Pseudopelobacteraceae; genus JACRCG01. Next base: position 26,023 of record JAJZRX010000012.1, read on the forward strand.
ACTCACCAGCACCGGCTTGGTCAAAAAGTCGTTCATCCCGGCTGCCAGACACTTCTGGCGGGCTTCTTCCAGGGCGTTGGCGGTCAAGGCCACGATCGGGATGCTATGGTTCAGGACGCCCGATTGGGGGTTGCGGATCATGGCGCTGGCTTCGTAACCGTCCATCTCCGGCATCTGGCAATCCATCAGAACCAGATCATAGTCGGTCGTCTCTAGCGCCGAAACCGCCAGCAGACCGTTGGCTACCCCGTCCACCTGGTATCCCAGCGACGCGATCATCATTTTAATGACCCGCCGGTTGGTGGCGTGATCCTCCGCCAGCAGAATCCTGCCCCTGTTGCGGTCGGGAACAGCAGCCGTCTCGTTGCCGCATTCCGGCTCGTTGCCCTGGGACTGTTGCTCGACAGCTGTCTGTTTAGGGAATTCCACCTCAAAACAAAAAGTCGATCCGACCCCTTCGATACTACGGACAGAAATGCGCGAGCCCATCAATTCCGCCAGCTGCTGGCAGATCGATAAACCCAGGCCGGTGCCGCCGTATTTGCGGGAGGTGGAGCCGTCTACCTGGGTAAAGGGCGCGAAGATGGCCTCGGTGCGATCGGCGGGAATGCCGATTCCGGTGTCCTTGACCGAAAAACGCAGCGTTGCGCTGTTGGCGTTTTCGGATAGTAGCCGTACCTTGACCCTGACGCTGCCACTATCGGTGAACTTGATCGCATTGGAGGCCAGGTTGATAATAATCTGGCTCAGTCGGGTGCTGTCGCCGATCAGATAGGCCGGCACTCCCGGTTCGATACAGCTGTCAAACTGCAGCCCCTTTTCAACTGCCTGCAGGCGGAGCATTGCCAGCGCGTCATTGATCAGGTAGTTCAGGTTGAAGTCGTGGGGGTGCAGCTCCAGTTTTCCCGCTTCGATTCTGGCGAAGGTCAGCAGGTCGTTGATCAGCTCCAGCAGTAGCTCCGAACTGGTGCGGATGATGCCGACATATTCGCGCTGGGTAGCATCAAGCGTGGTTCTCCGCAGCAGTTCGGTCACACCGACCACCCCGCTGAGCGGTGTGCGGAGTTCGTGGCTCATATTGGTCAGAAAGCTGCTCTTGGTTTCATTGGCCGCTTCAGCGGCCTCCTTGGCCTGGCGCATTTCCTGTTCGGCCTGTTTATGGGTAGTGATGTCCTGGCAGAAAATTATGCAGCACTCGTCATTCAGCTTTACGACCTGCAGCGAGCCCCACAGGGGGGAACCGTCCTTGCGTCTGAAAAGGATCTCACGGGGATGGCTTTCGGCGCTGACAGCCGACAGCAGTTGCTGTTTGAGAATCTCGTGCCAGGCGGAATCGGTCAGATCCGGAATCGCTTTTCCGATTATCTCCGTGGCTTCATAGCCCAGCATACGGGTTGCGGCACGGTTGGCTTCCCGGCAGAATCCGCCCTTGTCGGTAACCAGCACACCCAGCGGCGAGTATTCGATGTACGAGCGGAACATGGACTCGTTACACCTGATCAGCTCGTTGTTCTGACGTTTTGATAAATCTTCAAACATAGGTCGTTTACCTGTCACAGAGCGCGTGCCCGGATAAATGTTCTGGTTGCGGCGGGAAGCGTGGCGGAACGTATCAGGAATGAGTCCAGATCCTGCCGCGTATCGATGTCGTGCCAGATCGGCAGCAGCGCCGTTGATATTCCGGCCGATTGGGCTGCGGCCAGGCTGTGCTGGAGTACGGCCGGAGTGCTCCAGGCAATGTCCCTGAAAAGCTGGGGTAAAATCTGTTTCAGGCCCAGCAGGTAATAACCGCCGTCGGAGCTGGGGCCGAAAACGACATCGCTTTGTCCGGACTCCAGTATCTCAAAAGCCCGCACGATACAGGACGGCGGCAGATCGGGAGAGTCGCTGCCGATGATGCAGCAGCTTTCGAATCCAGCGGCGGACATTTCCGCAAAAGTGGCCTGCATGCGCTGCCCCAGGTCGCCGTCAGCCTGTCTGCGGGATTGGCAGCCAAAGCGCTCGGCCAGCAGCGGCAAAGATTCCGCCGCACAATCCCAGAAAACCACGCTCTCGATTCCGGTCAAGCCCCGGCTGATATCCAGCACATCCAGCAGCATGGCTTCGTACAGCTGGCTCGCGGCCTCGTCACCGACGTCGGCTGCCAGACGGCTCTTGACCTGGCCGGGCAGCGGTTCGCGGGCAAAGATGATCAGGCCTCTTCTGGTCAACGCCGATCCAGCTCCACCGCCGCAAAGGCGGAATGGTTGTGGATCGATTCGAAGTTCTCGGTTTCGACCGAAAACCAGGTGATGTTGTCCAGCGCCGCCAGGCGGGAATAGGCCTCGCGGACCATGTCTTCGACAAAACGGGGGTTTTCGTAGGCCTGTTCAGTGACGTATTTTTCGTCTTCGCGTTTGAGCAGCGAATAAAGCGGGCTGCTGCCGCACTGCTCGATCAGTTCCACCAGATCCTCGATCCAGATGAAATCGCGGTAGCGCACCCGCACCGTCATGACGCTGCGCTGGTTATGGGCGCCGTAGCGGGAAAGTTCCTTGCTGCAGGGGCAGAGCGAGGTCAACGGCACCCGGATGCCGAGCACGAAGTCCAGCTGGTCGGTCATGGAGGCGCTGAACTCGCAGCTGTACTCCATCAGGCTTTTGGCTCCCGAAACCGGGGCGGTTTTGTCGATGAAGTAGGGGAACTGGATCTCCAGGTGGGCGCTGGCCGAACCCAGTTTGGACTTCATCTCCACCAGGATGGTTTCCAGTTTGTCCAGCGCGATCTGCTCGCGGTATTTGTTGAGGATCTCCACGAAGCGGCTCATGTGGGTGCCCTTGAAGTGGTGCGGCAGATCGACGTACATGTTGACCCTGGCCACGGTGTGCTGCAGGGTGCGGTTCTTGTCCATCACCACGATCGGGTAGCTGATGTCCTTGACCCCGACCTTGGAGATCGGAATCCGGCGATGATCCGGGCGCTTCTGCATGTCCGGCATGGGAGACCTGGCTGGTGCTGCGGATGGCTTGTTCATGATTGACCTTCCGGTGTCAATTGAATCTCCAGCACGCTGCCGATCTCGTTCCAGATCCCCTCGCGCCCGTCCCGGGAGAGGGCCGAGAAGGGCAACAGCATGCCCTTGTCACGCTTGATGGCGGCCGCGATCAGGGTTTTCTGCTTGGCCTGCTCGTTTTTCGAGAGTTTGTCGCATTTGGTCAGCACGATAATGGGCGGGATGTTGTACATCTCCAGCCACTTCAGCATCTGCAGGTCGCCGTCGGAGGGGGTCCGGCGGATATCCAGGATCAGCACGACCGCCTTGAGGCTTTCGCGCAGCGACAGGTAGCTCTCGATCATCGGCCCCCACTGCTTGCGCAGAGCGGGCGGCGCCTTGGCGTAGCCGTAGCCGGGCAGATCCACCAGGGTCAGGATGCCGTTGATGTCGAAGAAATTGATCAGCTGCGTCCGTCCGGGTGTCGAACTGGTGCGGACCAGCCCCTTGCGGCCGGCCAGCACGTTGATCAGCGAGGATTTTCCCACATTGGAGCGCCCCACAAAGGCCACTTCCGGCAATCCGGGTGGCGGGTAATCCTTCGGTTTTGCGGCGCTCTTTATGAAATCGGCCTGAAAGACATTCATCATTATATCTCCTTGAGGGCGCCATTATAGTGTCCTGACCCTTTTTGATTCAAGCGCTTAATTGAAATGCGCCAGATTTGGCTGTTTAATGAAAGAATTAGCCGGTGGTGTTTGATTCTATTCTGTGGTATACGGAATACCTGATGCTTTCTTGTGGCTCGTGTTTCTCTTGCCTGTTTGCTGAGCAGGTTTTCATGGCAACTTTTTCTCTGGACATAGCGCTGTTCGCCGCCAAGCTGGGACTGGTTTTTTTCGTTGTACTGACCCTGGCGGCCTACCTGGTGTTTGCCGAGCGGAAGATCCTGGCCTGGGTTCAGGATCGCAAGGGGCCCAACCGCGTCGGCCCCTTCGGTCTGCTGCAGCCGCTGGCGGATCTGATCAAACTCCTGACCAAAGAAGATTTCATGCCGGCCGCCGCCGACCGGTGGCTGTTCTACCTGGCCCCGGCCATGGCCGCCATCCCCGCCATCCTGATCTTTGCCGTGATTCCCTTCGGCGCTCCGCTGACAATTGCCGGACGCCAGCTGCCGCTGGTGGTGGCCGACCTGAATGTGGGGCTGCTGTTCTTCCTGGCGCTCTCCTCCATCGCCGTTTATGGCGTGGCCATCGGCGGCTGGGCCTCCAACTCCAAATATTCCCTGCTGGGGGGCATCCGCGGTCTGGCCCAGCTGATCTCCTACGAACTTTCCATGGGGCTGTCGCTGGTGCCGGTCGTCATGCTGGCCCGCTCCTTCAGTCTGACCGATATTGTCGCCGCCCAGGCTTCGATGCCGTTCATCCTTTACCAACCGCTGGCCTTCATCATTTTCCTGATCAGCATCAGCGCCGAATGCAAGCGGATTCCCTTTGATCTGCCTGAAGCGGAAGGCGAGCTGGTGGCCGGTTTTCACAGCGAATATTCCGGGATGCGTTTCGGCCTGTTCTTTGTGGGTGAATACATCAACATCATCGTGTTGGGGGGCTTGGCGACCACCTTTTTTCTGGGGGGCTGGCATGGCCCGCTGCTGCCGCCGGTGGTCTGGTTTGCGCTGAAAACGCTGGCCTTCGCTTTTTTCTTCATCTGGATGCGCGGCACCCTGCCCCGGCTGCGCTACGACCAGCTCATGCATCTGGGGTGGAAAGTGCTGACGCCGCTGGCTTTGATCAATATCCTGATCACCGGCTGGTGGCTTGTTTTGACCCGCTGATCCACGGACAGTGCTGTCCGATCATGTAACCCAGAAAAGGGAGGAGTCGAACATGGAAAGCGTGAATGCGAAGAACCGTCATGGCCACACCCCGCTGATCAATGCATCCAAAGAGGGTCTCAAGGACTTTGTCCACGACCTGCTGCATCGCGGCGCCGACATCACCGCCAGCAGCGACAAGGGCAAAACGGCCCTGCACTATGCCGCCGCCAACGGGCACACCGAAATTGTCAACATGCTGATCGAAAAGGGCGCCGATGTTGATGCCCTTGACAACGAAGGTCATACGCCGCTGATGTTTGCCGCCATCTACGGTTGCAACAAAACCGTTCAGGCCCTGCTGGACGGAGGCGCCAACCCCTCCATCAAAACACCGGCCGGCAACACCGCCAGTCGGTATGCCGAGAACAACGAGCACCCGCTGGCGTCGGCCCTGCTGAAAAAGGCCGAGCGCGCCAAGCACGGCAACGCTTGATTACGAAAAAAAGGAAAGGCAATAGAACGCGGATGACGCGGATTGAACGGATTTGCGCGGATTTTTAAAGATATTTTTTGTCTTTGTCAGTATCCGCGTACATCCGTTCATATCCGGTAGATTCCGCGTTCTGTCTTTATACGATGAGCATTTTTTCCGACACAAAAGCGATTCTGGGCGGATTCGGCGTCACCCTGCGCCACATGCTGCGCAAGCCGGTCACGATCCAGTACCCCGAGGAAAAACGGATACCCTATCCGCGCTTCCGGGCCCGGATCGTTCTGACCCACGATCCGGATGGCGACGAGCGCTGCGTGGCCTGCTACCTCTGTTCGGCGGCCTGCCCGGTGGACTGCATTTCGATGCAGTCGGCCGAGTGCGAAGATGGCCGCCGTTATGCGGCCTGGTTCCGGATCAACTTCTCGCGCTGCATCTTCTGCGGATTGTGCGCCGAGGCCTGCCCGACCCTGGCTATCCAGATGACCCCCGATTTTGAAATCTGCAAGCGCGACATCATGGATCTGGTTTACGAGAAGGAGGATCTGCTGATTAACGGCTGCGGCAAGGATGCCGGCTACAATTTCTACAAACATTCCGGGATCGGCGTGACCCAGCCGCGCGGGGCGGGGGTGGAGGAAACCCCTCCCGTGGATGTCCGGAGTCTGATGCCATGATCGAACAAACCATCTTTTACCTGCTGGCCGCCACGGCGGTCATCGCCACGATCCTGGCCATCACCGAAAAACATCCGGTGCATGCCATTATGTATCTGGTGACCTCGCTGTTTTCCATGGCGATCATCTTCTATCTGCTGATGGCGCCGCTGGTGGCGGCCTTCGAGGTGATCCTCTACGCCGGCGCCATCATGGTGCTGTTTTTGTTCGTGATCATGATGCTCGATCTGGGGCACCCGGAAAAGGGGCTCTCGCCTGGCTGGAAGGAGTGGCTGCCGGCGCTGCTGCTGGCGGGCGCCAGCATCGCTTCGCTGGCGGTGATTGTTATCTCACGCTCTGCAGCCGTGGCCGCACATCCTGCCGGGCTGTCGATCCGCGAAGTTGCGCTGCGTCTGTTCCGCGAACATGGCCTGGCGGTGGAGCTGGTTTCGCTGCAGCTGCTGTTTGCGCTGGTGGGGGCACTGTATCTGGGGCGGCAGCGCCAGCCCTCACCCTCGCAGGGAAACGTTGGCCGAAGTCCGGGTGAGGGGCCATGATCGTCCCGCTCGAGCATATCCTGATCCTGGCTGGCCTGCTGTTTTTCATCGGCCTGTGGGGATTATTGGCCTGGCGCGCCAACCTGATCATGATGCTGGTCTGCATCGAGGTCATGCTGAATGCGGTCATGCTGGTCTTCGTGGGGGGCTCGGCCCGTTGGGGTAATGCCGATGGCCAACTGTTCGCGATCTTCATCATGGCGCTGACCTCGGCCGAGGTGTCGCTGGCATTGGCGATGGTGGTTTATCTGCACCGTCGGCGTAAGACGGTGGATACGGATGCCTTCAGCGGGATGAAGGGGTGAGTCGATTCCTTTATATCTGCATCACCGATATCGTATGGTTCGAGGATGCAGATCAGAATGGGACATCCAGCGCAACTTGGTAAAGATCAACTGCCGTGGCGGGATAAATGTTCCATTGGGTCAATAGCGAGTTGGAGGGAGAAAAAATGAAGATTGACAAGGCGGTACTTGGAATTGCAGGAGAGTTGGCAGTAGCTTCAGAACTATGCCGAAGAAATATCTATGCTCAACTAACATTTGGAAATCAAAAAAGAACCGATCTACTTGTCTGTCACGCAGGTGGTTACGCCAGAATTGAAGTTAAATGCAAACAAGGCGATGATTGGCCAAATTGCAAGGGGATAGATTCATCTGACGCTTTCTTGGTTTTTGTTGATTTTGCGGGAAAAGGAGAAACCCAAAGACCAGACTTCTATGTCTTGACCTATAAGGATTGGCTAAAGTTGTTAAAAAATAAAAAGAAAAATTGCCTCAAAAAAAGTCCTAATCGAAAAATAGAGATCAATAATGGTTGTTTGTATTTTCTTGATCAAGTTAATAAGTCCGGCAAGCCTTATGCTGGCTGTGGCGTTCGTCCGACCGACCTTGAAAAGCATCATGAGAAGTGGGAAAAAATCAAATTATTAATAAAGGAACGCTTTGAACCAGACACTTCAGTGGAGGATTGATAATCGTGGCAGTTTCTGCAGAGAAGGAAACTGGCAGAGTTGTTCTGCGGACAGTAAAAATCGAAAAGGCAAATAAAAGCGATTAAAGGCTGAAAAACCTGAGAAAATCAACAACCTATGAAGCCTCAATTGACAGCACTTTACAGCCGGAGAGTTTGCATCAGTGAAATCGGAGGGATAAGCTTCCAACCAGCCGGTTGCATGCCGTCACGCCCGGAAAACCGACCGGGCGAAGCGGGTGAACCGGGCACCCAGTTAGGCGGAAAAAGCCTGATGACAAAAGGCACACGTTTAGGTATCGTAACATCATGAAACATTTTCGTTGGAACCACCAAAAAAACGCAGAACTGAAGAGCGAACGGGATATCTCCTTCGAACAAATTGTGCTTGCCATCGAAGGAGATGGGCTACTGGATTGTATCCCACACCCAAACCTTGAAAAGTATCCAAATCAATCAATCTTTGTTGTGGCGTTCGAAGATTATGTTTATCTGGTGCCTTTTGTGGAAGAATCTGAATTTTATTTTCTGAAAACGGTTATCCCAAGCCGGAAGGCGACGAGGGACTACCTGTAAAGGAGTTAAAGATATGAAAAAAATCAAACTTGATGATTATGAACAGGAAATACTCGCTGCTTATGAAAAAGGGGAGATAAAATCCACAATCACTTCTAAATCTGAACTTGAGAAGTACCGTTCGGCGGCGCACGAGACGTTTATCAAAGATCGACGTGTGAACATCAGGCTCTCTACTCCAGACTTGAAGGACATTCAGGAAAAGGCAGTTGAAGAAGGAATTCCATATCAAACGCTCATTGCCAGTGTCTTGCATAAGTATATCAGTGGTCGCCTGATTGAGACTCCTTCGCGCCTGACTACTCGCTCAACCGGTCGCGCAAAAAGACTGCGCGCCGGTTAGTGCCCCCACTTTTTCAATCACTGAACAGCCATAGGAAACCATGAAACTCTACCTTGCCCTCATAGTTCTGCTGCCCCTGCTGGGCGGTCTCTTCAACGCTCTGGTCGGCGACAAGCTCCCCCGCCGCCTGGGTGAGACCATCGCCTGCGGAGCCATCTGGGGGGCCTTTGCCGGTTCCGTCCTCGCTGTGCTCGATTTTAGCGGTCCGGTCAGGGTTGAATACGCTTCCTGGCTGTCGGATTTCGACTTCAAAGCCCCTCTCGCCCTTTATCTCGACCAGCTTTCGCTGACGCTGACCCTGATGATCACCTTCGTCTGCGGTCTGATCCACCTTTATTCGGTCGGCTACATGAAGGATGACCCGGCCTATGCCCGCTACTTCGCTCTGCTGAACATTTTTGTCTTTGCCATGCTGACCCTGATTCTGGCCGAAAATCTGCCGCTGCTGTATCTGGGGTGGGAAGGGGTCGGTTTCTGCTCCTACGCCCTGATCGGTTTCTGGTACAGCGATCCCAAAAATGCCACCGCCGGGCGCAAGGCCTTCATCGTCACCCGTATCGGCGATACCGCATTCGGCATCGCCATCGTCTGGCTGTTCCAGTTGTTCGGCACCGAGTCGATCAGCGAACTGAACGGGATGGGCTTTCTGATGCCGTCCGGAATCATCACCGCCATCGGTATCCTGCTGCTGATCGGCGCGGCCGGCAAATCGGCCCAGCTGCCGCTTTCGGTCTGGCTGCCGGATGCCATGGCCGGCCCCACGCCGGTCTCGGCCCAGATCCACGCTGCCACGATGGTCACGGCCGGGGTTTATCTGCTGGCGCGCATGTTCCCGCTGATCGGCTCATCACCCGTTACTCTGGCCGCCATTGCGATCGTCGGCGCTCTGACCGCCTTCTATGCCGCTACCAGCGCCTGTGTTCAGCGCGATCTGAAGCGGATTCTGGCCTATTCCACCATCAGCCAGATCGGCTATATGGTGCTGGGGGTGGGGGCCGGGGCGCTGACCGCCTCAACCTTCCACCTGCTGACCCACGCCTTCTTCAAGGCGCTGCTGTTTCTGGGGGCCGGCTGCGTCATCACCGCCCTGCATCACCAGCAGGACATCTTTCGCATGGGGGGGGTGAAGCGCCAGCTTCCGGCGGTCTACTGGCCGTTTCTGGCCGGGGCGTTCTGCCTGGCCGGCTTTCCGGGCAGCGGCGGCTTCTTCAGCAAGGACGCCATCCTGACGGCGGTTTTCGAGCGGGGCGGCCCGCTGTATGGCGGGCTGTTCGCCCTGGGACTGCTGACGGCGCTGCTGACCGCCTTTTACACCTTCCGCATGCTGTTCGTCGTGTTCCATGGGGATGCTGCTCCCTCCTTTGAAAAAGGAGAGCTTAAAACCTCGCATCTTCCCGCGATCATGACCCTGACCCTGATCCCGCTGGCGCTGCTGGGTTTGTCGGGCGGGCTTCTCAACCTGCCGGGTTACCTGACGGAGCATGGCCTGCTGTCCGGCTTTCTGGGGGCGATTCCCGGTTTCACGGCGGCGGAGCATGCTTCGCACAGCACCGAGATCATTCTGCAGATCATGGCCGCCACGGCCTGCCTGCTGGGATTGGGGCTGGCCTGGTCGCGCTATACCGGCCAGCGCCGGGAGCAATCGCTGGCAACCGAAAGCGGCGCTGCCCCGCTGTATATCCGCCTGCCGCAGGCCGGCTGGATGCTGGACGACCTGTATCGCCTGATCCTGATTCGCCCCTTTGTCTGGCTGGCGGGCTTTTTCTGGAAGAAGATCGACGGGGCGGTCATTGACGGCGTCCTGGATAGTCTGGCGCGTTTTACCGTCAGGCTGGGGGGGCTGCCGGCCGCCTGGAGCAACGGCCGGGTGGCGACCTCGCTGATCGCCCTGGCGGGCGGTGTCGCGGCCGTGCTGGGTTATGTTGTCTGGGCATTTTTTGAGATGATCTGAAAGGCCATTGTGCTGACTGACTATCCGCTGCTGACAATCCTGATTTTTCTGCCGCTGGCCGGCTGCCTGCTGCTTCTGCCGGTCTGGAACTGCCGGGTCTCGGCCCGTCCGGTCGCCCTGGGTGTGGCGCTGGTCGAGCTGGCCCTGAGTGCCTGGTTGTATGCCGGCTGGCGGGATCTGGCAACGCTGCCGCCAAAACTACCCGGTTATCTGCTGGCCGAGGATGCCCCCTGGATTCCGGCTTTTGGCATCCGCTACACGCTGGGACTGGACGGCATCTCGCTGCTGATGGTCATGCTGACCGCCCTGACCTTCTGCATTGCGCTTTTGGTGTCGTGGAACTCGATCAGAGAGAAAACCGGTCTGTTCCTTACATTGATGCTGATCATGGAGGCCGGCATCATGGGGGTCTTTCTGGCCCTGGATCTGGCCCTGTTTTACCTGTTCTGGGAGGTCATGCTGATTCCGATGTTCTTCCTGATCGGCATCTGGGGGCATGGCCGCCGGATCTACTCCACCATCAAGTTCTTCCTCTTCACCATGTTCGGCTCGCTGCTGATGCTGCTGGCGATCATCGCCCTGCAGCTGCTGCACATCCAACAGACCGGAATAATGACCTTCGGACTGCAGGAACTGCTCCGTACCCAGCTTCCGGCCGGGGTTCAACTCTGGCTGTTTGGGGCCTTCTTTCTGGCCTTTGCGATCAAGTTTCCGCTCTTCCCGCTACACACCTGGCTGCCGGACGCCCACACCGACGCCCCCACCGCCGGCAGTATCGTGCTGGCCGGCCTGCTGCTCAAGACCGGCAGCTACGGGCTGATCCGTTTCGGCTACCCGCTCTTTCCCCTGGCTGCCCAGGCCCTGACCCCGCTTTTTTACACCCTGGCCCTGACCGGCATCATCTACGCTTCGCTGGTGGCCTTTGCCCAGCAGGATATGAAACGCCTGATCGCCTACTCCAGCATCGGCCACATGGGCTACGTCGCCGTCGGCATCGCCGCCTGGCAGCCGGTGGCCCTGTCCGGTTCGATCCTGCAGATGGCCAACCATGGTGTCACCACCGGAGCCCTGTTCTGTCTGGTGGGAATGCTGGATGAACGGGCCCATACCCGCGAGATCAGCGCCTTTGGCGGCCTGTGGGGCAAGATCCCCCAGTATTCGTTCTTTTTTCTGTTCTTCTCGCTGGCCTCGCTGGGGCTGCCCGGCCTGAACAACTTCGTGGGGGAATTTCTGGTGCTGGCCGGTACAATGAAAAAGGCGCCGCTGGTGGCGGCCCTGGCTTTTATCGGCATCGTCCTGACCCTGATCTACACCGTGCGGCTGGTGCAGGAGCTGCTTTTTCAAAAAGAGCGTCAACACCTGCCGCTGGCCGATCTGTCGGCCCGTGAGATCTTCATACTGACGCTGCTGGCCCTGATTGACCTCTGGATGGGGATGCACCCCGCGCCGCTTTTGGATCTGATCCATGCTCCGGTGCAGCTGCTGATCGGAGGTGGCTTGTGACCGTTTCGGATATATATGCATTATTACCCTTGCTGATCCTGGCCGGCGGCAGCGTCCTGGTTCTGCTGGCCGGGGCGCTCAAGCCGGGTGGTTATCTGTACGGCCTGGCCGGGGCGCTGATCGGCGCTTCCCTGCTGGGGAGTCTGCTGATCCCGGTTGGGGCGGTCATGCCGGGTCTTGCGATAACATCCTTTTCGCGTTTCTTCGCCCTGTTCCTCAATTCGACCGGTCTGGTGGCGCTGCTGCTGGCGGCCGGCTACAATCGACGCCGGAATATCGCCGGTGAGGAATACCCCGCCACGCTGCTGTTCACTTTGGCCGGAATGGGGGCGGCCTGCGCCGCGACAGATCTGCTGATGCTCTTTTTGGGATTGGAAGCCTTCACCTTCGGCTTTTACATTCTGGTGGCTATCAGGCGTGATTCGGTCAAAGGGGGCGAGGCCGGCCTGAAATACCTGCTGAACGGAACCCTTTCGGCCGCGATTCTTGCCATGGGAATGGCGCTGCTGTATGCTGGCACCGGCTCACTCAGGCTGTCCGAACTGGCTGCGGCCGGAAAGCATCCCGACCCGCTCTTTCTGGCCGGCGCGTGTCTGGTTCTGCTGGGAATGGCCTTCAAGCTTTCCTTGGCGCCAGCCCATCTCTGGACGGCGGATGTGTACCAGGGCGCTCCGGCGCCGGTCACGGCCCTGCTCTCCACCGCCTCCAAGGGGGCCTCGCTGGCGGCGCTGCTGCTCCTGCTGCCGCTCTTTGGAGCTTGGCACGGACTGCGCGACCTGTTATGGGGGCTGGCGCTGCTGTCGATGCTGGCCGGAAATCTTGCGGCGCTGGTTCAGAATAATATCAAGCGTATGCTGGCCTGGTCATCGGTCGGCCAGATGGGTTATGTGGCGCTGGCCCTGACCGCCGCCCCCTCCGGCGGCCTGCGGGCGGCGCTTTTCTACCTGGTGGCCTATGCCTCGGCTGGACTGGCGTCCTTCGGAGCGCTGTCGGTGCTGTCGGATAACTACGAATTGACCAGCCTGGATGAGTATCGCGGCCTGGGCTATCGCTGCCCGCTGGCCGGAGGAACCCTGGCGCTGGCCATGTTCTCGCTGGCCGGCATACCGCCGGCGGCCGGTTTTATCGCCAAATTCGGGGTTTTCAGCGCGGCACTGAAACAGGGGGAGACAGCCCTGGCGCTGGCGGGCATGGCGGCGGCGCTGGTGGCGGTTTTTTTCTACCTGCGGGTGGTGGTGATGCTGTATATGAAGCCAGCAGTGGAAAACGGGGCTGTCCGCCCCTTGAGCATTTATGAAATACTCGCACTGGCCGTACCAACTGCTGCAACCGTGGCGCTGGGGATCCATCCCCAGCCTTTGCTTGATCTGCTGGCAAACATCATATCCCGATAGCAAGGAGGTTTTATCGTGTTCCGTTACATCATCCTGTCAATCTGCCTGTTTTCTCTGACCGCCTGCGGTACCGTTCCGATCACCGGCCGTTCGCAGCTCAACCTGATTCCCGGTTCATCCATGCTTTCCATGAGTCTGCAGCAGTACGACCAGTTTTTGAAAGAAAATAAAGTCAGCACCGACCAGCAGAAAACCCAGGCCGTCAAGCGGGTTGGTCTGCGTATTCAGAACGCGGTTGAGCGTTACTTCGCCGCCAGCGGCTTGACTGATCAATTGAGCAATTACAAGTGGGAATTCAACCTGGTGGAGGACAAGCAGGTCAACGCCTGGTGCATGCCGGGCGGCAAAGTGGTGGTTTATACCGGTATCCTGCCGATTGCGGTCGATGATGCCGGATTGGCGGTGGTAATGGGACACGAGATCGCCCACGCCATTGCCGAGCATGGCAACGAGCGCATGAGTCAGGGGCTGCTGGCTCAGATGGGGGGGATGGCCCTCTCCACCGCGCTGGCCACCCAGGGCGCGGCGACCCAGCAGCTCTGGATGTCGGTCTACGGTGTGGGGGCACAGTACGGTGCGATCATGCCCTATGGCCGGATGCAGGAAAGCGAAGCCGACCATCTGGGGCTGGTCTTCATGACCATGGCCGGCTACGACCCGAATGCGGCGGTGCCGTTCTGGGAGCGGATGGCAGCCCAGAAGGGGGGGCAGGCGCCGCCCGAATTCCTCAGCACCCACCCCTCGGATGCCACGCGCATCAGCAATATCAAACGGCTGATACCGGAGGTGGTAAAAAATTACACTGCCCGCTGAAGATGACGGTTGGTGAAAGGGTATCCAGCACGTCCGACTGAAATGTCGCTTCTGAATGAAAGGCCATCTGCGGCGGCAGGTGGCCTTTCATTTTGCCATGCTTATAATTAATAACAGTGTCTTTATGTAGTGGTGTTGAGGTGCAGTAAGCTTTGTCAAATGCGCTGAAACGGTGGTTGGCCATTGCTGTTAATTGCTATAATTATTGAATAATGCTCCTGAAATTAACAATTGCATTGAAAATCAAATGATGTTATTGTTAGTTGCAAATAACGATTGAATCCTTCTCTCAATCACAGTTGAAAACAGTTACCACAGCCAAAAGGAGATTTTATGAAACGTTTCAGTAAACTGGTTGCGCTGGGAGCTCTGCTGCTTTCCACTTCGTCACCCGCCTTTGCCGACAATTTTGGCACCGCTGAAGAGGCAAAAGCGATGCTTGAAAGAGCGGTTGATGCCATTAAAACCAACAAAGCGGCCGCCTTGAAAAAATTCACCAAGGGTGAGGGAGGATTCAAGGATCGCGATCTCTATCCCTTCTGTGGCGGACCGGATGGTAATTTTACCGCCCATCCCACGCTGGTTGGCAAGAGCCTGAAAGGGCTTAAGGATACAGCCGGCCAGGCGCTGGGAGAAAATATTTATTCAACCGCCAAGGAAGGTTCGATTGCCGGGGTTTCCTATATGTGGCCGCGTCCGGGGAGTACCGTGCCCGCGCGGAAGTTTACCTTTGTAACCAAAGTTGGTGATCAGGTCTGCGCGGTCGGCTATTACAAGTAAACCTGCCACTGAACGAAGTAGCAAAAGAAACGGCTCGCATCCCCGAGCCGTTTCTTTTTGCATACGTATGAAATTCATCCAGTCGGATCAGGCAAACAGCGGCATGTCCGAACGCGGGATGATGCCGGCCTGCTCGGCCCGCTGTAGCAGATGCGTTATGGCCTGAATCCCCTCCTGACCCAGATCCCGCGAAAAATCGTTGACGTACAGATCGATGTGGGCCGCGCAGACCTGGGCGCTCATCTCCTGGGCGTGTTCGCCGATGTAGTGGGCGGCCTGATCCGGGTGGCTGCGGGCGTATTCGACTCCGGACTGCAGCGCCCGCTCCACGGCCGCGATGGTTTCGGCGCCCAGACTGCGGCGGGCCACGATGCCCCCCAGCGGGATCGGCAGGCCGGTTTGCGCTTCCCACCACTCACCCAGGTCCAGCAGCTTGTGCAGTCCATAACCCTGGTAGGTGAAGCGCGATTCGTGGATGATCAGTCCGGCGTCGGCGTTGCCCTTCAGAACCGTATCCATGATTTCGTTGAAGGGCATCACGATGAAGTTGGTCAGGGATGGGTCGAACAGGCGCAGCAGCAGCAGGGCGGTGGTGTAGCGCCCCGGCACGGCGATGGTGCGGCCGCGCAGGTCGGATGGGTCGAGGTTGGCGCTGGCCACCAGCAGCGGCCCGCAGCCGCGCCCCAGGGCGCTGCCGGCCCGCAGCAGGGCGTACTCGTCGCGGATATGCCCCAGGGCGTGGTAGGAAACCTTGCTGACATCCAAAGTCCCCTTGAGCGCCAGCTGATTAAGAGTTTCCACGTCTTCCAGCCGCTCCCGGTAAGAGAGCCCGCCGGTGTCGACCAGGCTGTGAACCAGCGGATAGAACATGAAGGTGTCGTTGGGACAGGGGGAAAAGCCGAGTGTCAATGGGGTGTTCATGGGTGCTCCTGAAATGAAGGTGTAGAGTGTGCGGATTCGTCACCAGAGGGTTGCGTCGCCCCTGTTTTTGTCGTCCTCCCAGTCGCGCCAGACGACCTGATGCTTGATCAGGTAGTTGTCAACCGCCTGCCCGATGGTGGGGAAGAAATTTTCCATGCCGATCCTGGTGTACAGTCCGTAGCGCTTGAGATGATCCTTGACCGGCCCTTTCATCTGGGCAAAGCATAATTCTATGCCGGCCTGCTGCAGTTCCGCAACCAGTTCGGCCAGCACATCGGCGGCGGTGATATCCACATCGGTGACCGGGTCGGCCGCGACCACAATCCATCTGGTCGGCGTCGGCGCGCTTGTGACCGCCTTGAGCGCCTGCTCCCTGAAATACTCGGCGTTGGCGAAGAACAGCGGCGCATCCCAGCGGAACAGCACCAGACCGGGAATCCGGCGGGCTTCGGGGTGGCGCACGATGTCATGATAGCCCTTGATGCCGTCAACCCGCCCCAGCACGGCACAATGCGGACGCCAGGCGCGCCAGATGAATGCCATCAGTGCCAGGCCGACGGCGATGAAGATGCCCTGGATCACTCCCAGCGCGGCCACTCCCAGAAAACAGACCATCGACAGGTAAAACTCGCCCCGGCGATGATAATACAATCGCCGCACCGGGGAAAACTCAACGATCGAAGCACAGGCCGAAATGACGACCGCACCCAGGGCAGCCGTGGGGAGATGGATCATCAGCCGGGGCGCGAAGATCAAAAGCAGGGCGATGCAGACCGCGCCGACCACGCCGGTCATCTGTGTCTTGGCGCCGGCCGATTCGGCCACCGGTGTGCGTGAAGAACTGCTGCTGATGGGATAACCCTGAAAGAGCCCGGTGGTCAGGTTGGCAATTCCCAGGGCGACCAGCTCCTGGTTGTCGTCCACGTAATAACCGCCCCGCAGGGCGTAAATTCGTGACAGCACACTCATGTTGGTGATAGAAACCAGCGCGATCGCAAACGCGGCGGCGCAGAGAGTTTTGAATTCGTCAAGGGTGACATTCGGGAAGCTGAAGCCGGGCAGCCCCTGCGGCAGCGCTCCGACGGTCGCAACCTGTCCCCCCAGATCGAACAGCCAGACCGACAGGGTGGCGCCAACCACCGCCAGCAGTACACCCGGAAGCTGCGGCGCCCAGCGTTTTGCAGCGAAGATCAGCGCCAGGCACGAAAAGCCGATGGCGCAGTTGATAACGTTGACACGTCCGTTCAGAACACCACCTGCCAGCCCGGCTGCGGCATGCAGAAAACTGTCACTTTCAACCGTAAAGCCCAGTATTTTCGGCAGCTGCCCGATCAACAGGGTCAGGGCGATTCCGTTCATGTAGCCGTAGCGAATCGGCTTGGAGAGCAGATCGGTGATGAAGCCGAAACGGGCCAGGCCGGCCAGGATGCAGATCAGTCCGGTAATGACCGCCAGCATGGCCGCCAGTGCCGCGGCATGGACGGGATCGCCGGCGGCCAGCGGCAGGATGGCGGCGGCGATCAGGGCTGTCAGGGCAGAGTCGGGGCCCAGCACCAGAATGCGGCTCGGTCCGAACAGGGCGTATGCCAGCAGCGGGACTATGGTGGCATACAGGCCGTAGATAGGGGACAGGCCGGCCGCCTCGGCATAGCCCATGCCGACCGGCGCCAGCAGGGCGGTTAACGCCAGTCCGGCCGCCAGATCCTGTGAAAAGAGCGAGCGGTTGTAGCGGGCCAGCAGCGCCAGTCCGGGCAGCCAGCGCCGCAGGCCGCGGGTTCGGGTATGACGGATTAATGTCGCTGCCGCTTCAGGCGCCATCAGGGGCATACCTCGTAAAATGTGATTTCGGCATAATCGGGCGGGAGATTGTAGCATCCCGGCGCCGGATCTACAATCGCGGATCGGTTGTTTTGGTTTGTTGGGAATTGAAATTTGGGTGTTCAGGGACGACTGACTCCGTCCAGCAGTTCCCGGATTTTTCTGGCCAGACCAGCCGGCGAGACCGGTTTCATGATCAGCTCTACGCCGTCTTGCCCCAACCCCCGTTCCTGGATCAGATCGGCGGTGTAGCCGCTGATGAACAGCACCTTGATGTCCGGTCGCAGCGCGCGGATTTCCCGGCAGGCCTGGGAGCCGTTCTTGTTGGGCATGATCATGTCCAGCAGCACCAGGTCGATGCCGTCCGGCTGAACCTGGAACATATCGACCGCTTCCTGCCCGTCACGGGCGATCAGAACCTTGTAGCCGAACTCCTGCAGAACGTTGACCTCCAGATCGCGGATGATCTGGTCATCTTCGGCCAGCAGGATGGTTTCCGTACCTCCCCGTGGCAGTGCCGGTGCGGTTGCGGGTGCTGCGGCATCCTGCGTCTCGATCAGCGGCAGGTACAGCCGCAAGGTGGTTCCGATGCCCGGCTCGCTGTAAACCTTGATATAGCCGTTGTGCTGGCTGATGATGCCATACACGATCGACATTCCCAGACCGGTGCCCTTGCCGGATTCCTTGGTGGTGAAAAACGGGTCGAAAATCTTCTGGACGGTGGCTTGATCCATCCCCTTGCCGGTATCCGATACATTGATCAGGGCGTATCTGCCCGGTTTGCCGAAGCCGTAGCGGTTGACAAAGGAGCTGTCCATCTCCACCTCTTCGGTTGAAATGCAGAAGCGCCCGCCGGCCGGCATGGCGTCCCGCGCATTGGTGGCAAGGTTCATCAGCACCTGGTCGATCTGGCCGCCGTCGGCGTTGACATGGAGTTGGTTCTGGTGGAAGGCGGTTTCCAGCCGGATATCCTCACCGATGACCCGCTTGAGGAGCTTGGCGGCGTTATCGATCAACCCGTTCAGCTCCAGCGGCTGCTGCTTCATCTCCTGTTTGCGGCTGAAAACCAGCAATCCCCTGGTGAGCTGGGCAGCCTTTTCCGAAGCGGCAATGATATGGTCTATGTGCGGTTTATGGGGACTTTCGGGCTTCATGCTGATCTGGGCCAGGTTACCATAGCCGATGATGACGCTGAGGATGTTGTTGAAATCGTGGGCGATGCCCCCCGCCAGCTGACCGATGGCCTCCATCTTCTGTGACTGGAGCAGCTGTTCCTCCAGCCGTTTGCGTCCGGTGACATCCTCGATGACACTGATGAAGTATTTCGGACTGCCATTTTCCTCCCGGGCCAGGGAGACGGCCATATGCACCCAGACGGCGTTGCCGTCACGGTGGATAAAACGTTTTTCAACCGCATAGGAAGAAATTTTCCCCTCCAGCAGCGAGCGCAGGTCGGCCTGTTCAAGCTCCCGATCCTCCGGATGGGTTACGTCCCCGATCGTCAGTTTCTGCAGTTCCGACGGAAAGTGTCCAGTTGTTTCGCATAGTTTGGCATTAACCCTGACAAAACGCCCGTCCAGAGCCACATGGGCGATCCCGACCGCCGCCAGCTCAAAGGCGTTGCGATAGCGCTCCTCACTTTCCAGCAGATGATCCGCTGTCCGCACCAGTTCGGCGGTGCGCTCGTTCACCAGGCTTTCCAGGGAAGCCTCGCGCTTTTCAAGCTCTCTGCGCAGCAGATACAGGTCGCGAAACACCTTGACCTTGCTGCGCAGGATTGCCGGTTCCAGCGGCTTGAGCAGGTAATCCACCGCTCCGGCATCATAGCCCTTGAACTGGCAGCTGATGTCTTTCATGCCGGCAGTGACGAAGATGATCGGCAGATGCCTGGTTTTCGGGTTGGAGCGCATCAGTTCGGCGGTTTCAAAGCCGTCCATGTCCGGCATCTGCACATCCAGCAGCACCAGAGCGAAATCATGTTTCAGGGAGAGGCGCAGGGCGTCGTTGCCGGAGAGGGCCTTGACCAGATTGAGCCCCAGGTCGGACAGGAGCGCTTCAAGCGCCGTCAGGTTTTCCGGCCGGTCATCCACCAGCAGGATCGAAATGCTTTCCTGTTCCCGCATCATGACGGCTCTCCTTGTTCAGAATGTCTGCCGGCCAGCAGCTGCAGCAGGGCGGGCAGCAGCTCCAGGCTGATGACGTGGTCGGCGGCAACCAGACTTAAGGCATGCTCGGGCATGGAGGGCGCCTCGGCTTCGACCGGATCCTGGATGACGGTCAGCCCCCCTTCTTCCTGTATCCGCTGCAGTCCGCGCCCGCCGTCATAGCCGGCTCCGGTCAGGACGATTCCGATCACGCCCCTGCCAAAGGCGGCTGCGGCCGATTCAAAGAGCACATCGGCTGAGGGGCGGGCAAAGTTGACCGGCGGTTCGCTGGAAAGCGACAGGACGGCATCCTTTTCCAGCAGCAGGTGATAGTTGGGGGGGGCCAGATACACGCAGCCGGGCTCCATGGTTTCTTCCTCGTCAGCTTCCTTGACCCGGATGGCGCACAGTTCGTCCAGCAGTCGGGCCAAGCCGTTTCCCGCTTCCGGGCTGATGTGCTGCACGATCAGAATCGGCAGCGGGAAGTCGGCCGGCAAGGCGCCCAGAAGCCGTTTGAGGGCCTGGACACCGCCGGTGGACACCCCAAGCACCACCACCCGGAACACTCGTTTGTCAGGATTGCAGGTAGCGTTTGACATAGATGCGCGTCCCCCTGGCCAGTTCATCGTAATTTCCCGCGACGCCCCGCTTTTCCAGAGACTCCTTCTGGCCGAGACAGAGAAAGCCGCCCGGCAGCAGGGCCCGATCGAAAAGCTCCAGCACCCGTTCCTTCAGGGCGGCCTTGAAATAGATCATCACATTGCGGCAGACCACCATGTTCATCTCGCCGAAGTCGGCGTCCACCGCCAGGTTGTGAGCCGCAAAAACGATCTCCTTCTTTAGTTCGGGCATCAGCATGGCGTGGTCGTAGCGGGCGGTGTAATAATCGGCGAAATCATGCTGTCCGCCGCTTTTCTGGTAATTCCGGATGAAGCGCTGCATCTCCTTCAGCGGGTAGATCCCTTCGCGGGCCTTGCTCAATACCTCCTCGTTGACATCGGTGGCGTAGATCCGGTAGCGCCCCTGCAGCCCCTCCTCCCGGAGCAGGATCGCCATGGAATAGACCTCTTCGCCGCTGGCGCAGCCGGCATGCCAGATCTTGACAAAGGAGTAGGTTTTGAGATGGGGAACGACCTGTTCGCGCACTGCCCTGAAAAAAAGCGGATCGCGGAACATCTCGGAAACATTGACGGTGATGCCGCAGACGAACTGGTCCAGCAGATTACGGTCCCGCAGCAGCCGTCCCTGGGCCTCGGACAGGTTGGCAAAGCCCGAGCCGGACAGCCAGTTGAGCAGCCGCCGCCGGAGTGACGATTCGGCGTAATCCCGAAAGTCGTAACCGTAGACCTGCTGGAGCGCCTCCAGCAGCAGTCTGCTCTCGATGTCGAAAATCCCGTCGTTGTTCATCGCTTATCCTTGCTGGTACAGCCAGACCCGCATCAGTGACAGCAGTTTGTCCACATCGATCGGTTTAGCGATATAGTCGCTGGCCCCGGCCTGCAGGCATCTCTCCTGATCCCCTTTCAGCGCTTTGGCGGTCATGGCGATGATGTGGAGTTTTGCGAAACGGGGATCCTTGCGAATGGCGCGGATGGTTTCATAGCCATCCATCTCCGGCATCATGATGTCCATCAGCACCAGATTGACGTCCGGATGTTCCTCCAGGCGCTGCAGCGCTTCCCGGCCGTTTTCCGCCTCAACCACGGTCATGTGCTTGTCGGTCAGTACACTGGTGATGGAGAAGACGTTGCGCATGTCGTCGTCCACCAGCAGGATCTTCTTCCCTTCCAGCATGGTCTCCTTGTCCAGCGAGGCCCGCAGCATGCGCTGTTTGTCGGGGTTGAGCGAGCTTTCCACCTGGTGCAGGAAGAGGGTGGCTTCATTCAGCAGCCGCTCGGGACTTTTGGCCCCTTTGATGATGATGCTTTCGGTGTAGTGGCGCAGCTTCAGCTCCTCTTCGCGGGTCAGATTTCTGCCGGTGTGGATGATGACCGGCAGGCGCCGGTTTTCATCCTGCCTGCGGATATGTTCCAGCAGGTCGAAGCCGGACATGTCCGAGAGCCCCAGGTCGAGCACCATACAGTCGAAATGTTCCCGGGAGAGCAGGCTGATGGCCTCGTCACCGCTGCCGGCCAGGCTGATCTCCACATCCCGCCCCTCCAGCAGCGCCAGCAGGCTTTTGGCTTCATTCTGGTCATCCTCCACGATCAGCAGCTTTCTGACCGAGCAGGAAATGGCGCTCTCGATGGTGGAAAAGATCTGCGCCAGCTGATCCGGGTCAACCGGTTTGGTGACAAAGCCGATCGCGCCCATGGCCATGGCTTTCTGGCGCTCTTCCAGGCAGGTCAGGAAATGCACCGGAATATGGCGGGTGCGGGGATTTTCCTTCAGCAGGCGCATGACCCCCCAGCCGTCCACATGGGGCAGCATGACATCCAGAATGATGGCATCGGGCAGGAAATGGTCGGCCAGATACAGCCCGTCTTCGCCGTTGCCCGCCGAAAGGGCCGCAAAGCCGCGCTCCCGGACCATCTCCATCAGGATGCGCGCAAAGCCGAGATCATCCTCGATAATCAGGATGCTCTTTTGCCCCCCTTGAATCTGGTGGCGGTCATCAGGCAGCGGGGAAGGTGAGGCTGCATCAGCTTTTCGGGGAGGGAACGCCGCCGGAGCCATCTGTTCGGTCCTGCCGCCTGTGCTCGTGCGAGGGGCAGCCGATGATTCAGCTCCGGCAGCTTCGTGCGGCTCCAGCGGCAGGTAGAGCGTAAAAATGCTGCCATCTCCTTCGCGGCTTTCCAGGGTGATGTCACCCGCCATGGCGCGGGCCAGCTGGCGCGAGATGGAGAGCCCCAGGCCGGTTCCGCCGAATTTCCGGCTGGTGCTGCCGTCTCCCTGCTGGAAGGCCTGGAATATGATCTCCTGCTTTTCAGGCGGGATGCCGATGCCGCTGTCGATCACCGAAAAGGCGACGGCCGGCTGCGGCAGGGGATTGTCGTTCTGGCCGGGAAGGAAGGCCTTGAGCGAAATCGAGCCGTGGGACGTGAACTTGAAGGCGTTGGAAAGCAGGTTTTTCAGGATCTGCTGGGTGCGCTGCCCGTCGATGCGGACTGATTCCGGAAGATCCGGCGCTCCGCTGCACTCGAAAACGATCCCCTTTTGGTCCGCTAGCGGGTTGAACAGGGAGCCCAAATGGCCGAAGAGCTCCGTCAGCGGCAGGGATTCATAATGGAATTCCAGCCGTCCGGCTTCGACCTTGGAAAGATCCAGAATGTCGTTGATCAGATTGAGCAGATCGTTGCCGGCGCTGTTCATGGTGCGGGCGAATTCGATCTGTTTCTCGCTTAAATTGCCTTCCCGGTTGTCCATCAGCAGGCGCGAGAGGATCAGGAGGCTGTTGAGCGGGGTGCGCAGCTCGTGGGACATATTGGCCAGAAATTCGGACTTATAGGCGCTGATACGCTCCAGTTCCTCCGCTTTGCGCTGCAATTGGCGGCTGGTCTCCTCGACCTCGCGGTTCTTGATCCGAATCTGCTCACGCTGCTGCTCCAGCATCTGGGCCCGTTCTTCCAGCTCTTCATTGGTCTGCTGCAGCTGCTCCTGCTGAACGCGCAGCTCCTCGGTCTGGGATTGGGTCTGTTCCAGCAGCTCGTCCACCAGGCTGCGGGATATGGTGACCCCCACGCCGGTGGCAAGCACCCTGCGGGCCAGTTCGAACAGTTCATTTTCCCGGTCGCCGAAGGAATGGAAGGAAGCGGTCTCGACCACACCGATCAGGCGCTTGTCGTGGATCAGCGGCAGGGCGGCGATCGTCAGCGGCTCCGCCTCACCCAGCCCCGAACTGACCGTCAGGTAGCCGGCCGGCACATCGGACAGGATAATGATCTTCTGATCGCGGGCGGCCTGGCCGGCCAGCCCCTGCCCCAGCTGGTAGCCGGCCCCGGCCTCCCGCTCCTTGAGCGCATGGCCGGCCGCCAGCTCCAATACTCCCGTGCGGTCGTTCCACAGATAAAATGCACCGGCGGCGGCTCCCAGGTAGCCGCAGAGATACGACAGGCACTGCTGCAGCACATCCTGCAACGAACGCTCTCCGCGCAGCAGGTCGTTCATTCCGTTGATGCCGTTTTTCAGCCAGTCCCGGTCAAGCTCCTCCTGCCGCACATGGCGCAGCGCCTCGGTCATGCGGGCCAAAGCCATGTCCTGTTTGGCCTGCAGCGCGCACATATCCGAAACAGTCCGCAGCAGCACTCCCGCCTCGTCCCTGGTGAAGCTGTCCGGAGCCAGATCCAGCGGTTGTGTTATCAGCACCTGGCGATTCAGGTCGCCATCGGCGATCGCCTCGGCCAGTACGGCCTTGTCTTCGGCTCCCCGCGACAGCACGCCCAGCGCGTCCAGGGCCGTGCGGATCGGATCCGCCACGCTGCGGCTGATCTGCAGGGCGATAATCAGGGCAATCAGCAGGGAAAAGAGCATCAGTGCGATCAGCGAGTTGCGCAGTGTGTGGTAAAGCTGCTCGGCCTCCTCATCGCCTCGCTTCCCTTCGGCCACATTGTACTTGATCAGGTCGTCCAGGGTATCTTCCAGTTCGTGGAAACGATCCCGGGCATCGTTCTCCACCAGCCGCAGTGCGGCATCCTTGTTGCCGTTCAGCGACAGGCGGGTCACTTGGCCGATGATCGTGACATAATCGGGCCAGACCCTGGCGAAACGTTCCAGCAGGCTCTGCTCGGTGGGGTCCAGCTGGGTGGCACGGTATTTCTCCAGCAGATCGCTGATGGCCAGTTCGTTCACCCGCATCTGGCTTTGGATCTGCTCCATCCATTCCAGCCCAGGGTTGAGGATGTGGCGCAGCGCC
The DNA here is from genome assembly GCA_021850095.1 of Deltaproteobacteria bacterium. Classification (GTDB taxonomy): domain Bacteria; phylum Desulfobacterota; class Desulfuromonadia; order Geobacterales; family Pseudopelobacteraceae; genus JACRCG01. The sequence continues at coordinate 50,580 of JAJZRX010000012.1, forward strand.
CGCCGGTTATGGAGCGTCAGATTGGCGTTGATGTCATTGGAGTAAACGATCTGGCGCATGGTGGTTTTGTTGATTATTACCAGCAGATCGTCGATTCTGGCCATTCCCAGGATGCTGGCGCCCGCTACCAACAATGAGATCAGTATGATGGTGGCAAAACCGAGGAGTATTTTTGTTCCGATTTTCAGGTTGCTGAACCATCCCATGCAGAGCGCTCCTTGCGGCCTGATTTATCTGCCGGCTGTGGCAGAGCCCGGCCTGAGCGAGTCAAGCGGCGCCAGATCAAACAGCTTGTGAAAGTCCGGCAGAGGCTTCTTTTCTGCCGTTACCCGTCCAGCAATCCAGGCGGCATGCATATTCAGCGAATCAAGCTGGCGCTGCCCCAGGGTCAGGGTGTGGTTCTCTTCATTCAGTATGCTTTCGGCATCGGCGGCGGATACCTTCAGAGTTCGTCCGATCAGCGCCCGTGCTTTCTGCGGGTGTTCCGCCAGGCTTTTTTCGGCTTGTGCCAGGGCTCTCATCACCCGCCTGGTCAGTTCAGGTTGTGCGGCCAGCAGCTCCCGTTTGGCTGTCAGATAGTTATTGGTCAGGCAAAATCCCGGCTCGCTCAAGATCTGCGCCCGGTCACCGAGCAGGCGTTTCCCTTCCAGGAGGTACATGTTGGAGGATGAATAGGCGTCGATGTCTCCGGTCATCAGCGCACTGGGCATATCCTTCAGGTCCATGGTCTGAAACGTCACCTCGCTTAACGCGATGCCTTTCTTTTTCAGATACAGATCGGCAAAAATCTGGGAGCTGACTCCGTTTTTGACACCGATCCGCTTGCCCTTCAGATCCCTGCCCTCGCTGATACCCCGATCCTTGCGCGCCAGGATCTTGGTGGAGTTGGCGGAGTTGGACAGGCTGGCGATAACCGCGAAGTCGTCCCGCACGAGGGCCTGTTTCACCACCGGCGGATCGCCCATGATGCCGAAGGTGCATTCGCCGCCCAGAAAAGCCTCCATGGCGCTCTTGCCGTCTCCCAGCTTCATGATGACGGCCTCAAGCCCCTCTTCCGCAAAATAGCCCTTCTCCAGCGCCAGATCGACCAGCAGCGCCATATGCCCCCCCTGGCAGAAGCTGATCTTCTCCAGCTGCCGGATTTCAGACTGTTTTTTTTCCTGGGTGCAGCCGCACAGCAGCACTGCCAGCGCCGGCACGGCTATCATCAGCACTAAACGGCTCATGTCGCTCCCTCCTGCGTCGGAGATGTGCCGGGTTGGCAGAGCAACCCGGCGGTCGTCGGATTGAGTATACCAGTTAGTTTTAAGGCTGCATCCGCAAGATTAAAAAAAACGCGGATCAAGGTGAGGGGAGGGGAGGGGAGCGTATGCCGTAACAGCGCCGAAGAGCGCCATGTCCGGGGCGGGGTGGCGTTTACTTTTCCAGAATAAAGGTTACCGGGCCGTCGTTGACCAGCGCCACCTGCATGTCGGCCTGGAAGATGCCGGTCTGCACCGGCAGCCCGAGCCGTCTGGCCGCTGCAACGAAATATTCGTAGAGCCGCTGCCCTTCGGCCGGGGGCGCGGCGCTGTCGAAGGAGGGGCGCTTGCCCTTGGCGCAGTTGCCGGCCAGCGTGAATTGCGAAACGATCAGCAGCGCTCCGCCCACATCCCGCAGCGAAAGATTCATCTTGCCATCCCCGTCGCTGAAAATCCGCAAGCCGACGATTTTTTCCGCCAGCCAGTCGGCCTGCGCTTCACTGTCCCCCTTTTCAACCCCCAGCAAAACCAGGATCCCTTGTCCGATCTGGCCGGTAATCCTGCCCTCGACGGTCACCGAAGCCGAACTGACACGCTGGATAACGGTTTTCATCGCTACAACTCCTCCCTGTCGCAGGTTTTTTCATCCGCTTCAGCTATATCAGGAAACAACCTTAAAAACCACACCATCCGTTTGACTTTTTGTGTATTCATTATATGATTCTTACCTTGAGCTGTGTGCCGCCGGCGACTGTCAGTCTTGCGGCGGCTGCATGTCCTCTCTTTTTGTGTACCCAACTGTGTGTTGTTTGAACTCATCGGCGGAATATGCACGAAACTGAATGCCGGTGTCATCACGGGGTCAAACGTTTAACTATCTAAAATTCAGCTGAAATCAGGACTTGCGAATGGGCGGGGTCAGTAATGGCACGTTCTCTGCTTAATCTGTTCCGCCCGTGTCACCTGCGGGCGACTTACCAAGAATAAAGTTTACAAAGGCACCCACTATGAAAAACACTCGACCACCAGCAAAGCAGGGACTGTACGATCCCCGATTCGAGCACGACGCCTGCGGCGTCGGCTTCGTTACCAACATGAAGGGCGTCAAGTCCCACGAGATCATCAGTCAGGCCCTGGAAATCCTGGTCAATCTCGACCATCGCGGCGCCACCGGCAGCGAACCGAACACCGGGGACGGCGCCGGAATACTGCTGCAGATGCCGGACGCATTTCTCCGTTCGGTCTGCACCCCGCTGGGGATAGAGCTGCCCGAGCCGTTCCATTACGGCGTCGGCATGATTTTCACTTCGCCCAAAGCGACCGAGCGCAACGCCGCCCGCCATATCATTGAAAAGATCCTGGTCGAGGAAGGGGTCGAGCTTTTAGGCTGGCGCAATGTGCCGACCGATAACTCCTCCCTGGGGCAAACCGCCTGGGAAGGCGAGCCGATGGTGCGTCAGCTGTTTCTCAAGCGCCCCAAGAACTGCTCCGACGAGCAGGCTTTCAATCGCAAGCTGTATGTCATCAACCAGCGGGCCACCAACGAGATCCGGCGCGCCGAGGTTGACGATCAGTGGTACGTCTGCAGCCTGTCCACCCGCACCATCATCTACAAGGGCATGCTGATGCCGGTGCAGGTCGACCAGTATTATCCCGAGTTGAAGGATCCGGCCATGGTCAGCGCCATCGCCCTGGTGCATTCGCGCTTCTCCACCAATACCTTTCCCAGCTGGGACCGCGCCCATCCCTATCATTTTCTGGCCCACAACGGCGAGATCAACACCCTGCGCGGCAATGTCAACTGGATGAACGCCCGCCAGAACCATCTGGAAAGCGCCCTGTTCGGCGAGGATATGAAGAAGCTGCTGCCGATTATCAACGACAACGGTTCCGATTCGGCCATGTTCGACAACTGCCTGGAGCTGCTGGTGATGAGCGGCCGCTCCCTGCCGCATGCCGTCATGATGATGGTTCCCGAGCCGTGGGAAAACCATACCGGTATGAGCGAGGAAAAGCGGGCCTTTTACGAATACCACTCCTGTCTGATGGCTCCCTGGGACGGTCCGGCGGCGGTCTGCTTCACCGACGGACGCTGCATCGGCGCCGTGCTTGACCGCAACGGCCTGCGCCCCTCGCGTTACTACATCACCAACGACGATCTGGTGGTCATGGCTTCCGAAGCCGGGGTGCTCAAGATCGAGCCGAGCCGCATCCTCAACAAGGGGAGGCTCCAGCCGGGGCAGATGTTCCTGATCGACACCGAACAGGGGCGCATCGTTCCGGACGAGGAGATCAAGCGGGAGATCGCCCTGGCCAACCCCTACGGCCGCTGGCTGAAGGAAAGCCACATCACCCTGGACGATCTGCCGGCTGTTGCCGATCTGCCCGTCCTCGACAGCGCCAGCCTGACCCAGCGCCAGCAGGCCTTCGGCTATACCTACGAGGATCAGCGCGTTGTACTGGGGCCGATGGCCACCGACGGCATCCAGCCGTTGGGCTCCATGGGCACCGACACGCCGCTGGCGATTCTCTCCAACCAATCCCAGCTGCTGTACAACTACTTCAAGCAGCTCTTCGCCCAGGTCACCAATCCGCCCATCGACCCGATCCGCGAAGAGATCGTCACCTCCACCATCACGTTGCTGGGCTCGGAGGGCAATCTGCTGGAAGCGACGGCGCTCAACGCCCGCAGGATCAAGCTTCAGCATCCGATCTTAAGCGATCTTGAGCTGGAAAAACTGCGCCGCATCGACCGGCCCGGTTTCAAATCCGCCACGCTTTCGCTGCTCTTTCCGGTCAGCCGGGGTATCGCATCGATGGAGCGGGGGCTGGAATCGCTCTTTGCCGCCGCCGATGTGGCCATTGAGGCCGGCTGCAATATCCTGATCCTTTCCGACCGGGGCGTTGACCGGGAGCATGCCGCTGTTCCGGCTCTGCTGGCGATTTCCGGTCTGCATCACCATCTGGTCAGCAGCGGCACCCGCACCAAGATTTCGCTGATTCTGGAATCGGGCGAGCCGCGCGAAGTGCATCACTTCGCCGTGCTGCTGGGCTACGGCGTCAATGCCATCAACCCCTACCTGGCATTCGAGTCGCTGGACGACATGATCCAGCAGGGCATGTTGCCCGGCCTCGATCACAACAAAGCGGTCAAAAACTTCATCAAGGCCTCCATCAAGGGGATCGTCAAGACCATGGCCAAGATGGGCATCTCCACCGTTCAAAGCTATCGCGGCGCGCAGATCTTCGAAGCGGTCGGTCTGCATCAGTCGGTGATCGACCGTTATTTCACCCTGACCCCTTCCCGCATCGGCGGGACCGATATCGAGGGGCTCGCGCGGGAGCTGATGGAACGTCACGCCCGGGCCTATCCGGCGCGGGTGGCCCCGGAGGTGGCCCTTCCGGCCGGCGGCGTTTACCAGTGGCGCAAGGATGGCGAGGAGCATCAGTACAATCCGCTGACGATCACCTCGCTGCAGAAGGCGACCCGCACAGGTGATTACAACGAGTTCAAGACCTTCTCGGCCCTGATCGACGAGCAGAGCGAACGGCACTACACCCTGCGCGGCATGCTCAAGTTCAAGGAGAACATGCCGTCGGTGCCGCTGGACGAGGTCGAGCCGGTCGAGTCGATCATGAAGCGCTTCAAGACCGGCGCCATGTCCTACGGCTCCATCAGCCAGGAAGCCCATGAAGCGCTGGCCATCGCCATGAACCGCATCGGCGGCCGTTCCAACACCGGCGAGGGGGGCGAGGATCCGGAGCGTTTCACCTGGACCAACGAGCAGGGCGATTCCAAGAACAGCAATATCAAGCAGGTCGCGTCCGGACGTTTCGGCGTTACCAGCGATTACCTGACCAACGCCGGCGAGCTGCAGATCAAGCTGGCCCAGGGCGCCAAGCCGGGCGAAGGGGGCGAGCTGCCCGGTCACAAGGTGTATCCCTGGATCGCCAAAACCCGCCACACGACCCCCGGCGTCGGCCTGGTATCGCCGCCGCCGCACCACGACATCTACTCGATCGAGGATCTGGCCGAGCTGATTTACGACCTGAAGAACGCCAACCGCCGGGCGCGGATCAGCGTCAAGCTGGTCTCCGAAGTCGGCGTCGGCACGATCGCGGCCGGTGTTGCCAAGGCCCACGCCGACGTCGTGCTGATCAGCGGCTATGACGGCGGCACCGGCGCCTCGCCGATCTCCAGCATCAAGCACGCCGGCCTCCCCTGGGAGCTGGGGCTGGCCGAGACGCACCAGACCCTGCTGTTGAACAACCTGCGCAGCCGGATCATCATCGAGGCCGACGGCCAGCTCAAGACCGGCCGGGATGTGGCCATCGCCGCGCTGCTGGGGGCCGAGGAGTTCGGTTTCGCCACCGCACCGCTGGTCACCCTGGGATGCGTGATGATGCGCGTCTGCCAGAGCAACACCTGCCCGACCGGCGTGGCGACCCAGGATCCGCAGCTGCGCAAGAATTTCAGCGGCAAACCGGAGTACGTGGTCAACTTCATGCGCTTTGTGGCCCAGGAGCTGCGCGAAATCATGGCCCAGCTCGGTTTCCGTACCCTGAACGAGATGGTCGGGCGCTGCGATGTGTTGGAGGCCAACCGGGCCATCGACCACTGGAAAAGCCAGGGACTGGATTTCTCCAATATCCTGCACCAGCCGAAAGTCGGCCTGCAGGTTGGCCGTTACTGCACCGAAGCCCAGGATCACGGCCTGGAAAAAACGATCGACATGACCCGCCTGCTGGATATTTGCCAGCCGGCCATCGAGCGCGGCGAGAAGGTTTCCGCCGAACTGGCGATCACCAACGTCGATCGCGTGGCGGGCACCATCGTCGGCAATGAAATTACCCGCAGCCACGGCGCCGCCGGCCTGCCGGACGATACGGTCAGCCTGACCTTCAACGGTTCGGCCGGGCAGAGCTTCGGCGCCTTCATACCGCGCGGCATGACCCTGAAGCTGTCCGGCGACGCCAACGACTATCTGGGCAAAGGCTTGAGCGGCGGCACGATCGTGGTTTATCCGCCCGAGGGTTCGACCTTCAAGGCCGAAGAGAACATCATTGCCGGCAACGTGGCCTTTTACGGCGCCACCAGCGGCAACGCCTATATCCGCGGCATGGCCGGCGAACGTTTCTGTGTGCGCAATTCAGGCGTCAACGCCGTTGTGGAAGGGGTCGGCGATCATGGCTGCGAATATATGACCGGCGGCACGGTCGTGGTTCTGGGGCAGACCGGGCGCAACTTCGCGGCCGGCATGAGCGGCGGCATCGCCTATGTGCTGGATGAAAACGAGGATTTTGCCAGCCGCTGCAACACCGAGCTGGTGGAGCTGGAAGAGCTGGACGACGCGGATCGCGCCACACTCAAAGGCATGATCGCAGCGCATGCCGAAAGCACCGGCAGCAACAAGGCGACCATCATCCTGATCAACTGGGAACGCTACCAATCGCGTTTTGTCAAGGTTATGCCGGTCGATTACAAGCGCGTCCTGCAGGCTCTGGAAAAAGCCAAAGCGGCCGGTTTAAGCGGCGACGATGCGCTGGCGGCGGCTTTCGAGGAAAATTCGCATAGTGAGGCGCATTAACAACGCCTTTATAATTTTCAGATATCAAACACAGGGAAACGATTATGGGAAAAACAACTGGATTCATGGAATATAAGCGCGAAGTGCCGGCCGACCGGGCGCCTTTGGAGCGTATCAAGGACTGGAACGAGTTCCATCTGCACATGCCGGATGAGGATCTGCGCACCCAGGGGGCGCGCTGCATGGACTGCGGCGTCCCGTTCTGCCACAGCGGCGTGCTGATCAGCGGCATGGCCAGCGGCTGCCCGATCAACAATCTGATCCCGGAATGGAACGACCTGATCTACCGCAACCTCTGGCGCCAGGCGCTGGAGCGGCTGCTCAAGACCAACAACTTCCCGGAATTCACCGGGCGGGTCTGCCCGGCCCCCTGCGAGGGGTCCTGCACGCTGGCCAGCATCGATCCGGCCGTCACGATCAAGAACATCGAAGTCAGCATCATCGAGCGCGGCTTTGAAGAAGGCTGGGTCGTTCCGGCCCCGCCGGCCGTGCGCAGCGGCAAGAAAGTCGCCGTGGTCGGCTCCGGCCCGGCCGGTCTCGCGGCCGCCGCCCAACTCAACAAGGCCGGCCACAGCGTGACGGTTTTCGAGCGCGCCGACCTGCCGGGCGGCCTGTTGATGTACGGCATCCCCAACATGAAGCTGGACAAGCGCGAGGTGGTACTGCGCAGGATCAAGCTGATGGAGGCCGAGGGGATCACCTTTGTCTGCAATACCGAGGTCGGCGGCAAAGCGTTGCCGGTCAAGAAGCTGCGCAGTGACTTCGATGCCGTGATTCTGACCACCGGCGCCACCCAGCCGCGCGACCTGCCGATTGAGGGGCGCGCCCTGAAGGGGATTCATTTCGCCATGGATTTTCTGACCGCCAACACCCGGGCATTGCTGAACGGCAGCGATGACTTCATCTCCGCCGCTGGCAAGGACGTGATCATCATCGGCGGCGGCGACACCGGCACCGACTGCGTCGGCACGTCGATCCGCCAGGGCTGCTTCAGCGTCAGCCAACTGGAGATCATGCCCCGCTTCCCGGACCAGCGCGCCGCCGACAATCCCTGGCCGGAATGGCCCAAGATCCACAAGGTGGATTACGGCCAGGAAGAGGCCGCCGCCAAATTCGGCGCCGATCCCCGGACCTTCCTGACGACCGCGACACAATTCGAAGGGGATGACGCCGGTAATCTCAAGGCGGTGCATACCGTCGAGGTGGCCTGGCAGAAGAATGACCAGGGGCAGTACGTTCCCCAGCCGGTTCCCGGCACCGAACAGGTGCGCCCGGCCCAGCTGGTGCTGCTGGCGATGGGCTTTTTGGGGCCCGAACAGGCTCTGCTTGATGCGCTGAAACTGGAAAAGGATCCGCGCAACAACATCAAGGCCGAGTTCGAGAAATACAGCACCAATATTCCGGGCGTGTTCGCCGCCGGCGACTGCCGGCGCGGCCAGAGCCTGGTGGTGTGGGCTTTCAACGAGGGGCGCGGCGCGGCCCGCGAATGCGATCGCTACCTGATGGGGAGCAGCGAGCTGCCCTAGTGCGGGATACAACCGATGAAGAACACAAAAAAGCCCGGTTATCAGCCGGGCTTTTTTGCGTCATAAAAAGAAATCTGGATGAGTCAGCTGTGCATATATACCTATTGTCGCCACTAGTGGAACCAGCTGTGAAGGAAAGTGATTCGGATCATGGTTACGATTGTGTGAAATTCAGCTAAAGAGATTGTAATGTTCTTATTGATGGCTATACTCGTCCCAATTACGCTGCACCAAGGAGGTTGTCATGGCTGTGTATACTAATACTTCAAAAAATATTTCCCCAGAAGCAGTCGTAAAAGATGCCGGCGCGGTTTGAGAGATTGCCGCCCGATGCGGCGGCCATGCTTGAGCGTTCACGGGGTGTTTTCTTTGCCCGCTGGGAAGAGCTGCTCCGCCTGAAACGGGTTGTGGTTACAACCTCCGATCCGGAGGACATCCATGATCTGCGGGTCGCATCGCGTCGCTTCAGGGCCGCCCTGGAACTGTTTTATCCGTTTGCTCCGAAGCGTTCAAAAGCGAAATTGAGGAAGAGCGTCCGCAATCTCACACGCATACTGGGAGGATTGCGCAATATCGATGAGGCGCTGCTTTTCTTCCAAGCGCACGGCAGTTCGGCTGAAACAGGCCACAGCAGGATCTGTCAGATGCTTTCCGAACGGCGCTGCCGAGAATTGCGCAGGATCATGAAAGCAATCAAAGCGTTCGACCAGCATGATCTCGACCAAACGGTCCGGGAGATGGTGGCAGGACTGGATCAAAAGAAGATCGAAGGCCGGAACAGATTCACCCTTCTGGCCTATTTCTCCGAAGTGTCAATCAAACTCTACCTTCCGATACATTCGTCAGGCGCTTTCGCCACGGTGCCCGATCATCGCCAGCCTCGTCACGCCCTGCGGATTGCAATCAAAAAATGGCGCTACTTCCTGGAGATAATGGCCCAGGTTCTGGATCGTGATTACGGGCGGATTCTGGAATTGCTCAGAGAGCATCAGTCCCTCCTGGGGCGCATGAATGACCTGGTCGTGTTCGGGGAGATGTTTCGCACCCTCGACCTGCCGCAAAATGATCAGATTGAACTGAATGAGCTGCTTAAGAATGAGGAAGAGCTCCTGCTGGAAAGCTTCAGGGAACTGGTTCTGAACAAACCGGTCAACTACACCTTTCTGATATAAAGAGGCCCCATGAAAAAACCCGTATCGCCGCAATAGATGTCGGCAGCAACTCGATCCGCTGTATCATCGCGGAAGCAACCAAAGACGGCAAATTCAAGATCGTTGACGATGAGAAAGCCACCGTGCGCCTGGGAGAAAAACTGGCCAGCAACGGGATCATTTCGGATGAAGCCTCAAATCGTGCCCTGGAATCCATTCAGCGTTTCAGGAAATTGCTGACCGGACTGAAAGTGGAGGCGGTGGAGGCGGTGGCCACCAGTGCCGTCAGAACCGCAGCCAACGGCAAGGAGCTGGTTGAGCGGTTATCGGGCGAACTGGGACACGAAATCAGGGTTGTTTCCGGGGATGAAGAAGCCGAACTGACGGCTGTCTCCGCGCTTTCAAACTTTGATATGCACGGCAAACGCTATGCCATGGTCGATATCGGCGGCGGAAGTGTGGAGATTGTCACGGCCTGCGGAAACCATGTGGAGGAATTTTATTCCCTTGATCTGGGTGCGGTGGTCATGACCGACCGCTTTCTTTTAAGCGATCCGGTCTCCGGGAACGAACTGGCAAAACTGCAAAAACATATCAGAACAGCCTTGAAACAGACCTTCGGCGGCAACAGACTGTCGGTTGACACATTGATCGGCTCGGGCGGAACCCTGACGGCGCTTGGCGGCATGACCATGCAGATGCGCAAGGACAATTACGTGTCGATCCATGGCTACGAGGTGCTGCGTTCAGAAGTCGTTCACCTGTTGGCCATGCTGCTTCGCAAGGATCTAAAGGGACGCCGGACGGTGCCGGGGTTGAGCCAGGACCGGGCCGACATAATCGTCGCCGGTCTGGTGGTGATAGATGAGCTGATGGAGTTTTTCGACGCAAACCGCTTGCTGGTCAACGAACGGGGAATCCGGGAGGGGCTGCTGATCAGAGCGATGAAACGGCTCGGACTTGCCGATGGGGGCGGCTCCCCGCCCGGCTGGAGGGATTCGGTTCTGGAATTTGCCCGCTCCTGTCACGTGGAAGAGCCCCACGCCAAGCATGTGGCCCATATCTCCCTTTCGATTTTTGACGCGCTATCGCTTCCGTTCGGGCTGAAGAAGCCGGAAAGAAAGCTTCTCGAAGCGGCGGCAATTCTGCACGACTGCGGATATTTCATAAACTATGGCAGTCATCACAAACACTCATACCACCTGATCCGCCACGCTGAACTTTTTGGCTTTACCCCGCGCGAACGGGAGCTGATCGCACAGATTGCGCGTTCTCACCGCAAGTCACCGCCCAAGCGGAAGCATGAAGCTTTTCAGAATCTGAAAGAAAAGGATCAGCTTGTCGTGGCGCGCCTGGGCGGAATCCTCAGGCTGGCGGATGGTCTTGACCGCCGCAGGAATGCTTTGGTGCAGGACGTTACCTGTCTTTTCGGCGGCACAACCATCACGATCCACCTGACCGCAGCCGAAGACATTTCAGTGGAAATTTTCGGCGCCAATGCCAAGAAAGATCTGTTTGAAAAAGCTTTCGGCAGTTCGGTTGCCTTTGCGACGATATGATCCTCCTTTCAGCTCATCGCAGGCGGGGAGCGGCATCCGAAATGCGCAGGAAGCGTTCCACGAAGGAGGAAATGATTCATAGTGATGCTGCAGCAGGATCGAACCGGTATCACGGATGATATGAGCAGCGATTCCAGCTGAACCTGCTGGAGAATGCCATCAAGTACACTCCTGATAACGGCAGGATCCGGCTCTTCGCCGAGGAGAGCGATGAATTCATCCGCGTTTCGGTGGCCGATACCGGCATCGGCATCCCCTTCAAGGATCTGCCGCGTATCTTCGAACGCTTCTACCGGGTCGACGAGGCCCGTACCCGCGAACAGGGGGGCACCGGACTGGGGCTGGCGATCGTCAAGCATATCGTCCAGCTGCATGGCGGGGATGTGGCGGTAACCAGCGAAGCGGGCAAGGGATCGGTTTTTTCGTTCACGTTGCGGAAGGTGTGAACGGTAATCTAGCCGCCGAGAATGCTGAAGGCAAAAAAGTTCCGGATTGATACAGCTTCAGGTGTGTCAAGTATTCCGACAAATTATTTGAAAGTAAAAAAGGGGTGGTTTTAGACCACCCCCTTTTTCTGAATTGCTCGCATAGATGGAACAATGATTATTTCTTGCTGCGCTCCCTCGCAAAAGCCAGGCCCGCAAGACCAGCACCCAAGAGAATGAAGGTGGAGGGCTCCGGGACGGCGCCTACCACAGTATCCTTTGTTTCAGCTATAGAGTACTGATAATCCAGGGTCCATGACTCTCCGGCGCCGAGATCGGCTTTAGCCCAGGCCATATTGATGGTTTCATCTGCATATGGTGCAAGATTGGCTGAAACGCCGCCATTAAGCATGGCATAGGGGTTGTCTGGCCATGTTGCAAAAGCCAATACAGTGGGAATACCGCCGCCGGTCAGGTCTCTAATGCCGATGGTCCAATCCGTTACCGGTGCGGTGGCGGTTACCAGGTTGGCTGCTGGAATATCGTTGGTGGTCGCATATCCGCCGCCGGCGTACACGTCCTGGTCCGGGTCGAGGGAGGTGCCAAAGGCCAGATTGGTGAGGGTGCTATTGCCGGTATTGGTGATTATTGATCTGAAGTTGATGATTGCCTTTGTTGTGTCAAAGGAGATCGTTTGACTGTAACCGACATTTGTTGAACCGACTGTTACATTGCCACTGGTCAAGGCCGACAGAGTAGTGCCGGAACTGGTGTCGGTAGTGGTAAGGCCAGCACCGCCACCACTAAAATAACTGATTGGAGAATAGCTGCCACCGACTCCTATTGAGTAAAGCTGCCAGGGGGTGCCAGGCGTAAGAAAGTCATATCCTGGCCATGTTTTAGTCCCGGTGATGTCGTAGTTGATCCCAGTGTTGCTTAAGCCATCATTAATGAGCGCCCCGTTATAATTTACACCAACCTTCAGATAGTCTCCCTCCAGGACAAAGCTGGCTGCACTTGTCATTGATGGTGCGGCAAGCAGTCCGGAAACCGCTAAAATTCCCAACATCTGAGCCTCTTGCAAAAAGGCGCTGTATTACTGGATGATCCTCGTTTAGAGCCGATCTTAACAGTTTTTTCGAGAAACCAGCTTACAGAGGAATTTAGGACGCCGTTTTTTTCATGTTTTGGACATA
>JAJZRX010000083.1 GCA_021850095.1 Deltaproteobacteria bacterium
GTCCAGCTGGCCGAGGCGTCCCGCATCCTGCGCCGGCGGATCAATCGCGGACACATGCTGGCCGGGGTGACGCTGATCGATCCCGAGCAGACCTATATCGACCATGGCGTAACGATCGGAGCCGACACGACCATTCACCCCAATTGCCGGATCGGCGGCGGAACCGTCATCGGCGGCGACTGCGAAATCGAGCCGGGGGTCAGCATTTCCGGCTGCAGTATCGGCGACAGCTGCCATATCAAGGCCGGCTCGGTTCTGGAAGGCTCCGAACTGCATCAGGATGTGGCCGTCGGGCCGATGGCGCACCTGCGGCCCGGAACGGTGCTGCAGAACAAGGTCAAGATCGGTAATTTCGTCGAGACCAAGAAAACCGTCATGGGGCAGGGCTCCAAGGCGTCGCACCTGACCTATCTGGGGGATGCCGAGATCGGCCGCGATGTCAATATCGGCTGCGGAACCATCACCTGCAACTATGACGGGGTCAACAAGCACCGCACCGTTATCGGCGACGACGTCTTTATCGGCAGCGACGTCCAGCTGGTGGCGCCGGTCACGATCGGCCGCAATTCGCTGGTGGCGGCCGGCACGACCGTCACGACCGACGTGCCCCCCGATTCGCTGGCCATCGCCCGCGTGGCGCAGCTCAACAAGAACGGCTGGCGGCTGAAAAACAAGTAATCTTTTGCAGCGGGACAATTCCGGTGGTTGTACGAATTCAGGGAAAAGGCCATGAAAGATCTGTCCGAGGACATAATCGCAGCAGAGCCGGTGCTGATCATCGAGGACGATGGCGGTTTTGCAGAGCTGATGCAGGCCGCTCTGGAAGATCTGGGCTGCTGCTGCCGCACCTTTGCCTGCGGCCGGGAAGTCTTCGACTGGCTGGCGGCAAACTCGGCCGCGCTGATCATACTGGACTACACCCTTCCGGACATGACCGGCGCCGCCCTGATACAGCGGATGCGCGAGCTGGGCATAACGACTCCCTTCGTGATGGTGACCGGCCGCGATGATGCCAGCCTGGCGGTGGAGATGATGAAGAGCGGCGCCTGCGACTTCATGATCAAGGACACCACCTTCCTGGACCGGCTGCCGGCGGTCGTGACCCGCGCCCTGCATGAGGATTCGGTACGGCGCAAGCTGAAGCTGACCGAACTGTCGCTGCGCCAGAGCGAGGCCCGTCTGGCCCGCGCCCAGAAGATCGCCCGCATGGGGAGCTGGGAATGGAATCTGGACAGCGGAGAGATTTACTGGTCCGACGAGCTGTATCATATATTCGGCTTACAACCGGGCGATCCGGCCGTCATCAGCACCGAGTGGCTCTACTCCCTGATCGTTCCCCTGGATCTGCCGGTCTTCAAGAAAGCGATCCTGAATTCACTCAAAACCTGCCAGCCCTTCAATGTCGTCTATCGCATAACTACCCGCAATGCCGGAGAAATAGTCGTCACCAGCCAGGGTGAGGTCGAGTGCGACGAAACCGGGCGGGCCTGCATCCTTTCCGGAACCACGCTGGACATCACCGCCCGCATCAAGGCCGAGAGCGAAATCCAGCAGCTGATCAACTACGACACCCTGACCGGGCTTCCCAACCGCAGTCTGCTGCACGACCGGCTGCAGCAGGCCATTGCCCAGAGCGCCCGCGACAAAACCCTGCTGGGTGTCCTGGTTCTCGATCTGGACCGCTTCAAGAGTATTAATGAAACCCTGGGGCATCGCGCCGGAGACAAGCTACTCAAGTCGATCGGCACGCGTCTGCAGGCCTGTGTGCGCGAAAGCGACACCCTGGCGCGCCTGGGGGGGGACGAGTTCGTCGTGCTGCTGGTGGGGGTGGCCCATGAGGACGGGCTGACAATTGTCGCCAAGAAAATCCTGGCGATCGTTTCCGAGCCGGTCTACATCGACGGCCACGAAATCTATTCCACCTGCAGCATCGGCATCGCGGTGTATCCCCTGGACGGCGATGACAGCCACACCCTGCTGAAACATGCCGACCTGGCCATGTACCAGGCCAAGGAGCTGGATCGCAACAACTTCCAGTTTTTTTCGCGTGATATGAACATCAAGGTGCTGGAACGGATGATGCTGGAAAACTCCATGCGCAAGGCCCTTGACCGGGATGAGTTCTTTTTGGTGTACCAGCCCCAGGTGGACGCCCGCACCGGGCAGATTACCGGGATGGAGGCGCTGCTGCGCTGGCAGCATCCCGACCTGGGGCTGCTGGCACCGGACAAGTTCATCTATCTGGCGGAGGATAACGGATTCATCATTTCCCTGGGCGAATGGGTTCTGCGCGCGGCCTGCCGCCAGAACAAGATCTGGCAGGACCAGGGTCTGCCGGCCGTCCGCGTGGCGGTCAACCTGTCGGCCAAGCAGTTCGGCCAGTACCGGCTTGACGAGGTGATCGCTTCGACACTGCTGGATACCGGTCTGGACCCCCGCTGGCTGGAACTGGAAATCACCGAAAGCACCATCATGAAGGATGCCGAGAAGAACACCGCTATTCTGCAAAGGTTCAAGGAGATGGGCATATCGCTGGCGATTGATGATTTCGGCACCGGCTATTCGTCCCTGTCCTATCTCAAGCTTTTTCCCCTGACCCGCCTCAAAATCGACCGGGCCTTTGTGCGCGATATCACCACCAATCCGGAC
Source organism: Deltaproteobacteria bacterium (assembly GCA_021850095.1). GTDB lineage: Bacteria > Desulfobacterota > Desulfuromonadia > Geobacterales > Pseudopelobacteraceae > JACRCG01. The sequence continues at coordinate 2,650 of JAJZRX010000083.1, forward strand.
GACGCCGCGATTGCCAGGATAATCATCGATATCGCCAGCACGCTCAAATTGAGCGTTATCGCCGAAGGGGTCGAGACCCGCGCCCAGATGCAGTTTCTTTCGTTCAACAATTGCGTCGAGATGCAGGGCTACCTTTTCAGCCGCCCGGTGCGGGCCGAAGAGTTTGCCAAGCTGCTTGAACATGGCCTGAATTACTGACGTACGCAGGGTGCTGAAACAGGAAAAGGCGCTGCAATCGCAGCGCCTTTTCCTGTTGTGAATCCGGGTAATTCGTTTGGGTTATTTGCTGTTCAGACGCCGTTTGCCATAAACCGCCAGACCAAGCATACCCATGCCGAGCAACATCATCGTGCCGGGCTCGGGAACGGGATTGGAGGGAGCGAGCTGGGTTCCTATGAACACCTTCTCGACTCCACCATTCGTAGCATAATTTTCGTATGGGGTTATGGATTTGACATCGCCTTGCTTATCGAAATCAACGGTGATGGGGAAACCGCCGTACTGTGGATCATAGGGGTTGGTAGATCCATCCGACTTTGCTTCAGGGCCGACACCCAGACGATAGTCGACATGCATGGCATAGTCGTTGAGGTCCGCACCACCATTTACCAGATTCCTGATCATCGCATCCAGTTCCGGGAATACGATGGCGTAGGCTGCCCGGTCTCCACCCAGGTTCTCGTGATATGTCTTGTCAACCAGCGGATTGGGTAATCCGCCGATGGTGCATGGTGTCAAGGCGCCACCGGCCGTGGTGCATACGTCATTGCCGGAATCGATGAAATCTGAAACAACTGGGGCGGCTCCATTGGACGTGTAGTTTGCAGGATTGCCCAAGGCGACGCCACCGCCCGTCGGCGGCGGGCCATAGCCGACAAGCCCCTGATGGGTCGGGTCATTGGTCAGGTCGAAACGGCCAAGCAGGGTATTCGTAGAAGTCTTGGTTAGTTCCACCCGTGCCCAACCAGCCAAGTCTGGTGAATTACCAGTCTCGTTGTTGGCGAAGAAGAACACCATCGAGTTTTTGAAGAGATTCAGTTTACTATCTAGAGCAAAGAGGGTTGAATCCCACCAGGCGGTCCGATCCCAGGTACCCTGCACGCCATTTGGTTCGTTACCGTTCATTCGAAAGCCAAAGATGGGGTTTGCCGTTGGAGTATCGTATGCATCGTCCATGTTTGGTGTTCCGTTGCTCAATTGAGTGTTAAGGCCGAGCTTGGTGAACACATCGATTTGCCCGGGGCCAGCCATAACCTCGGCGCCTGCGGGATAAGTCGGGCTTGGAATGTTCAACGCATAGGAGTTGGCATCCCCGTACGTCACCCAGCCCATTGTACTCAAATCAATTGTTGCTGCCGAGGAACAAACCGGAAATGCGCAGGCTATCAGAGCCCCTAAAAGCAATTGTTTCGTTTGTTTCATGGCCAGACTCCCTTTCTTGGCTGATGGCTGTAATTCTAAAAACGCCGTATTTGAAAAATGTTTAGCATAGAGTATGCCAACGGCTAACCTGTTGTTATGACATAGGTACAACATGTGTTTTTCCTTGTGTAAAATTGGTCGACAGGGGGAGGCGGTTATGGCGTTGAGAATACGGATGGGTAAGCCTTTGTTATCAAGCGTTTTTGTGCATTTGCGGCAATGTCTCGACGAAACAGGGTGTTAAGAAATTTTACATAAACATGGCTTGCGGCGCTCAATTCTGCGGTAATTGACTTGTCATGCTAACGAAGCAATAGTAAAACATAGCCGTCATAGTTTTCTTTCCTTTATTTGCGCTGTTGACATTATTGAAATCCGATGCTATCTAAAAAACCGTTAACTGTATACAAATAGGCGGGCGGAACCCCTGACCACGTTTCTGCCCGCTTTTTTTCTGCAGTCAGCCGGTACATTCAAAAGGGGATAAACCGTATGCGATCACAAACAAGAACTTTCAGGATGCTGGCCATGGTGTTGAGTCTGGCGGGCTTTTTGGTGCTGCTTAATTCCGTCAGCGCTTTTTCGCAGGAAAAATCCAGCGCCAAAAAGAGCCCGCCCGTCTCCGCTCTGTATTCGGCCGAACCTGAACCGCTTACGCCGGTTCAGTGCGGCCAGTGCCACAACAGTCTGTATAACAATCTTAAAAACGATGGCGGCCGGCATCAGTTCGAGTGTCAGAAATGCCACAAAAATTTTCATGCCTACAGCCCGGTCAAGAACAACTGGAATGAGTTGATGCCCAAATGCCGGGATTGCCATCTTCTTCCGCATGGCGAAAAGATCACCGAATGTTCCGCCTGTCATAACAATCCCCATGCGGCCACAAAAATCCCGATGTCCGCCAAGCTGATCAGTTCCTGCGCCGCCTGTCACAGCGGCCCGTTTGAACAGCTGCAGAAGTTCCCCAGCAAACATACCAAGCTGACGTGCGACAGCTGCCATAACGTGCACGCCTACGTTCCCAGCTGCAGCGCCTGCCATAAACCTCACTACGAGGGACAGGAGTTCAAGGGCTGCGCCAGCGAATGCCATCCCGTGCATCAGCCGCTGCAGATAAAGTTTGCCAAGGACGCCAACGCCAAAACCTGCAACGCCTGCCATGACAAGGTGTATGTCAAGTGGTCCAAATCTCCCAGCAAGCATGGCAAGGTCAATTGCGTCAGCTGCCACACCAAGCATGGCTCCATACCGGAATGCGGGATGTGCCACGTCGGGCCGCACAGCAAGCAGCTGCACGAAAGATTCCCGAAATGCCTGACATGTCATCAGGATCCGCACGATCCGCCGGTCAAGCAGAGCAGCAAATAGTACCCGGTGTTTTTCTGCTATTCTGAAATATCCGATCCGCAGGGCATGGTGTTGTCAGTGCAGAGTTGGCGCAGCGTACTCATAGTGGTGGTCGGACTCCTTCTGCTGGCGCCTGCTGCGAGTCCGGCTACCGATCTGCACATGGCCTCCGAGACGATCATGCGCGGCTTCGAGCGCAAGATCGAAAACGGCAAGGAACTGGACGCCGTGCCGGTTTACCAATATCTGCAGCTGGATTACGGCAACCTCAAAAGCCCCGGCCTTTCCCTGCACGCCAACGGTTGGGGGCGGCTCAATCTGGGGGAGCGGTACAATGATAAGGACACGGCCGGAGAGCTGCTGCATGCTTATCTGCAGTATCTTTCTCCCGGCCGTGATCTGTTGGTGCGGGCCGGGCGTCAGTATGTTTTTGAAGGTGTGGCCAAGGACAGCATCGACGGCGTTTATGCCAAAACGGAACTGATTCCGGCCCTGACTCTTTCGGCCTATGCCGGTTCACCGGTTACGCTTGGAGCCGCGAAAGGGCGCCAGGGCGATCTGATCCTGGGGGGCAAGATTTCCCATTCCCGCCCCGGGCTGTACGATCTGGGGATTTCCTACAAATATCTGGCGGATAACGGCAAGCGCGATGAGGAGAGCGTCGGCACCGATCTGACACTGCTGCTGCCCGGCTCGGTCTATCTGTTGGGGCATTCGGCCTACAACCTGGTCAGCGGCGGCTGGAAAGAGCATTCCTACGAGCTGCGGCTGCCGCTGAAGCAGTTTGCCTTTCACCCCTTTTTCCAGCATTATTCCTATGACGATTATTTCAGCAATCGCAGCAACAGCGCCAACCCGTTTCGTTTTCTGAAAGATACCGGCAATGCCCTGACCGTGGCCGGCACGGAAGCTTTCTGGTATCTTTCCGAGCAGCAGGAATATGTGCTGCGTTTCAAAAACTACGACTACGATCAGCGTTTCAGCAGTTCCCAATTGTATTCTCTGCTGGCGATCTGGAAATGGAAGATACATACCGAGATGGGGGCCGAGTTTGGCCGGATGCAGGGCAACGACGCAGAAAACAGCTATTTCCTGGGGCGGGGCTACTTTTTCTGGAACCTGAAGCCCTGGTTTGTGACCGGCGATCTGATGTATGTCAGCTATGACCAGGAAATCTACAACCGGGACAGCGCCCTGTTTGCCTCGCTCGGCGGCGGCTCGAAATTCATGGACGATGCGTTCAGTGTCAAGCTGTCGTTCGATTACAGCTATGATCCCTACTTTGACGAGGATTACCGCTGGATGCTGAAGTTGGGTGTCCCGTTTGACAAAACATTTGAAACCTCCTTCTGGAAAAACTGGTAGTGTCCGCCGTCGACTGTAATGGAGTCAGTACGTGAAAATCCTTAAACAGAGCGTTTTACTGATGGCGCTGCTGCTGCCGGCCCTGCTGCTGGCCTGCACGGTGCGCAACACCTATCGCTTGCCCGCCACCCATCCCCCCTTGAGCGAGTTGGGCGAGCGCCGCGAGTTCTGCACCAAGTGCCACGGCTTTAAAAAAGAGCCCTTTGATTTCGAGCGCTATAATCATACCGCGCTGTTCACCGAGTCACACCGCCTGGCGGCATATCAGGACGAGCGGGTCTGCGCCTTGTGCCACAGCCAGAGTTTTTGCAGTGACTGCCACGCCACCCGGGTTGAACTGAAGCCGTCGGTCAAAAACCCGACCGAAAATTACCGCCGGATGCAGCACCGCGGCGATTACCTGGCACGTCACCGGATTGAGGGGCGCATGGACCCCACCTCCTGTTTCCGTTGTCACGGCAATCCCAAATCATCCCAAACCTGCCGGCCGTGCCATGGATAAGCGTATGAACAGGACAGTACAGAGGAAGAAAAATATGGGACGACTGGCGGCAGTTATGGTGATCCTGATTATGAATCTGGCAGGCTGCAGCAATTCCGGCAATCCGGATGCCCCCACCTCCAAAGCGCCCCATGAAAAAACGTGGGTGAATAGCCACCCCGCTGGAATTTATAGTGCCAATAACGATGCTGTTGTCAGAGACGAAGCCGGACAGCCCGTGAACACTGGTAAGCTGATCGCAGAACAGATCTTCCAGTGCCGGGTATGCCATGGGCAGAGCCTTGGCGGGGCCAAGGCCGATGCGGCCGGCCCGGATTGTCTTGATTGCCATGTTCTGGACCCGCTGGAATATCCGGTGATGTGCTTCTCCTGTCACGGCTACCCGGCGATGACAACCCAAAAGTGGTATTCCAGTAATCGTGCTATCCGTCCCGGTCTGCCGATGAATTCAGGATTCAGTAAACGAGTCGAAAACGACGAGAACATACACATAACGCAAAAAAAACATGGAAAAACAGGCGATGTCAGCGCTAAACTTTGCGCCGTGTGTCATGGCGGCAAGGAAAAAACGGGCGTGAAACATCATGAAATCGCGATGGGTAGCTTGCAGGTGGGGTGTGTCGGCCCCCTGCCTTTCGGATGCCATGTTTTCAACTTCGATCAGCCCATTGGCGAGCCGACTTTCAGCGTACCCAATTGCAGTATCAACACACCCCAGCTGGTCTGTCACTCCAGCGGCAACAATCCCTTGTAATCCCGCAGACCCGCCGGCAGCGATCTGATTCGCTCCCGGCGATCTTGCGGCGTCCGCTGTCTACCGCCTGAAAGACGCTTCATACCCATAACAATCTGTGATATATCTGAAAGTCACATCACGACCAAAGGAATATCATGGCCCACACCAGTATCATCGTCAAAGGTGCTTGCGAGCACAACCTGAAGTGCATCGACGTCGAAATCCCCCGCGACCAGCTGGTCGTCATCACCGGCATTTCCGGCTCCGGCAAATCCACCCTGGCGTTTGACACGATCTACGCCGAAGGGCAGCGCCGCTATGTGGAGTCGCTTTCGGCCTATGCCCGGCAGTTTCTGGAGCAGATGGAAAAGCCGGATGTGGAGTCGATCGAGGGGCTTTCTCCGGCCATCTCCATCGAACAGAAGACCACCAGCAAGAATCCCCGCTCCACGGTTGGCACCGTGACTGAAATCTACGATTACCTGCGCCTGCTGTTTGCCCGGATCGGGCGTCCGCACTGCGTCTCCTGCAACAAGGAAATCACCTCCCAGACCGTTTCCCAGATGGTGGACCAGATTCTGACCCTGCCGGCCGGGACCAAGCTGACCCTGCTGGCGCCGATGATTCGCGGCCGCAAGGGGGAGTATAAAAAAGAACTGAATCAGCTGCGTAAGGAGGGTTTCACCCGGGTCGTGGTGGATGGCACGCTGCGGGAACTGGCCGACGAGATCGAGCTGGACAAGAAGAAAAAGCATGATATCGACATCGTCGTGGACAGGATCGTCGTCAAGGAGGGCATCCAGCGCCGTCTGGCCGATTCGCTGGAAACCGCCCTGCACCATGCCGAAGGGACCGTCAAGGTTGAGGCGCAGGAACCCGCCGCCGTAGGGGCGAATCTTGTATTCGCCCCTGATGAAGGGCGATCACAAGGATCGCCCCTACAGACCCTGATCTTCTCCGAAAAGCTGGCCTGTGTTGATTGCGGTATCTCCTATCAGGAGATCACGCCACGGCTGTTCTCGTTCAATAATCCCCACGGCGCCTGCCCGGATTGCACCGGTCTGGGCACCCGCATGTACTTCGACGCCGAGCTGGTGGTGCCCAACCACGACCTTTCTCTGCGGGATGGGGCCATCGCGCCCTGGGAAAAGCGACTTTCGGGCTGGTTTCAGCTGGTTCTGGAAGCATTGGCCAAGGCTTACAAATTCGACATGAACACCCCTTTCAAGGATCTTTCACCGCAGGCACAGGATGTGATCCTGAACGGCTCCAAAGGGGAAAAGGTCGAGTTCTGGTGGGAGGAAGGGGATGACCGGCGTCATACCTACCAGAAGGAGTTCGAGGGGGTGCTGGGCAATCTGCAGCGGCGCTGGCGTGAAACCGAGTCCGAATCTTCCCGGGAAGAGTTGGAAAAGTTCATGAACGTCATGCCCTGCCCGACCTGCCAGGGAGCACGCCTGAAGCCTGAAGCGCTGCATGTGCTGGTGGCCGGTCGCACGATCCGCGAAGTGACTTCGCTTTCGATCCGTGACTGTCTGGCCTTCTTTGAGGGGTTGACGTTGACCGACAAGGAGCAGGAGATCGCTCGCCGGATCCTGAAGGAGGTGCGCGAGCGGCTCTCCTTTTTGGTAAACGTCGGGCTGGACTACCTGTCGCTGGACCGCACTTCCGGCACCCTTTCCGGCGGCGAAGGGCAGCGCATCCGCCTGGCGACCCAGATCGGCTCGTCCCTGGTGGGTGTGCTCTATATCCTGGATGAACCCTCCATCGGGCTGCACCAGCGTGACAACGCCCGCCTGCTGGAAACACTGAAGCGACTGCGCGACCTGGGCAATACCGTGCTGGTGGTGGAGCATGACGAAGAGACGATCATGGAGGCCGATCACCTGATCGACATGGGGCCGGGGGCCGGCGTGCATGGCGGCGAAGTCGTGGCCCAGGGGACGCCGGCCGAGGTCATGCGCGATCCCGCCTCACTGACCGGCCGATACCTGTCGGGCGAACTGAACATCCCGGTGCCGAGCAAACGCCGCCAGGTCGGCAAGTTCATGCGGATCATCGAGGCCAGCGAGAACAACCTGAAAAATGTCAGCGTCGATATTCCACTGGGTGTCATGACCTGCGTGACCGGAGTATCCGGCTCCGGCAAGTCGACCCTGGTGATTGATACACTGCACAAGGTGCTGGGACAGCGCCTGTACCGCAGCCGCGAGAAGGCCGGCGCGGTCAAGGATGTGCTGGGGCTGGAGCAGCTGGACAAGGTCATCAACATCGACCAGTCCCCGATCGGCCGCACCCCGCGCTCCAACCCGGCCACCTATACCGCCGTCTTCGGCGACATCCGCGACCTGTTCTCGAATCTGCCCGAATCCAAGCTGCGCGGCTACAAGCCGGGGCGCTACTCCTTCAACGTCAAGGGGGGGCGTTGTGAAGCCTGCTCCGGCGACGGCATCATCAAGATCGAGATGCACTTCCTGCCGGATGTCTACGTGGAATGCGAGGTCTGCAAGGGGGCCCGCTACAACCGCGAGACGCTGGAGGTGCACTACAAGGGCAAATCCATCGCCGAAGTGCTGGACATGACCGTTTCCCAGGCGCTGGAGTTCATGGGGGCTATACCGAAGATCAGGAACAAGCTGGCCACGCTGGAGGAGGTCGGCCTGGGCTACATCAAGCTGGGGCAGTCGGCTACGACCCTCTCGGGCGGCGAGGCCCAGCGGGTCAAGCTGGCCAAGGAACTTTCCAAACGCGCCACCGGCCGGACGATCTACATCCTGGACGAGCCGACCACCGGCCTGCATTTCCACGATATCGCCAAGCTGCTGGAGGTAATCCAGCGGCTGGTGGAGGCCGGCAACACGATTGTGATTATCGAGCACAACCTGGACGTGATCAAGACCGCCGACTGGATCATCGACCTGGGGCCGGAGGGGGGCGACCGGGGTGGCGAGATTATCGCGGTCGGCACGCCGGAACAGGTGGCCAGAGTTGAAAGATCTTACACCGGCCAGTACCTGCGGAAGCTGCTCTGATGGCTTCGAAAAGCTCCGAATTCAATCCGGCCGTTGAAGCGTGCGATCCGGAGAACCCCTTCGATCACCAGAAACTGTTGGAGTTGGCCGCCACCCGCATGCCCTTCGGCAAGTACAAGGGAACCCGCCTGGTGGATCTGCCGGAGCGCTATGTGGTCTGGTTTGCCCAGAAGGGCTTTCCAGCCGGAAAGCTGGGGGATATGCTGAGGACGGTTTACGAGATCAAGGTCAACGGCCTGGAGTTTTTGTTTGAGCGGTTGAGGTGATTATGGATGGCTTTAAAATTGTAACGGCCCGGAGCTTTGCTTCGGGCCGTTACTGTTAATCCGGCTACAAGTCCTTTATAGAATGCAATCTTTTCCCATTATGGAGAATCGTCCAGATATACATAGCCGCCATGACCTGTTTGAGCGCAGTCGGCGCCGGTAACGCGAATCATGACCTGATTGCCCTTGGCGCTGCTGACATCCAACGAAACCGTCTGCCAGGGGATCAGGCGCCAAGAACCACTATTAATCCAACCGCTGTAAGTGGGATCATTGGACGCAAAGCGCTTGTAATAGAGAATTTTGTTGGCTGTAATGTCTTTTACCAGAACCTGTACATATGGCTGGTCATAGAGCGGGTGCCCTGGATCGTCCAAAACGGCTGCCCAGGCAAACTTGAGTGTTGGAAGCGCAACAGTCGGGATGGTCGCGGTTTGGGTGGCTGTGCTGACATGGTAGCCACTGTCATAATTATTGATGCGCAGCGAGAAGTTACCATTATTAACCAGCTTGAACAAATTACCGACCTGATCGTCCGTGTCGTTCAGTTGGGTTATCCCACTTTTTCCCGGAGTGAAAGGTGTTCCGTTAAAAGCTGTTAACATGCCCCAGTACGGATCGTAGTCCGGGTTTAATGTGCCGTTAGCATCATAGCAATGACCCTTGCCATCAGCGAGTTTGCCTCCCGGGCAGGTCGTTCCATAATCCGGCGATCCCCAGGGAACAACAGTTGTTGCCGAAATTTTTTCAAATGGGCTCTTGTCTGTAGCAGCTGCAAGCACGGAAGTTGTGGGGTCGAGTTGTGACCCCATGCGGCTTTCCACCAGCCAGCTGGCCATGTCGCCGTTTTCGAAGCCGATGTTGCCGAACGAGGTGATGGTTGTACCGGTGAAGTTGAGCGTAATCTGACGATAGGCCACAACCGACCACGGGTTGGCTGCATTAGAGAGCCCGTATATCGCCACGGTGCTGGGGTTTGTCAGTTGTGCTCCAGGCAGTGTAAAGCTGAAATTGCTGGAGCTGCCCAACGCAACAGCAGTGCCGCCATTCAGGGTGTAATACATCTGCTGCATTGACGGTGCGCTGGAGACGGAACCTGTTACGGTCACATCCGGCAGTGCTGTTGAAGTTACTGTTATGCTGGCGGCGTCCGAGGCATTTACCGTCGGCGCTGTCAGGGCTATGCTGCCCAGACCGTTTTCAGCTGCCTGGTATGCCGCCTGGAATTGTCTGTAGCTGCCGATGTTGGAGGGTGAACTGTACAGGTACTTGGTGAAAGTCTGGCTGAATGCTCCGGCTTTGGAATATCCGGTGAATCCGTTGGTAAGACTGAAGTTGATGGTGACAACCTCACCAGGGAAGTTGGGGTCATAAAGATAGAAAGTACCGCCATCAGCACCACTGGGAACAAATTTGTAAGCCAGTGTTACATGCGCAAAATCTGTTTTGTTGTTTGCGTCCACAGACTTCAGGACGAAAATCTGTGGCAGATTGGTGAGTTTCATATTCAGCAGCATCAACATTCCAACTTGTTTGTTATTCAATGAGTTGTTGGATGAATTCCAGGCCCTTTTCCAGATATTCGAAGCCGAGGACTGGACGCTGGCAATCAGAGCCCGTTCAACGGTGGGTGTGTACTTGTTGTACAGTTGCGGTTGGCCCTTCAGGGTCTTGTAGCTGTAATACCAGGCGGCAAAGTTTGCCATTCCAAGGCCGCTGCCGTCCGGAGAAACAAAATTGCCGAAGTTGGCAACGTCGAAGCCGTCTTCGTTTGGAACAAAACCGGAGTCGACGGCAAAGGACGAGATGTCTACGGTACTTGCGCCTATCCCGCTATGTGTCGCCGGGACGTATGTCGAGAAGTGAACAGTGGAGAAGGTGACCGTATTGGCTCCTATGTTGAGAACATCAACGGGAACGTACACGTTGTTGACGGAGTCATAATAGACAACTGTTGGCAGAGCGTTGGCTGCCCCGGGGGTGTATGGTACGGTAACTTCGACCGGCTGCATGAAATCATCTGCATAGTCTGTGGTGATAACAAATACATCGCCGGCTGCTCCGCCATTGGCCGCTATCGGATTGCCAGCTGGCAGCGGGGCTACATTTTTTGCGACGGTAAATTTGGGTTGCGGTTTAGCAGGGTCATAGGCTCCTTCAGGAACGGTAAGGCTGACACTGGTGGCTGCATCAGTCGTAGTGTAGGAAGCACTGCCTGTGCTGCCGCCCCCACCACCTCCGCCTCCACCATCTGAACAGCCAAACAGAGCAAGCACAGCAAACCAAACAAACAACGTTTTCAGTAGGTTACTCATGGCGACCTCCTTTAGGTCTCGTATTTGACAAAGCTGATTGAAGTATACCAATACTGTTTTGGCTCAGCGTGAATAGGACTTTTGGTCTGTTTGTGATAAACCATCACGAACGGAGGAAAGTCCATGCGAAAGAAACGTCACAATTACACTCCTGAAGAAAAGGTATTCATCCTCAA
>JAJZRX010000084.1 GCA_021850095.1 Deltaproteobacteria bacterium
GTTGAAACTGAATTCGATTCATCTTCATGGCAATCTCCTCAAAGGTAGTTGCCATGGAGCGTAACATACTGATGGGACAGAATAAGTCCACATCGCTTACAGCGGAAGAATAACGCTAATCAGGTCTGCACATTTCTGATATCGCTGCTGGCACTCGCTTTGACGGCCTGCTCCGGCGGGAGCGGTAAAACTTCCAGCGCTTCCGTAAATGTAAAATTTGTCGAAAAGATCGCCGCAAAAACAGTCGGCGCAGTTCCCGCCAATGTCCACCGGGTCAGCATCAGCGCAACACCAGCCAATCCGGCCAACCCTGTCCCGGCGCCGATAGATCTCTTCTTTGACCTGCAGGCTTCGGCCCAGTATGGAATATTCAATCCGCTGGTTGACGGCGAGACCTATACCTTTGAGGTGTGGGCCTACGATCTTAACGATCTGCCGGTTTATTTCGGTTCAGCCACTCAAACGATGCAGCCCGGCGATAACATCGTCAACATAATCTGCAATCCTTATACACCTCCTGCTCCATCCGCAACGGCTCCGGTCTGGACGGCGAAAACCGTTATGCCCACCGCCCGCAGCCGGGCCGCATCGGCGATGGTCAACGGCATCATCTACGTCATCGGCGGCCAGGATGCCGGCGGGGCCGCCGTCGCTACTCTGGAAATGTACAATCCGGCCAGCAACAGCTGGACCAGCGGTTCACCCCTGCCGAATCCCCGCAGATATGCGGCTGCCGTGGCGGTGATGAACGACATCTACGTTATCGGCGGTGAGAATTCAGCCGGTACTCCGGTGGCCTCGGTTGACGTGCTTAACACCCAGACCGGCGCTTGGTCCACGCATCCCTCACCTATGCCGACACCCCGGGCGCGGCTTGCCTGCGTTGCCCATAACGGACTGATTTATGCCATTGGCGGCACCGATGCAGCCGTTACGCCGCTGTCAACCGTTGAAGTGTTCAATCCTGCACTGCCCTTTAATAACTGGCAAACGCTTCCGTCCTTAAACACCGCCCGGGCCCGTTTCAGCGCCGCTATTGCCAAAGATCAGTCGGGCAATGCGATTATCTCGGTCCTGGGGGGCGATACCCCGACCGGCCCGACCAGCAGTCAGGAGGTCTTCAGCCTGACTCCCGCGCCTGCGGCCAGCTGGAGTAACGGCCTGTCACTTCCCGCTGCCCGCACACGCCAGGCCAGCGTTATCGCCGGCAATTCCGGCTACATCATCGGCGGTGAAGATGCCGCCGGAGCCCTGGTGTCCGCTGTCTGGAGCTATGATTTCGTCAGTGCCCCCCAGTCATTCGGCACACTTTCGCTTCCCTTGCCGACCCCTCGTGCCTATCCGGCTGTGCAAGCGGTTGATGGCCGCCTGTATGTTATCGGCGGTGAAGTCGCTTCCGGCGCCGGCAGAGTCGCTTCAAATGTCGTTGAGGAACTGACGCCGGCCGGAGCGTTGCCGAGAATCGGAAAAATCTCCCCATTGGCCGGCCTGAGCACTGTCTCCGACGCTGTCCTGAACGGTAGCAATCTGTTGCTGGTGGGCCAGCTGGCGCTTAACGGTCCGCTCTTCTCCCAGCTGGTCAGTGTCAGTGGAACAACGGCGGCTGCTCCGCTGGCGCTGAACATCACCCCAATCATCCCGTCTGAACCGGATGCGGTCATGGCCGTCGGCGGAGGTAGGTATCTGATTGTTTCGCCCGAGGCGGGTGGACTGTATGTTTCATCGCTTGATGCCGCCAACCCGACTGCAGTGCTGAACAAGGCCAGGCTTGATGGATCTCAGCCGGCCGGCACGTCCAGTAACGCCTATGTGTCGTATAACGGTTCTACCTTCCTGGTAGTATGGAATAACTCTGGTGTTCTGTATGGCAGGTTTGTGGACATTAACGGCAATCCGACCACGGCTGAAAACAGCTACGGCAGCGGCACCCTGCAGGGAGCCCGCTTCGGCGGCGCCATTCATCTGGTGATTACCGGCCGAGTCCAGGGGCCGAACGTGATTATTGATGGAACGGTTATCACTCCCGGCTCCACCACTGCAGCGCCGTCGGTTCCGCTCTTCTCCGCACCCGGAAATGACTATGATGGCAACCTGGGTGCGTATAACGGCAGCCAGTTCGGCGTTACGGTTGCAGTTGGTGACGCCGTTAATAAAGCCGTGTATGCCACAGCGGTAGGTTTTAACGGCGTAAGTCTTGTTCCCAGCCCGGCCGTAATGATAGCACCGTCGCCTGGAGACAAGGTTAATGCCAGTAGTGCCTGGGACGGCTTCAAATGGGCCATCAGCTGGTTCGAAGGTGATGCGGCTAACAGATCCGGCTTCTACCGTTTCCTGGACACCAACGGCACACCGCTGGGCGCCGCCGTATCCTTTGCTCCGAATCTTGGAACTGGTGGCGGCGGGCAAATCTGGTGGGCAGGCAGCCTGAATTCCTATCTGCTGGCCTGGGGATCATCATCTGCCGGATACTCGATGGCTCCACTGCAGCCATAACGATTCCCTGATCCGGACTGCCGCCACGTATGCGTTTTGAATGTCAAGGCCGACCCGTCAATTTCGGGCCGGCCTTTTGACGGGACTCGATCGAAATCTCATAGATCTGCAGTAATCTCTCAACAGCTGAAAGGAAAAGATTCATGCCGGAAAACCTGTTAATACCATCCGTTGATTTGCGAATCGGTTCACTGGAGGAGTACAACCGTCAGCAGAAGCTGAAAGCCGGGCCGAACCGCCATAAGCCCAGACCGCGCCCCTGCCTGACGATTTCACGCGAGTATGGCTGCGAAGGGTATCCGGTGGCGGAACGGCTGCGGGAAATCCTGATGGAAAGAAGCAAAGAGGAGTGGGTACTGATAGACCGGGCCGTGCTTGAGGAAGTGGCCCGTCGGCACAACATCTCCGAAGATATTCTGAAGGGCGCCGGAGAAAAAAAAACGGATTCTGAATGAGATTCTGGCGACCTTTTCGCCGCGCTGGATCAGCGATCAGGATTGTTTTCGCCTGCTGTGCCGTCATGTCGTTTCCCTGGCGGAACAGGGCAATGTCATTATCCTGGAACTGGGGGGCGCCATTATCACCCGTCACTTTGAAAACGCCCACCATTTCAGGCTCTTTGCTCCACAGGCATTCAAAGTAAGAACCATCGCCCGCCGGTTGGGGATTCCGAACGATGAGGCTGAACGGATCGTTGAAAGGCAGCAGGCTTTGCGCGACCGCTTTACCCAGGATTTCCTCGGACGGGATGACCATGATGCCGCTCATTACGATCTGCTGTTCAATAATGAAAAAAACTCAGCCGAAAAGATCGCCAAGACGATTGCCGGTCATCTGATGGCGGAGTGATGTTTCAACGCCTGTGTAACCAGATTTCCTGTTTTAATTATAATTCCGTTCTGGCATAGTGCCACGGAAGAGATGCCGTTCAGCGATCCTTTCCAAAGAGGTGCGGTAATGAAGCGATTTTCAACGCTGATATCCCATGTGGTGCTGGTTATGCTCCTTATCCCGGCTGCGGTCGTTCATGCCGCAGAGCTGAATGCTCCGGTCGACCCGCAACCTGCGCTGGTACGGATTGCCAAGCCCAGCCGGGATACGCTTCCGCTCGGGCACGCCCGTGAAATTTCGGTTTTCAGCATCAGCAGGGACGGCCGCTATGCCATGACCGGCGATATTGATCAGAACAACTTTCTGTGGGATCTGAAATCGGGAACATTGCTGCGGGGCATCGGTACACCGGAACAGTTGCCCATCTGGGTGGTTTCGGCCGTATTTTCCCCCGACTCATCAATTCTGCTCTGGGTTCGCCTTCGCAAACATATGCCGGTGCTGTGGGAGGTGAAAAGCGGCAAACGGTTGGGTGTTCTGGCTTCAAAGGAAAACGGGCATAAAGCCGAAATCGTTTCACTGGCTTTTTCCCATGACGGCCGCTATGCGGCGACCGGCGACCGGCAGGGTGTGATTGTGTTCTGGAATATGAAGGATCGCTCGGTGGTGCGGCGGATAAAGGCCCACCAGGGCCAGGTGAATCAGCTTGTTTTTATTCCCGGAAAGAGCGAGTGCGCAAGTGTTGGCCTGGATGGTGCGCTGATGGTGTGGAGTGTTGAAAGGAATGACTCGCCCGCAGTTCTGGTCAAGCCGTCTGACGAGCTGATAACCGCCCTGACGGTTTCTGCCAACGGTTCGGTCATGTATGCCGCCTTTGACGATATGACGGTCAAGGGGTGGAATGTTGCCACGCGCACATTGCGCTCAACGCTTTCTTTCGGGGATCGCCAGATCAACGGTCTCGATCTTTCGCCGTCCGGAGATCTGCTGGCGGTGGTCGGGGAGGATAACGGTCTGACGGTCTGGAGTATCCGCGAGAACCGGCCCGCCTGGAGGAGTGATTTGTATGAGCCGGCCCTGTCGGCAAAATTTTCACCGGATGGCGCTTCCCTGTACACGTCCGGCGGCGATAACTGGATCCGGGAATGGCAGGTTTCATCCGGCCGCATGATCAGAAAGTTCGGCGGCGTTATTGAGTAGTATTCAGCTGTAATCTTCCTTTTTTATACCGTATTTTTTGATCTTGCGGTACATGGTGACCATGTTCATGCCCGCTTCGCGGGATGCGTTTTCGATGATGCCGGCATGTTTTTTCAGCAGTCCTTTCAGCAGATCCGCCTCAAACTGTTCCAGCGCCGTATTGAACGGCAGGCCGGCCGCGTCGACCGTTCTGCTTCCCGCAGTACCTCCGCCGTACTCTCCTTCGATGAATTGCGCCAATGTGTTCCAGGATATGTAGTCGTCCGTCTCCATGGCGGTACAGGCCTCGATCACGTTTTTGAGCTGACGGATGTTGCCCGGCCAGTCAAAATCGGACAAGGCCCGGGCGGCATCGCTCTCGAAACCTTTGATGGCTGTCCCGAACTTCTGGTTCTGCAGCAGAATGAAATGGGCCGCCAGCAGCGGTATGTCGGCGCGCCGCTCGCGCAGCGGTGGCAGATGGATGTTGACCACGTTCAGGCGATAATACAGATCCTCCCGGAAGGCTCCGCTTTTTATGGCCTCTTTCAGGTCCGAATTGGTCGCCGAAAGCACCCGCACGTCCACCCTGGTGGGAGTGGTGTCCCCCAGCCGGTTGAACTCCTTTTCCTGCAGAAAGCGTAACAGCGTTTTCTGGACATTCATCGGCAGGTTTCCGACTTCATCCAGAAAAAGCGTTCCGCCGTTGGCCGCTTCCAGAAGGCCCTGGCGGCTCTCCTTGGCTCCGGTGAAGGCGCCCTTTTTGTAACCGAACAGCTCGCTTTCCAGCAAGGTTTCCGGCAGGGCGCCGCAGTTGATGGCGATAAACCGTTTTTCCCGCCGGGGCGAGTTGTAATGAATGGCCTGGGCGATCAACTCCTTGCCGGTGCCGGATTCGCCGGTGATCAGAACTGCCGTATCACGAACAGCAACCTTTTCAACGCGTTCAAGTATACTCTTTAAACCGCTGCATGAACCGATGATGTTGTCGAAACAGAATTTATCCTCCAGTTCGGCCCGCAGTTCGCGGTTCTCTTCCAGCAGTTGCGACTGCTGCAGCGCATTTTTGACCCGGTAAATCAGTTCATCCGGTTCGAAGGGCTTGGTCAGCATGTCGTAGGCCCCCTTGCGCAGGGCCTGGATCGACATGTCAACCGTGGCGTAGGCCGTAATCATGATGACCGGAATATCCTTCTGCTTCTCCTTGATGGCCTGCAACACCTCAAGTCCGCTCATGCCGGGCATTTTAATGTCGCTGATCACCAGATCCCAGGCCGCGGCCCGGAACTCTTCGACCGCCTTCTGGGGCGAGGTGTAGGCTTTCGCCAGGTACCCGTGGTCAAGCAGAATACTCTCCATCATCCGGCAGAGCCCTTCCTCGTTATCGATCAGCATGATTCGCTTTTTGATGGACATTTACAGCTCCTCTTTGTTGATCGGCAGCGTGACCGTCACGCAGGTGCCTTCGCCGATGGTGCTCTCGATCGTTATCTCGCCGTGGTGCTGGTCTATGATCTGTTTGGTGATGGCCAGCCCCAGGCCGGTGCCGCGCTCCTTGGTGGTGTAGAACGGCTCGAAAATCTTATCCAGGTTTTCGGTGGGAATGCCGCAGCCGCTGTCGCGGAACTGGATACGGATACGCTCATCGGCGACCGATTCGGTCCGGATGGTGAGCGTGCCCCCCTCCGGCATGGCTCCGCCGGCGTTCAGGATCAGATTTATGGCGACCTGGCGCATCTGATCGCCATCCAGTTCAATTTTGGGTATATCGGGTGCAAATTCAGTGACGATCTCCACGCCGCGCATATCGGTGTGGTTGGCGGCAAAATCGACAATCTGTTGCAGCAGTCCGTTCAGATCGGTGGTTTCCAGGGTTGGCCGGGGGGTGCGGGCATAGGACAGCAGATCCTGGACGATCTTTTTGCAGCGTTTGCTTTCCCGTTTTATTTCATGGATATATTTGTAGTTGGGATCGTCCTCGCTCATCTTGCCTTCGATGTATCCGGCATAGCCCAGGATAACCCCCAGCGGATTATTGATTTCGTGGGCAACGCCGGATGAAAGCACGCCCAGTGAAGCCATCTTGCCCTGCTGGGCCAGGCTGGCCTCCATTTCCCGGTTGCGGCGGATAATTTCGGTCATGCGATTGAAGGCGCCGGCCATCTCGGCCAGTTCGTCGGCGCCGTTCACCACCATCCGTTCATCCAGGTGTCCCCGTTTGACGCGGCGAATGACCTCGATCATGTGGGTGATCGGGCTGGTGATGATGGTGGAAGCGCGGAATACCATGGCGGTTGATGTCGCGCCGACCCCCAGAATCAGCAGGATCATGCTGATCATGATGTGGCTCTTGATCTTGTTGGCTTCCCGGTAGAATTCATCCTCGTAGGAGCCGACCGCCACGATCCAGTCCCATGGTTCGAAGTATTCATAGCGCACGATTTTCATGCGGGCCGATTTGTCGGTCACGTTTTTCCAGGGATAGCGGATCCAGCCGCTTCTCTTGTCGCACATTTCCTTGATGAACAGGTTTCCGTCGTAATCGCGGGCGTCGATCAGGTTCTTGCCTTCCGAATCGGGATGAACCGTGAAGGTTCCCTTGCTGTCCATGCAGTAGATGTAACCGGTGGCGCCGACCTTTTTGCTCTTGATGCTTTCTTTCAGGGCGGCAAATGATTTTTTTTCAAAAGCGGCCTGCTCTGAAGTTTCATCCAGATAGCCGCCGGCGGCGATGATCCAGTCCCATTCACGGAAGTAGCGATAGGCGATGATCTTGTTGCGCGGCTTTGTATCGCCCAGCACTTCGTTGCGCCAGGGATAGGTGATGAAAAGAGTTTCACCCGGTTTGGAGTTGCGGGCAGTTTTGCAGATCTCGCGGATGAAGTAACGCCCGTTCTCGTCCCGCTCATCAAAAACGTTCTCGCCCTCGCGGGCGATATGAACCTGCAGGTCCCCACGGCTGGTCATGGCGTAGATGTAGCCGGTTTCGC
This sequence comes from Deltaproteobacteria bacterium, assembly GCA_021850095.1. GTDB lineage: Bacteria > Desulfobacterota > Desulfuromonadia > Geobacterales > Pseudopelobacteraceae > JACRCG01. Next base: position 7,494 of record JAJZRX010000084.1, read on the forward strand.
CGACGTTGACTTTTTTGAGCGCCTGGCGGGCCTCGCGCTTGGCGGTTTCAAGGTTGATGCGACCCTGGCTGTACTGGTTGTGCTCGTTCTGAACCAGGTTGTAGGATAGCGCCGCCAGGGTTGACAATTCCTGATTCAGGTATCTGAAGCGATCCTGCTTGTAGACCTGGAATTGCTGATGGTGGGAATTGAGCAGGTCGATGCTGAAGGCGGACATATGCTGCAGGTCGTCTTTGCTGGTTTTTGTGATGCCGAGATAGGCCTGCTGGTTGGCGATATAGCCGATTACCCCGGCCACGATGAAGATCGGGCCGATTACCAGCGGAAGCACCAGTGACAGCAGCTTGCCGCGCATTTTCAGCGATGTGATGAAAGTGCCCATGGTTCTCCCGGTGGTGTATACATTTCTGCCCAATTGATATACCCGAATGCGCCGGCCAAATCAAGCGGTCAGACTTGGAGAGAAAGGTGGAGTGTGTTATGAAGGAAGGAGGGGGTGATACTGTTACATGTAATTCAGGTTTCCTCCAATATCTTCCGGTGATCCAGGACACTGTTTTCAAGTTTTACTTCGCGGAAGATTTTTTCGGCTTCTTCTGTTGTCAGGCCGACACTGGGTCGGTTGCCCATCCAGTGCGTCACTTCGTCTCTGCACGGATCAAGGGGAACCGGCAGGGGCGGGCCGGGTATTGGTCGTCCGTCGATATAAAGGGCAGCTCGAAAGGTATCTTCTTCTTTCACAAGAGCAAAGTCAGCCTTCAATCCATTAGAGAGGATTTTGGAAACAATAGTGCGTTTGAATATCATCGCAAATTCTCCTGTACTGTAGTATACTGGCACAACGTTCGCTCTATCCAATCACTGTAAGTAAACCCTTTGTAGTGTCAAAACGCAAGTATTTTGAAAGGTATCAGCTGCTTATGACTTCCGATAATCAGGTTTTTACGAACATGCTTGAATTGATCTCCCGTGATTATCTGCAGGGCAAGGAAGAGGTCCTGCGTCTGGCGACGATCGCCCTTTTGACCGGCGGCCATATCCTGATCGAGGATCTGCCGGGCCTGGGCAAGACCACGGTTGCGCTGGCGCTGGTCGGCATTACCGGCCTGACCTTCGGCAGGGTGCAGTGCACCAGCGATCTGCTCCCCTCCGATATCACCGGGCTCTCGATTTTCAACCGCGATGACGGCCGCTTCAGTTTTCAGCGTGGTCCGATCTTCAATAACATCGTGCTGCTGGATGAAATCAACCGGGCCATGCCGCGCACCCAGAGCGCCATGCTGGAGGCGATGGAGGAACGGAGGGTGACGGTGGAGGGGGTGACCCACCATCTGCCGGATCCCTTCATGGTTTTTGCGACCCAGAATCCCTCCGACCAGAGCGGTACCTTTCCGCTCCCCGAATCGCAGCTGGATCGCTTTCTGATCTGCACCGATATCGGCTACCCCCCGGAGCAGCTTGAGCGTCAGATCATAGCCGGAGGCGGCATCCGCGAACGGATCGGTGATATGCAACCGCTGGTGACCGCCGGGCAGATCCTGGCCGCCCGCCGGGCCGTGCAGGCCGTGCAACTGTCCGGGAAGGTTCTGGGCTATATCCATGCCCTGGTGTTGGCAACCCGTTCGGATGACCTGATCCAGACCGGGCTTTCCACCCGGGCCGCGATCAGTCTGGCCCAGGTAGCTCGTGCTTCGGCCTTTCTGGCGGGGCGTGACTATGTGGCTCCGGAAGATGTCAGGAACAATGTCATGGCGGTCTGCGCCCATCGACTGGTCATGCGAAACGAAATGACGACCCGCGACAGGGGAGGGGTGCTACGGACAATCATCAAGCGCATAGCGTTGCCTTTGGTCTGAAGATCAGCAAGTCCGGCGCCCTGTATGTCGCCCTGACTCTGCTGCTCGGTTTTTCGGCGGTCAACACCGGCAACAACCTGCTGTTTCTGGTGGTATCGGGATTGCTGGCCTTCATGAGTGTGACCGGTCTGGCCGGAATGTACAATATCAAGGGTTTGAAGCCGGAACTTGTTCCTCCGGATGAAGTTTTTGCCGGGATCGCCGCCCCCTTCCGGCTGCGGGTCAGCAACGGCAAACGCTATCTGCCCTCCTTTCTGATCCGCCTTGAATGCCAGACCGGGCAGGCGCTGACCTTTCCGGTCGTCCTGCAGCACAGCTCCCGCGAAGGGGATATCATGCTGACCTTCAACCAGCGCGGACGGGTAAAAGCTGGTCGCATCACGATCAGCTCAACCTATCCGGTCGGCTTTTTCGCCCGTTACTGGACATTTGAGGACAGCACTGCCTTTACGGTTTTCCCGCATCCGCTGGCCGTGTCATATCCTGCCGCCGGGGATGACCGGCGCCGGGTTGGCGCCGCCCTGCGCCGGGAGCGCGGAATCGACGGTGAGCTGGAGCGGATCGATCCCTACAGCGGAGCGGAACCGCTACGCATGATCCATTGGAAACTTTCGGCCCGCAGCCCCGATTTCCTGGTGAAGGGCTTCGGGCGCCAGACGGCGCCGCCGTTGCTGATCGATCCGGCACAGCTGCCGGGGCAGGGGCAGGAGGAGCGACTGTCGCGGGCGGCCTGGCTGGTGCGGCGCTGGGTGCGCGAGCGCCCGGTCGGGCTGGTGCTGGGCGAACGCCTGATCCCGGCCGAATGCGGGAAAAATCATGGCCGGATCTTGCTGACGGAGTTGGCGCTTTATGGTCTCGATTAGATCCCTGTCGGCGGTATTGACCTACGTCATCGCCCTGTGCGGCGTGATTCCGCTCTTTCCCTGGCTGACGACCGCGCCGCGCCTGATACTGGTGCTCGCTTTTCTGTCCGGCATCTGGCAGGACCGCCGGGGGAGCTGGCAGATCAAGCCCTGGATGCAGAACTGCGCCATCATTCCGGTATTCCTGTATTATGCGCTTCAGTTCAGCCGCTCCAACCCGATTCAGCCGGTCGTCAGTCTGCTGGCAATCATGCTGGCCGTGCGGCTTTCCGGGGAGAAAACGGTTCGGCACAGTCTCCAGATTCAGGCGCTGTCGCTTTTCTGCCTGGCCTCCTCGTCGCTCTTCGATTTGAGTCCGCTCTTTCTGATCTATCTGGGGCTGATGCTGCTGCTGGTGGCGGTGACCCTGGTTCTGCTGACCTTTCAGGATCAGCAGGGCACGCTGGCGGTGTCCCGTCCGGAGCTGCGCAGGATTTTGCTGGCCGGCGCCCTGATGCCGCTCCTGTCCCTGCCGCTCCTGCTGTTTTTCTTTCCGATTCTGCCCCGCACGCAGATGCCGCTCTGGAACTTTCTGGCAGCTCCCACGGTTCGTACATCCGGTTTTTCGGATAAGGTCGAGCCGGGCGTCCAGGCCAGTGTCGGCGAATCAAAAACACTGGCCTTCCGGGCCGAGATGCTCCGCCAACCGCAGCAACGGCTTTATTGGCGCGGTGCCGTTTTTAACCGGCTGCAGGGGCAGCGCTGGATGCGTATGGATGCGGTTCCCGGCGAGCAGCCGCTCTTTGGCGGGCAGCAGGTTGAGCAGACGATCTACGCCGAGCCGTCAGTTTCCCGGGTGCTGATAGCGCTGGATCGACCCGCTTCGATCGCGCTGCCCCGCTTGAAACGCTCACCGGATGGTGTTTTTGAACATTGGGGATCAGCCGGCAAGCGACTCAGCTATACCGTTAAATCGGAGCCCAGCGGCAGCATTTCGATCAACCGTCCGATCAACCGCCCATTTTATCTGCACCTCCCGGACACTCTTCCGCCAAAAGTGGCTGCGCTGGCCGACGATATCCGGCGGCGCGGCATCAGCGACCACCATCGGCTGGAACTGCTGGAAGCATATTTCCGCAATGGCGGTTATCGCTATTCGCTGCGGGGGTTGCCGACCGGCGAGCGTGCCCTGGAGCAGTTCCTGTTCGAATCCAGGCAGGGTCATTGCGAATTTTTCGCATCGGCCTTTGCCGTTCTGCTGCGGGCGGCCGGCGTGCCCTGCCGGTTGGTGGGCGGCTATGTGGGGGGCGAATACAACCAGTTGGGTGGCTACTATCTGGTCAGCGAGGATTTAGCCCATGTCTGGGTGGAAGCTCTGATCGAAGACCGGTGGCTGCGGATCGACCCGAGCAGTTTTGCCATAAACGCCGGGGAAGTCTGGGGGGGCGAAAAATCACGACCGCTGCTGCTGCGCTTGCGCCTGGCGCTGGATTACTTTAATTATCAATGGAACCGGTCGGTTATAACCTATGACTTCGAGCGGCAGTTTGAGTATGCCCGCCGGGCCGGAAAACGATTGCAGGGCTTTGATCCGGCCAGGGCGCTGCGCGTTTCAGCGCCGTATATCGGGTTGACAGTCATCTGTGCGGGGCTGCTTTTTGCCGCGCAGCGAAAGTTTTTTTTCCGCAGACGGGAAGAGCGCATCCTGCGGCGCTTTATGCGCCGGATTGAGCATGAGTACGGCGTTGACACCCAGGGCGGTCAGATGGGCCTGTTCGAGATCAGCGAGCGGGTCGGGAACGAGCGGGTCAGGGAGTTCGTCGGTATCTACGCCGGGGCGCTGTACCGCGACCGGAGGTTGACTGATCAGGAATATGCGAGGTTGAGGTGCATTCTGCGGGATGGATTGTGATTCACAGACAACTTCTTCGAGTGCGGAGGGTGATATATGTTAGGAAATGTCATGGCGTTGGCACTATTTGCCAATAGATATGAATGATAGAGCTGAAACAAGACACTTGACCTTTATACGCTTGGGACGTACATTATGACCATGCACACCTTTATAGAATTGCACCCATTTGCAGCTGTTCGTGACAAGTATCTGAATGACGATGAATACTCGGCATTTCAGCTTTATCTGGCAGCGAACCCAGAGGCTGGAGACGTGATTCCCCGTTCAGGCGGTTGCCGTAAGCTGCGGTGGGCAATTGAGGGACGAGGGAAAAGAGGTGGAGTACGTATCGTTTATTTTCTGCGGCTCAATTCAGGACAAATCGTGCTGGTTACAATGTATGCAAAGAACGTACAGGAGAATATTGACCCCAACCTGTTGAAACGCCTCAAGGAGGTTTTTAAAAATGGCTAAATTATCCGAAAATGAACTGACTGAATGGGAAAATAAGCGTGATTTGAATGCAGAGCTCATTCAGGCTCTGCAAGATATGAAACGGGGAGAATGGGCTAGAAAAACTGAATTTACACCACAACCGGATGGATCAATTCGTCGAGTCATTTTGAGACGTGACGGAACCATTGAAAAAGACGAAGTAATCGCAGCGGAAAAAGCACAAGTCGCGGCCGCAAGGGCTGCAACCGGTTTATCTCAAGCACCATTTGCCAGGCTATTGGGTGTTTCAGTTCGCACGCTTCAAGAATGGGAGCAGGGCAGAAAAGTGCCGTCTGGAGCTGCTGCTACGTTGCTGAAAGTGGCAACGCGGCATCCGGAAGTTTTGCAGGAGCTGGCAGCGTAACCTGCCAGGAAAACCAGTAAGGTCAGTTCGAAATCAGCGAGCGGGTCAGGGGATTTGTCGGTATCTACGCCGGGGCGCTGTAGCGCGACCGGAGGTTGACTGATCAGGAATATGCGAGTTTGAGGTGTCTTTTGCGGGAAGATGATTGATGTGGTTCGTTGACAGGCGGTAGGTGCTGGGGTAGGGTGCGATCGTTTTTCGTCTGGAATGTTTGAAAAAGCGTTGTGAGAGCAGAATTTCTGATTTGCTGTGGTATGCATTATGCTTTCCGGCCAACAGGCCATTTTAGCTAGTTGAGCGGGTTTTTTCTGGTGATCTACGAGTTGGTCAAAACAGGAGGAGTTGATTCAACATGAAACCGAATCTATTTGCCGACCTTTTCAAATATGGTTCCTCACACAAATCTGTGCAAAGTAGTTGGCATGTCTAGATTGCCCATGCAGTGATACAGGTTGAGAATAAAGTTCTTTGCTGTTCTGAATCCATAGGCCCTGTGACTGATTACCTTAGCCT
>JAJZRX010000085.1 GCA_021850095.1 Deltaproteobacteria bacterium
TGTTGCGGCAACAACTCGTTGAAAGGATAGCAGTGAGCGGCTTTATCAGCCAGACCCATACGGGACCGGCATAGCCAGTCCACATGACCACACCCGCAGGGTGTGGTTTTCTACGTTATGAATAAAAGGAACTTGGATAGTTTCATATACTCTCACTGGTGGTGTGACTCCGGTCAATGACACCTTGAAGTTTAGCACGGTCTCTGCTGTCAATTTCAAACCATATGATTTTGAGACAGACGAAGCCCGAGTGACGATTAACACCCAAGCATATAATCTTACCTCTGGTCATTATAGTTCTGCAAATGAGCTTTGGACTGTTTCTAGAACTTCGTACCTGTTTGGTTCACCGCTTGATTCGGTTCAGGTATATGAATTTAAGACTGATGGCAGTAAGGTTTTATCTGGCGGCTGCTATTATGTGGAAAAAGCAGGGACAAGGTCAGCCTGTTTCCCATTATCAGGTGTTAAAACAGCACAATAGGAACAAAACATTAATACATTAAACGAGGAGCCGAGAACACGGCTCCTCGTTATTAAGCAGCTTTACGATGCAGTTTGAGTACCGATAAGGCATTCGGATCATGCCCCAGCAAGGCAAGAGCGCTATTGGCGGCACGACTTGGTAACAAGTCACCACTTTCGTATTTCTGAAAAGCACGTGGACCACCACCAATTACTTGACCTGCTGCTTCCTGCGAAAGATGAAGTTTTTTGCGAATACGACGAATTTCTTCCGGCTCAAGTAGACCTTCAGTTCGGGCTTTCAGGCGATTCAACATCCGGTCGGAGACTTTCATGTCCTCGCCGGTATGAATACTTTCATCTGATTGGTCACAATACCAGCCAGGCATATCAAACGTAATACTTTCGCCTTTGTAGGTAAGAACCATGGGGCGCATTCCGCGATACATTGGTGCTCCCGTTTCTGGACAGACAGGGTTAGTCATTGTCTTTCTCCTTAAATGACAGCAGCAAAAACTCAGTAATGACATCGGCGGTAAACTTCACATAAAGCATACCCACCGGAGACGGAACATGATACACGTCCTGCCACAAACGGGAGTCGGCATAAGCCGTCATAGATTTATAGAAATGTCCTCGTTGCATCGTCTGGATTGTGTTCACTATTTCTATACGTCCACACCCTATCGAGGCAGCACTCCGAAGTGCTGAACCTGTGACAGCAAGCCTTTCGACGCTAACAAAAGTAGCCTTAAACGCATCGAGATCGTATGTAGGTTTCCGTTTTTCAGTCATATCAATCCATTTACACCATAGTGGTGTAAAACACAACAAATTTAACAAACTAATTTTTAACCAGAAGAACGAAGATCAAGAGGATATGAAGAACCCAGAGACTACAAAGCGAATGTCCAACAAGGCTTACGACCTGCCCGAAAACCCGGCAGGTCAAAGCCATGCCCGTTATACCAAGAATAAATAAACCCGAAAAACCGGGAACCGAGCGCCCTTGAGGGGCGCAAAAAAGCTGAATAGGAGACTGTTATGCAAATGCCATCGGTCGTTCATCCAAAAAGGATATCTCTTAACGAAATACTTTTCGAAATTGTTTCATTTGTACCGCTTACAGATGCGCAAGCACTCCATGCAGCAAACTATTTTTACAATACGCATAAGTTTACAAAAAAGGATAAAGGCAAACTGTTCAAGGTAATCACTACGTTTGACGATAGCACATCAAAGCTTCTATGAGCATTTCCCTGTCAGACTGCGGCAACAAAAGTTTGGTTCTTGTTGCACATGAATAAATTTCTATATTTTCTCTTTCATCAGTTGACAGGGAAAATCTAATTAAATCTGATATTTCTAAGTTCATAATAAAACCCTTTCTATTTGTGTTGCACCCATAAGGAGCACGATAATGTCTTTAATAATTTGCCCTGAATGTTGCAGAGATGTTTCTGATAAAGCTACTGCTTGCCCCCATTGCGGTTTTCCGATTAAACAAGAAACTGAAATAAAACGACATGAATATTCAGTACCCCAAGAACAACCCGAATGGCCGGAACAAACAACTCAGCCAGTTGCCACTCCTCCAATAACTTCAACACCACAACCATTACCGACATACGAAGAAGCGCAACCATTTTATAAAGAAACTTCTTGGGGCGTAATCAATACCGCTATTACATGCCCTCATTGCCATCAAAAGGGTGGAGTTCGAACTAAGATGGTAGATCGTAAAAAAGGCATTAGCGGTGCAAAAGCCACCGGCGCAATACTCACCGGAGGACTATCTCTGTTCGCAACGGGCTTATCTCGTAAAGAAGAAATGACGCAAGCTCATTGCAACAAATGTAATTCGACATGGGATTATTAAAGAGCAATAAAGCATGAAAAGTATAACCAACGGCAGCACCGGTCAGCGGGGAAAAGCCCCCGCTGAGCCGGTGTGCCTTATCACGTTGAACGACATGAAAGGACACGAACTCATGAACTTGCTTGAAAAACATGAACAGCATCTGCGAGGGAAAATTTCAGCAATGCAAAAAGGTACAGAAGCTGGGCTGGTTGCAATTTTCGGCAATGGATGGGAATCAATTGGGACAGCTGGAGAAAAACGAGAGCTTGGCAAATTGTTTAAAGCCGCCGTATCTAAGAACAAATTTCCTGAAATTCAATGGGTGCGTATCGAAAATTCAGGACGCTATGATGTTTATAGAAAATCATAAAATACAGGAGAATATTATGAATATCTCGAAGTTATTGATTTGCAGCCTATTTATATTGTCCTTTTTGTCCGGATGTGTACATACGCCTACAGTTGACACCACATTAACCACTTTTTATTCACCCGAGTATAAAAATGCTGGTTCTATATCAGTAGTTGCTGCAGCGGCTGAAGTTAACAGTTCATTAGAGTTTGCACACTACAAAGCTCGAATTGAACAACAATTAGCGGTTCATGGATATACAATCAAAAACAATCCTTCCGAAGCAGAATTTATAGCCTTGGTTGCGTATGGTATCGACGAAGGAAAAAGCGGGATTGTTTCGACCCCTATATTTGGTCAAACTGGAGGTGGTGCAACATTCACATCGTATGGCACTAGTTCCTATACAATGCCGTCTTACGGTGTAGTTGCTTCATCCACTAATTCAGTCACTACGTACACAAGAGCAATTGCATTGGATATAGTCAAAACTGAAACATTCAAAGCAGGTCAACCCAAAAAATTATTTGAGCTTAGGGCGAAGAGCATAGGTACTTGTAGTGTTATTTCCGGAGTTTTTGAGGAAATACTCGAATCTATGTTCCAAGACTTTCCGGGCCAAAATGGAAAGGCTAGAAAAATAACAGTGGAATTTAAAGGTAATTGCTAAAAAGCCTACAGCAAGTCACGTCCAACAAACGGCAGCACCGGTCAGCGGGGAAAAACTCCCGCCGAGCCGGTGTGCCTTTCCACGTTGAACTAAAAAAATAACAGAATAAATGAGGCGCTGATTGGAATCCAAAAGTAGAATTATATATCCATTCGATACTTTTTGTTTTTGTGGCGGAATAATCTATGAAATAAATTGCCTACGTGAATCGCTCTACTGCCTTCCCCCTGATACCTTAAAGTGGTGCAGCGAGAACGTCGTATATTTCTCTACCAGTGCCTTTAAAACAGGAAGCCGCTTAAGTCGTAGAGCGTGTGAAACAAAAGAAATAATCATTTTATCAGATAAAATATTTCCGCTATCCTTTACCCCATCAGACAAATCTACAAGATTCTTCATTTTTATAGTTTTTCACGAAACAGCTCACGCGGTTTTGAAGCATCAGTGCATGAGATTTGACAAAATCACTGGAGAAAGAAAGGAATTACAAGAACAAGAAGCTGATGTTCTTGCGTTAGAATGGTTTGAAACCTATGCGAAGCGAAATGGATTTCCAATTCTTAAAAAAGCAGAAATCGATGAGTACGAACGAATAATCAATCAACACATTGAAATATCTGCACAAATACAGAAGAAATGTTTAGCTAAACGAATAAAACAATTTGAGAGGTTATAAATGGGAAATCCTGGTTACATTTACGCACTTATCAATCCGGCATTAGAAGGCCTTGTAAAGGTTGGCAAAACGACTACTAACCCTGATAAAAGGGCAAATGAACTATCTTCTGTAACTGGCGTTCCAATGCAGTTTATGGTCGCACACAGTGTTCTCGTTGCAGACTGTGATTTGGCTGAGAAGTATGCACACGGTCTTTTGGAGAAAAGCGGTTACAGAGTCAGTAGCAACCGGGAGTTCTTTCAGGCACCACTCCCTGTGATCATGGAAGCAATCAGAAAAACAACTGATTTCGTAGGATGCATAACGGAAGATGAGTTCAACGGCGCGGCAACTCAAGCTCAATGGGATTCATTAAATAAACAGATGGATGAATTGAATGCGCTAGTTTCAGAAATGAGTACGGAAGCAGATGAAGAAAACGATATGTTTGAGGCTGATCAATACTACTGGCATACACCAATGTGCGATTTTGATATCCGGAAAAGCATTGCATTATATATGGCCGTTACAGACAAAGGCTACGCACGAGCATTTTACATGCTAGGTGCTGCATATATGAATCTCGCCGAAAGGCTTGCAGATGAAATTAAAAAACAAGGCGTTTTTGAAAAGCTCTTTGGTGGTAACAACAAGAACCAGGAACGGCAAATGGCCATTTCTGGGGCTCTCGATGCTTTTGGCTCTGCGATGCAAAAAGGATATGATTTTGCGTATGCCGGCTTGGCTAAGTACTACGCTGTAAAAAACAATAACGCAGAAGCTAAAAAATATTGGGATCGCTTCTTTGCCACAGAATCTTATCGTTGCAATAGCGACCGGTATGATTACATGACAGGGATTAGCACCGATTATCACCATTTTCTATACCTTAATCTTAACTTAGATCTGGATGAAGCTAATTTTCAAACAAAACTGAAATTTGGTGACTAATGAAAAAACCGGATCTGTTGGAAGATATTGTCGCGTTTAACTGGTGCCAACCGTTGGATTCATCAGCACAATCCACCCCATTATGCCCACATTGCAACAAGCCGATGGATTTCGACAAAATGGAGATGTTGTGGGTATGCGTAAGATGTAGCTGATAACGAAGCAGCGGAGGGATCAGCCCTTGACACGAGACAAAAGTAAAAAGCGAGAGTTCAACAAGACAGAAGCACCGGCCTAAAACCTCCGGTGTTCTGCCAAGCCGTTGTCGCAAAAACCAAAAGATGACAAAAGGCACACAAGAAGTTATGATTTCACTATGAAGCCTATCAACTGGAACTCTGATAAGAACTTGGCGCTCAAAGCTGAACGAGGTATTTCCTTCGAGGAAGTACTGGTAGCTGTTTCGCAAGGATCACTTCTTGAAGTCGTCGAACACCCAAATAAGGAGAAGTATCCTAACCAGCGCATATTAATCGTCCGGATTCGCGGCTACGCCTTCTTGGTTCCTTTTATTGAAACGGATGAAGAAATCTTTCTGAAGACGGTCATTCCGAGTCGAAGCGCCACCAAGAGGTACATTACAAAGGGGAAGAGCGATGATTAGGAAATTAAAAGCTGAAGAAAATATATACGAAGATGACATCCTGGAATCATATGAGAGCGGAGAGTGGAAGTCAGTGGCTAATCTTGACGAAGAGATTGCCCGTTATGCTTCAAGTGCTGCAGCCACCCTAACCAAAGATAAACGGATAAACATTCGGCTTTCTTCTCGGGACCTCGAAGATATCCAAATGAGAGCTGCGGAGGAAGGTATGCCCTACCAGACACTTATTGCCAGTATCGTCCACAAATATGCCAGCGGCCGGCTAGTCGAGTCCGTATCACGTCCAACAAATCGCTCAACCGGTCATGCAAAAAAGCTGCGCGCCGGTTAGCTCTCCCATGTTGTGGCGATTGAATCCAGGAGTCTCGTCGAAAAGACGAAAGAACCGGGATTTTCGAGTGAGACCAGTGATTCAGTGTTTGATCACTTCCGTCAGTTTCAACCCGGCAAGCTCGAAAATAGTACGCGTCAGATAGTAGAACACAGCTATCATAATCAACATCGAAGGCAGCGCGATCACAGGATAGCTCAACAGGTTCATTCGCCCCAGTTCCTCGTTAAAAGCGGGAGTGCCTGCCGGGCTGTTAACAATCCAGGTGGCCAGAAAATAGTTCATGGCAGAGGAGAATAAAAAAGAGCCTCCCAGCATCCAGGTGGTTATTTTAAGACGTTCCTCGAAGGTTACCGCGTTCCCCCGCTGATGAAGTTTCTCCTGGATTAGCTCGACATTCATCAGCGCAGGGCTGAACAACAGTACACGCACCAGCGGCCTACTGGTGAAGGCGGAGATGACCACAACCAGACCGATCAGACCGGGAATCGCCGCTTCTTTTACAGCCAGCCAATGTGTGTCCAGTTGCAGCAGTCCGATGCCGCCGGTAAGCAGGATGCTGACAAGGCCCAGCACCGCAAGCAGATTGACCTTGCGCTCACGCACGAGCGACCGTACGCCCCATAAGAGCGGAAAAGTCAGCGCCAGCAGCAGTGCGTTGACCGTACCCAGATCCTCCGAACCGGAGAATTTCATCAGTATGATCGAGGGAATGATCAGGGTTATGGACAGTTCGATCAAGGGGTTAGGCTTGGCTGCGTTATTCATGAATAATGCCTTTTTACATATCGTGGATTGACGTTCGAAGAGCAAAAGCTGGTAGCGGTTTGTGTAGCACATTTCCACCCGGAATAATATCCCATGCGCCGGTTGAAATCCCAGAACTTTATATCGTCTATGGCTGACAGTGAAAATCCGGATTGACACACCGAATGTGCAGTGACAGGTCGCTCGATGTGACTGTCGGATAAAACCGTGCGTCATCAGCGTCCCTTGACATCAGATCTTGATTTCCCTATACCTGAAACCATGAAAAAAGCACTGATCCTCTTCGCACATCCCCGCTACGAAAAGTCACGGGCCAATAAAGCCTTGCTGACCGGCCTGCGTGATCAGGAATCCATCACCATTCACGATCTTTATGAGCAGTATCCGGATTTCAACATCGACGTTGCCCATGAAAAGCAACTGCTGCGGGAACATCAGATTATTGTCTGGCAGTACCCCTTTTATATGTACAGCGCACCGGCCATGATCAAGCAGTGGATCGACCTGGTGTTGGAGCATGGCTGGGCCCATGGCGCCGGGGGTGGGCAGCTCGACGGCAAACTGGTCTTCAACTCCATTACCACCGGTGGCACGCGGGAAAGCTACGCCCACGGGGGATTCAACCGTTATACCATTGCGGAGCTTTTGACGCCCCTGGAGCAGACAGCCCACCTTTGCCGGATGACCTGGCTTCCGGCGTTCATGGTGCAGGGCACCTATCGCCTGACGGACAGTATGCTGGCGGAATATGCCGGGCTGTACCGGCAGGCGCTGCTGGCTCTGGCGCAATCCCCACCCCTGGATACAATCAAAACGTACGAATTTCTCAATGACTGGCTGACAAGCGGGAACGCGCAGGAAAAACCATGACCGACAGCATGCTTGGCCAGGCCATCATCTATCTTTCGGCAGCCCTGATCTGCGTGCCGATTGCCAAACGCCTGGGCATGGGCTCTGTGCTGGGCTACCTGCTGGCGGGCATCCTGATCGGCCCTTTCTGCTTCGGGTTCATCGGCCAGGAGGGGCAGGATATCATGCACTTCGCCGAGTTCGGCGTGGTCATGATGCTCTTTCTGATCGGGCTTGAGCTGGAACCGGCCCATTTCTGGCGGATGCGCTCCAGCATCCTGGGGCTGGGTTCACTGCAGATCACCCTGACGACCCTGGCCATGGCCGGCGGCTTGCTGATGCTGGGCTTCAGCTGGCAGGCGGCCGTGGCTTCGGGGCTGGCACTTTCCATGTCGTCGACCGCAATCGTGCTGCAGTCCCTCAAGGAAAAAGGGCTGGGCAACTCCCAGGCCGGGACAAGTTCCTTTGCCGTGCTGCTGTTTCAGGATATTGCCGTCATCCCGATTCTGGCCCTGCTCCCCTTTCTGGCCATACAGTCCGGGGCGGCCGGCGGCGATACCCCGACACTGCTGGAGGGGCTGCCGGCCTGGCTGAAAGCGGGCTGGGTCCTGTTTGCCGTTGTCATGGTTTTCATCATGGGGCGCTATATCTTCGTCCCTTTTCTGCGCATCATCACCAGAACCAGCGTTCGCGAACTCTGCGTCGCCGCGGCGCTGCTGATCATCGTCGCCATCGCCTTCATCATGAAGCTGGTTGGCCTGAGTCCGGCCCTGGGCGCTTTTCTGGCCGGTGTTCTGCTGGCCAACAGCGAGTTCCGTCACGAGCTGGAAAGCGACATCGAGCCGGTCAAGGGACTGCTGCTGGGTCTTTTCTTCATCGCGGTCGGCGCTTCGATCAACTTCAAACTGCTGCTTGACGACCCCGCAAAAATATTTTCCCTGGTGCTGGCCGTGATCCTGATCAAGGCCCTGGTTTTGATTGCCCTGGGCCGGCTGTACCGGCTCTCCTTCGATCAGAACACCCTTTTTGCGATCGGGCTGTCGCAGGTGGGAGAATTCGCCTTTGTTCTGTTTACCTTTATCAACCGACTGGGTGTCATCAGCCCTGACTGGACCGATACCATGATGGCCGTTACCGCCCTCAGCATGACCATGACTCCGCTGCTGCTGATGATCAACGAGCGCCTGCTGCTGCCCCGCTTCGGCACCCGCGAGCAGGAGCCGAAGGAAGCCGACCGGATCGACACGGAACATCCGGTCATCATCGCCGGTTTCAGCTCCTTCGGCAGCACTCTGGGGCGCTTTCTGCGTGCAAACGGCGTGGAGGCGACCATCCTGGACAACGACTCCGATCAGGTCGACCTGCTGCGCAAGATGGGCTTCAAAGTCTTTTACGGTGACGCCACCCGGCTGGACATACTGCATTCGGCCGGCGCCGGCAGCGCCCGCATTCTGGTTATTGCCATCGACAGCCCCTCAACCGTCAGCCAGCTGGTCACGACGGCAAAAAAACATTTTCCCCGGCTGAAGATCATGGCCCGGGCCGCCAGCAACCTTGACGCCCACGAGCTGCTGGATCTGGGGGTGGAGCAGATCTATCGCGATTTTCTCGATACGAGCATACGTGCGGGAGTGGATGTCCTGGCGAGCCTGGGGCACCGCCGCTTCAGCGCCACCCGCGCCGGCCAGGACTTCATGAAATATGACGCGGCCGCCATGCTCCAGCTTGCTCCGCACCGCCATGACAAAACCAGTTACATATCCAATGCACGGGAGCAGATCCGGCTGCAGGAGCAGCTGCTGGCCAGCGACCGCGCTATTAACCATGCCCAGAACGATCATGCCTGGGATACGGGCACACACAATCAGTAAGCGGCGATTCCGAGCGATAACCCCGAAATCCCGGCTGGAAGGCTTCTCCAATGCTGAAGATCTCTCTTGTATCCCGGAAAGAAGCGGTTATAATCCGCCTGCTGCGAAACACCAACAACCAAAGGAAAAACAATCGTGCATAACTCAACTGGCAATAATTTGCCGCCACGAGAACAGAAGGAAACGTTCGTACGGGAGATGTTCAATACTATCGCCGGGCGCTATGATCTGATGAATTATCTTATGTCGTTCGGCCGCGACACGGCCTGGCGCAAGTTCACCGTACGCTGCGCAGGCATAAAACCGGGCGGCCACGCTCTTGATATCTGCTGCGGCACCGGAAAGCTCGTGATAGAGCTGGCCAAAACTGCCGGGCCTGAAGGAAGGGTCACGGGACTGGATTTTTCAGAAGAGATGCTGGCCGTGGCACACAAAAACATACAGGACTTTGAATTCAAAAACAGGATCCACCTGCTCCAGGGCAATGCCATGCAACTTCCCTTCGAGGACGCTAGTTTCGACTGCGTTACGGTCGGGTGGGGTTTGCGCAACGTGCCGGACATAGCCGTAACCCTTAAAGAGATGGTGCGGGTCGTCAAACCGGGCGGCAAGGTGGTTTCACTGGACATGGGACACCCTTCCGCCCCGGTGTTCAAGCAGCTTTACTGGTTCTGGTTCGACACGGTTATTCCGGCCATGGGGAAAATATGGGGCGGCAACAAGAAGGCCTATGCCTACCTGCATGACTCGGCCGTAGTCTTTCCGCCCCAGCAGGAACTGGCCCGCATGTTTAGCCAGGCGGGACTGGTCGACGCCGCCTATCACAACCTGACCGGTGGAACCATTGCGGTTGTGGAGGGAAGGAAGCCGTGAAAACATATCGCAAGGAATTATGGTTTGAAACACGGCAGCGCCGGGAATTGATCAACATCAGCTCCAATCTGGCCGAATGCCTGCGGGAGAGCGGCATCCGCGAGGGGCTTCTGCTTTGCAACGCCATGCATATCACTGCCAGCGTATTCATCAATGACGACGAATCCGGCCTGCACCGGGATTTTGAGACCTGGCTGGAAGGGCTGGCGCCCGAAAAGCCGTATTCACGCTACCAGCATAACGGTTACGAAGACAACGCCGATGCCCATCTCAAGCGAACCATCATGGGGCGCGAGGTCGTAGTGGCGGTAAGCGAAGGGAAACTGGATCTCGGACCCTGGGAGCAGGTTTTCTACGGCGAGTTCGACGGAATGAGGAAGAAGAGGGTTCTGGTGAAGATCGTCGGGATCTAGCCCGCACACCAGCGGGCGACCAGCGTCCCGCAACGACCTGCAACGGATATGAAGCGACAGGGTTTGTCTGCTATATTCGGCAGCAGGAAGAGCGCCGGGTGAAATACTATCAAAAGAGGGAGCCTGCTCATGGAAGCCAAAGAAATTTATGTCCCGATCACGCTCGAAAGTATCGAGCCGGTTGTCTTCCCCGATGTTGCGCTCTACATAAAAACGGGCGGCAACTACGTTCTGTACAAAAACAACGGCCGCGATTTCAGCGCCCATGACCATGAACGGCTTTCAAAAAACGGGGTCGAGTTCGTTTTCGTGTCCAAAGACGATATGGATGTCATCACCAGCCACATGGAGGCCAGCGCCGAAAGGATGCTGAAGGGCGATATCCTCAACTCACGGGCCAAGGGAAAGATGATTTATCAGACCTCGATCAACTTCGTGAACGATATTTTCAACAATCCTGATAAATCCAGCGACCTGGAGCGCACCAAGCGCCTGATAGAAAACCTGATGCTGTACCTTTCGGACAGTCCCGACGCGATCAATTCCCTGGAAACGGTCATGTCGCACAACTATTACACTTTTGTGCATTCATTGCAGGTGGCGTCCCTGACACTGCTGATACATTCCGAGGCCTATGCGCTGCCCCGTGACGAGATGCTGGATGTCGGCACCGGCGCGATCCTGCACGACTTCGGAAAAATATTTGTCCCGCAGGAGATTCTGAACAAGAGCGGAAAGCTGAACGAGGCCGAGATTGAAACGCTGAAACGCCATCCCGAGGATGGCTACGTTTTTCTGGAGAAAAAAACCGTACTTTCGCCGGTGGCGCTGTCGATAGTGCGGCTTCACCACGAGCGCTGCGACGGCAGCGGCTATCCGTTGGGACTCGGCGCCACGGAGATTCCGCGCAGCGCCCAGATAACCGGAATTGCGGATGTTTATTGCACCCTGACCAATGACAATCACGGCAACAAGACCATGCCCCCCCATATCGCCGTCCAGCTGATGCGCAATCAGATGAAGAATCTTTTTTCCCCGGCTCTGCTGGATACGCTCGAAAAACTGGTCTGCACGGAGGATGTGCAGCAGTTCATCCTGTGACGGTGCCCGGCTTTACTTTTCCAGTGCCTTTTCAATCCGCTCGCAAAGCGTCTTCAGGATTTTGATGCGGGCATAGTATTTGTCGTTGGCCTCCACCAGCGTCCAGGGTGCGATATCGGTGCTGGTGCGGTCGATCATGTCGCAGACCGCCAGCTCGTATTCGCTCCATTTTTCGCGGTTGCGCCAATCCTCGTCGGTGATCTTGAAACGCTTGAAACCGATTTTCTCCCGTTCCTTGAAGCGTTTCAGCTGTTCATCCGGGCTGATCGAAAGCCAGAACTTGACCACCACGGTGCGGTTGCGCACCATCTGCTCCTCGAAATCGTTGATCTCGCCGTAGGCCCGCATCCAGTCCGCCCGCTCGCAATATCCTTCCACCCGTTCCACCAGCACCCGGCCGTACCAGGAACGGTCAAAAATCGCAAAGCGGCTCTTGCGGGGAATATTGCGCCAGAAGCGCCACATATAGGGCTGGGCGCGCTCCTCCTCGGTCGGGGCGGCCACCGGGATAACCCGGTACTGGCGCGCGTCCAGCGCCTGGGTGATGCGGCGGATGCTGCCCCCCTTGCCGGCGGCGTCGTTGCCCTCAAAGGCCACCACCACCGACAGCTTCTTGAAATCGGGGTCACGGGTCAGCAGATTGAGTTTGCCCTGGTATTTCTCCAGTTCACTTTCATATTCGGATTTTTTCAGGCTTCTCGTAAGATCCAGGGTCTGCAGGATCAGCAGATTATCAACGGTCGGCAGGATGGGCGGAATCGGCTCTTCGTGGCGGGGAGGTTCGGCCGCGTCCAGGCGTTGGCGCATGGCGCTCAGAATGGACTTGCCGATGGTCAGATAACGGTAGTACGGGTCGGAGA
>JAJZRX010000086.1 GCA_021850095.1 Deltaproteobacteria bacterium
ATGCACCATGACAGCACGCCTTCCTAGGATACCTGCGGAGGAACGCAGGGTCTGGTCAGAACAATCATCGTTCAGCCAGACAGTCATCAACGCGACATCGTGTCGCGACAACGTGATAAGGCACACCGGCTCTGCGGGGGCTTTTTCCCGCTGACCGGTGCTGCCGTTGGTTGGATGCTCGGTGTTCTCGCTGTTTGATTGGCGGGGTTTGTCAATTGCAGACTGACCATCGAAGGTTCATTGACGCTGGTTTGTCTGACAAAACCTGGAAACTAGGGACACTCCCCGGTTTTCCTAAAGGTGGGTCTATATTGCACGCCGATTCACAATTTCAGGATAACGGCATTACTATTCGTGCGAATTTACTGTCGAAATCAGTTCAGAGACTGGGATTATTTTTCCTTTGCCTTTAATCCATTTGCTAATCAAAACTACAACATCTTCGTTATCATATGCGGCACAGTGAGATAATGACTTATTTTGTTCTGTCTTTTTAGCGCCACTTGCAACGTTATGAAAAGAATATGGCAATTGTTTTCTTGCGGGGAAATGGTGGACAGTCCAACATCCTTCTGGTGTTGCTTCAGCCGAAACTTCAATCAAGAGATTCATGTATCCAAATCCAAGGCCACTAAATATATGAATCCAATTAGCTATAATTGACTCAAAGATTGCTATTGTTGCTCCTAAAGAATTGAGAGCCATCGTTATTAATGCAATTCCAAAAAGCGTTTCGTAACTATTCGCATTTTGAAGGTGTGGGAAAATTTTTAAAACTATTATAGCAGCAATAAATAAGCATATAGATATACAATTAGATATTTTAAATACTGTATTAACCACAAAATTAAGCAGCAATGTAATCATATTTGAAAATATCAACCCTCCTGTTGCTTCATCACCTGTCGTCCTGATGATTAGGACTGGCTTACTTGAAACAGGATGCTTGAATAGTTCATTTACTTTTCTGGCTAGTTCTAACCACTCTTTCATAAGCCAATCTACAATTGCGCCTCCAACAACAAAATACGACATGAATATAGTTAAAAGTAATATTAAAATACTGTTGTTAGACAGTAAGTAAGACAAATATAAACCACATAATCCAAATGGTGCCATTAACATGAGACTTAGTGGACTTAGTCCTTCATTATCATAATATCTAGGTTGTACATGTATAAATGGAGTTGATAAACAAACAATACCTTGAATGTGACTATCAATAAAACCATCTCGTAGAGACTGAACCGCTATATTCCCACCATGACTATGGCTTATAATATAATGTAATCTGTCAGGGTATTTTTCATAAACTCTTTTAACATGGTCACGCAGTTCATTTGCAGCCTTTTCACGTGCACGGGGGGAATTACCACCACTCCAACAAAATCTCTCACAAAACACATCTACACACCCATCGAGTTCAGCAGATAGTTTATTGCGAAAAAATGAACCTCTCTCTGTCCAAGATAATTCATACACAACTGGTTTTAAAATTTTAATACTAACAAGCAAGCGCCTAATAGATTTAACAGCATCTAATATTCGCCTAAATAGGATGGTTCCGTGTAAAAAAGTAATAACAACAGGTCTAGTCTCGTTGTCTGCATCAATAGAATTAAAGTGTTTAGCTACTGTTCTTTTGACTGACATAAAATCACCAATAGTAAATAAACGATGTTTGCTGATCAATTAGTATCTGATAACTAGCTGATATTACGTTGGGCGTTATAAGCCATGGTGTGCACGATCTGGCCCTAATCAGGCATGCAACCTCTGGCCAAGTTTTTGATGTATCGCCTTCGATGTAGAGCATGAGGTTTTCCAGTGTTTTGACCAACGCCATAAGCCTGACCGGGCGTTATTTGGGCTGGTCCTGGTGCTGGTTATGTGCCAGCTTATTTGCTGAAAGTGAGAGCTGCAGAACAAGAAATGCATTCAACCTTATCAGGCGCGGCTTCGAGGTAGCCGATTAAAAGGGAGCTTGCAATTATGAAATTAATACTCTCCTCTGGTAACTTTCGTTTTTCTGCGATACTTCGTATTGAATTGTATATATCTCCGCCGATCAGTGGGCGCACCAGTTCATGAAGGCGATCACGGTGTCTGCCGTCGCTGAAACTTGTGTCATGGTAACTGTGTGCAAAGTCGTTCCTTATTCGGCGGAAAATATGCAATGCTTTGGCAAATGATTCGTCAATAATTCCAAGGCGATAGGCGGCATGTATTCTAGCACTGAATGTCCCGAGAGCCCGGTCGTTATCTAATAATTCGTCCGTGGAAGCTGTGCATGGCAGCAGTTTTGCTGCTATTGCTTGCCCTAAAAGATAATCCAGCTTTGCAGCAACTAATATTACAGCCGTTCTATCTTTCTCATTGACATATTGACTAAGGAAATCCGCTAATTTCTTTGTAAACATGTCTTCCTTGGAATGACCTGTCATTTTTTCTCCTTGCACATAACTCCTTATTGAGCGGTTCACGCGCACGCGCGCGTGAACCGCTCATCCCCCCAAATGGAACATTTATCCGAATGAACTTTATGCTGATTATCCGATAAACAGAGTCACTTGATCTCCGGCATGATTCTGAACTTACCCTTTTCGATGGCGGCTACGATCAGCTCGACAATCTTGATCTGCTTGATGGTCGCCTACCCGATGGACAACAATCCTGGAAATTTCACCATCACCAATGGTTGCTCTATTTCCTTATCTATCAACGCCAAGATCTCCTGATGTATGCTGCTGAATAACAACGTAATTCTGCTTTATGATTTCTTTAAATGAAGCGCTGGTTGCCGCCCAATCCACAACATCGACCCGAATAGGTAAATCCGATTCATCAAAAGCATCCTTAATCGTCGCCAGGGTTTCCAAGGAAAGAGGCTGGTCGGTAAGTATGGCAATGTCGAGATCTGAGTAAGGTTTTGCGGTTCCGGTTACGCGTGAACCGAAAGCCCACACGGTATATTCCGGAACGTACATCTTCAGGACTCGGAGAACCTCGCACCAATCGCGTTGGTTAAGGTAGATGGGGGGGTAGAGGGAGCGATGTTCATGCCTGCTGATTTCTTTCAATCAGTTGCTGATATAAATAGCGAGCTTCCTCCAAAAAATCCGGAGCGATTTCATAGACTGCTTCGGCTTTGTCACTATCGTATGTATGACTGCTGTTGGTGCGCGCTTGACGATACGTTTTCCAGCGTAACCAATCGGAGCGCAGCAGACCTTTTTCATTGCCGATGCGGATCAGGTTTTGAAAGGTGCTTACGTCAATTTCTTCAGGGTGTGCGGCAGTATCTTCCAGATATCTTTTCAGCATTTTCCAGCTTAACTCATAGGTGAACTCAAAACAGTGAATGACAGAGTTCCGTAGTTGCTCAAACAATTCATCGTCTTTTTGCGCCATATCCGACCGGGAATACCTGATGCTTTTTTCAAGTTGACCAAGTGCGCTGGCAAGTGATGAAAAATCGATGCTCATCTATCCTCCTTGAATTCTGGTTACACTGTCCGGCGCTGGTTATAACATACATTGCACTCACGGTAACAGATCGAATTGCATTTAATTATATTTCCCCCCTTGAAAATATACCTCCGGATGGTTATGTTGCCAGCGTCGTAATCAATCACACCAAGGAGACGCACCGTTTATGTCCAAAACCACCAAACAGTTCCAGACCGAAGTACAGCAGCTGCTCGATCTGGTAATCCACTCGCTTTATTCCAACAAAGACATTTTTCTGCGCGAACTGATCTCCAACGCTTCCGATGCCATTGACAAAGTCAGCTTCGAATCGCACTCCAACGAGGCGCTGCTGGAGAGTGACAGCGACTGGAAGATCAAACTGATTCCCAATAAAGAGGCCGGCACGCTGGTCATCCGCGACAACGGTATCGGCATGACCATGGCCGAAGTGGAAGAGAACATCGGCACCATCGCCCGCTCCGGCACCAAGGCCTTCATGCAGAGCCTGAAAGACAAGGCCGCCAGCGACAGCCCGGAGCTGATCGGACAGTTCGGCGTCGGTTTCTATGCCTCGTTCATGGTGGCCGACCGGGTCACGCTTGAAACCCGCAAAGGGGGTACCACCGCCGATTCGGGCTGCCGCTGGGAATCGACCGGCGACGGCAGCTACACGGTCGAGGACTGCCACCGTGAAAAGCGCGGCACCGAAATCACGCTGCACCTGAAGGAAGAGTTCAAAACCTATCTGGACGAGTGGAAGATCCGCTCCATTGTCAAAAAGTACTCCGACTACATCCAATATCCGGTCGTGATGGACATCACCCGCACCGAGACAGTCAAAGATGCCGACGGCAAGGAGATCGAGGGGGCCGGCACGATCGAGAAGACCGAGGAACAGACCCTCAATTCGATGAAGGCGATCTGGGCCCGCCCCAAGAGCGACGTGACCGAGGAGGAATACACCGAGTTCTACAAGCACGTTTCCCACGACTACGATGAGCCTTTCCGCACTATCCACTTCTCGGCCGAGGGCACCAGCGAGTTCAAGGCCCTGCTCTACCTGCCGGCCAAGAAGCCGTTCGACATGTTCATGAACGATCGCAAGAAAGGTCTGCAGCTGTATGTCAAGCGCGTCTTCATCAGCGACAAGTGCGAAGAGCTGATTCCCGATTACCTCCGCTTTGTCAAAGGGGTGGTCGATTCGGCCGATCTGCCGTTGAACGTATCCCGCGAAATCCTGCAGGAAGATGTGCAGATCAAACGCATCCAGAAGAGCCTGGTCGGCAAGGTTCTTTCGACACTTGCTGAAGTTAAGGAGAAAGCCCTCGACGAATACGTGACCTTCTGGAAGGAATTCGGCCAGGTGATCAAGGAAGGGATGCATTTCGACTACGCCAACAAGGAGAAGCTGCAGGAGCTGCTGCTGTTCGAGAGCACCTCGACCGAAGCCGGTTCGTTTGTTTCGCTCAAGGAATATGTCGAGCGCATGCCGGAAGGACAAAAGGAAATCTACTACATCACCGGCAGCAGCCGCGAAACGCTGGAGCAGTCGCCCCATCTGGAGATATTCCGCGCCAAGGGGTACGAAGTGCTGTTCCTGACCGATCCGGTCGACGAGTGGGTAGTGCAGTCGCTGACCGAGTACAGCGAAAAGCCGCTCAAGGCAGTTGATCGCGGCGATATCAGCCTGGACAGCGAGGAAGAGCAGAAAGAGAAGGAGAAGAAGCGCGAAGAGGCCCAGAAGGAGTTCAGCGACCTGATTTCCATGATCAGCGACCGCCTGAAGGACAAGGTCAAGGAAGTGCGCTTCTCCAACCGTCTGACCGACAGCGCCTGCTGTCTGGTGGCCGACCAGTACGGCATGAACGCCAACATGGAGCGCATCATGAAGGCCATGAACCAGACCGTGCCCGATTCCAAACGCATCCTGGAACTGAACCCGGATCATGCCATCCTGAAAGCCATGGCATCGATCCACCAGAAGGATGCCTCGGCGGCCGCCCTGGCCGATTATGCCGACCTGCTCTACGATCAGGCGCTGCTGACAGAAGGGTCGACAATCAAGGATCCGCTCCGTTTTACCAAGCTGGTCAGCGACCTGATGGTCAAAGCCGTTCAGTAATTCCACGAAGCGATAAGCAAAAAAAGCGGCCCGTGAGATCAGTTTTCACGGGCCGCTTTTTTAGATATTGAGATTTTGCTCAATAAAGCTTGATCAGGAATTTGGCCAGGTTCTCGCCGATGCTTTTGGCCTGGTGCGGGAAGAGCTCGGTGTAGGACAACAATGACATGGAACCCAGGTAGCCGGTCTCGCGGTCTTCAAAGGTGGCCAGCTCTTTTCCGGTGGCATCCACAAAACGCCCCTTGAACTTCAGGTACGCTTTGCCGGCTCCAAAACCGACAAAGAATTTCAAGGCCTTGCTGCCGGCGTTGAATTCACTGAATTTGCCTTCCAGAATAATCAGCCTGCCACCGGTGGCTGAATTCCTTGCGATCTCTTTGAAGATACCTTTGGCCTTCAGCTCCGCAGTCAGGGCATCGGCGATGTTATTCATCAGCATTGGTGTCATCTGGGCGATCCCGGCCTTTTCCTCATCATCGACCCGCGAATATTCGGCGCCTTCAGCGGAAAAATCCTTGATCACCAGTGTGTCATAGTTGGCGGATATTTTTTCAGTCAGAAAGATGGTCTCTTCACTCAACGCTTCCGGCTTCGGCAGGGTGTCGGCCGACAAGGCCAGGCTGGATGTTACAAAGACAAGAAACAGGGCTAACAATGTTTTTTTCATACGTCCTCCTCGAGGTGTGATGTGGGCTGACAATAACCAAACAGAAACGTGGTTGTCAATTAATTGATAGCGTCAAATATCATCAACTTGTTTTTCGCTGTTTTGTACATTTCCAGAGTTATTCACAGCAGCAATATCCGCAGAGTAATCCGCCGTCTTTTCAGCAATCCCGCAAAAATGATCAATGCGTCTGCCGGTAATCAGAATTTTTCCAACAAACGGATCAGGGTCTGTGATGTCTTTCCGGCAAAATGAATGTGGCTCTATGCGCAGATCATTGTGGCTACACGGTGTATCTGTCCCAATGTGCTGAACATAGGAAAACGCAGGTTACTTCAATTGCCTTCTAGGCAGCCAATATGATGGATGCCGTTTTTGATGCATTACCGCCAATACTACTACTTCGTTGCAATCAATACGATAAAGGAGCGAATAGGGAAATCGTCCGACCAGACGTCGGCGTATATCATCTTCAATCACCGGCCACTGTTCTGCTGAACGAACAAGATCATTGAGCGCCGTTTCGACTTTTCCAAGAAAATCCAGCCCCAGCCCAGGTGCTTGCATTTCATAATAGACGGCGGCATCAAAAATTTCTTGTTCCGCCGGAAGAAGGAGGCGAACCGCTTTAATCACAATTGACCACGCATATCGGCAATTGCTTCAAAAGCATCCCGCGATGAAACAGTGCCATTCTTGTAGGCTTTAAATCGTCGTTGCGCCTCCTTCAGCCATAGCAGTTCGTTTTCCTGTTCATCCACATCGTCAAGGCTTGCCAAAAGATGTTGCACTAATACAGCGCGCTGAGAAACAGGTAAATTTAAAGCCTCAATTTCAACGGTTTTTAGATCAGCTAACATAATGTGCCTCCATAGTTTTCTGCTTTCTTGCGACGATGTCATGGTTAGTCCAGAAATTGGAGCAGTCATAAAACAGGTACATTGTTAAGCATGAATCAAAATAGTTTTTCGCAGCAATCCCAAGCGTCACGTTCTTCGCGTATCTGGTTATCAATTTCTGCAGGAGACAATCGTAATTCAGCATCAGCACTCAAAAAAATCCACGACAGCCGCAATGTTCCCGGTTATGTCGTTAGATTTCAATGGCGCCATAAATGGTAACCCCTTGTTTAAGGTATGCAGAAATTATACGCAGTATTTAATGCATAACAATGGATATTTTCAGAACGACATCACTCCGCCATCTTGCGGCGGAATATGCCGACTGCCAGGGCGAAGAGAACCAGCGCCGATAACGATACCTGCAGGACATACATCAGTGACATGTCTCCGGAAACCAGCGCCCGCCGGGCCCCTTCGAACAGGGCCGTTGTCGGCAGCGCCCGCACCCAGGGTATTACCGCAGCGGGATAAGAGGAGAGCGGGAAAAACAGGCCTGACATGAAGATCAGCGGCATGACCAGCACCGCCTCGACCTTGCCGATCGTCTCGGGTTTGTCCATGACCGTCCCGCTGATGACTCCGGCGCATGAAAACAGGGCCGAGCCGGGTATCAGAAAAACCAGATAAGAGAGCAGGTGTTCCAGGGGAAAACGGAAGGGGGTAATGGCGAAGATCACCAACCCCACCGCGCACCCCTTGATGATGCCGTGGGTAAAGCCGGTGCAGATCTTGGCGATGATGATTTCGGAGACCGAGATGGGGGTCACGCGATAGGATTCGACCGTGAACTGCACCCGGCGATGGAACCAGAGGCTCCAGACGCTTTCGTTGTAGGCCGCATTGACCGCTGTCATGGTGATCAGGCCGGGGGCGATGAACAGGCCGTAGGGCGATCCCTCCACGGCGCCGATATAGCCCTGCATGCCGATGCCGAAAGCCAGATAGATCGTCAGCGGGTAAGCCACCACCGCCACCAGTTCGGAGAAAATGGCGCGGCGCAGCACCTGCATGTCGCGGATCCAGATTGCCAGGGAACCATGCAGAATCATTCCCGCACCCCCGCACCGGTCAGGCTGATGAAGACATCCTCAAGCGTGCGCTCCTTGAGGGAAATGCGGCGAACCGGCGCGCCGTTCAAAGCCGTAACAATCTCGGACAGACATTCCCAGCATTCAAGTGTCACGTGAAGCAGGTTATCCTTTGCATCGATAGTACGAACACATGCCATGGCTTTGAGCAGAGCGGCGTAACTCGCAACGTTCCGTTCGAATTCGATCTCGTAGACCGTGGTGCCGCTCAAACGATCTTTCAGCTCCTGGGTGCTTCCCAGCGCGATCAGGCGGCCATGATCCATGATCGCGATCCGGTCGCAGAGTTGCTCGGCCTCTTCCAGGTAGTGGGTCGTCAGGAAAATCGTCATACTGCCGGCCAGTGACCGGACATAGTCCCAAACCGCCCGCCGAGACTGCGGATCCAGGCCGGTGGTCGGTTCATCCAGAAAGAGCACCTGGGGTTGGTGCACCAGCGCCCGGGCCACCACCAACCGGCGCTGCATGCCGCCCGAAAAGGTATCCGGAAAATCCTTCTGGCGGCCGGCCAGTCCCATCAACTCCAGCAGTTCATCAATCCGGCGGCTGTAGAGCTGTTTATCCATGCCATGCAGACGGGCATGCAGCACCAGGTTCTCTCGCGCGGTCAGATAACGGTCCAGGCTGTTTTCCTGGGAGACGACCCCGATCATGCTCCGGATCTGGCGGCCGGCGGTGCGGGTGTCCAAGCCCTGGATGAAAACTTCGCCGGAACTTTGGCGCATCAGGGTCGTCAGAATGCGGATCAGGGTGGTTTTGCCGGCTCCGTTTGGCCCCAGCAGACCGAAAATGGAGCCTTGCGCTACCTCCAGATCAAAGGAATTCAGGGCGGTCAGAGCAGCATACTGTTTGGTGAGAGAACGGGCAATGATCGCGGCAGTCGGCATATCAGATAATTCCCTGCAGCGGGCCGCCCTTGGCTCCCAAGGCGTCCACCCGGCGCTCGATTTCGGGATCATCTTCCAGGCCGGGGGCATGGAAGGGTTTGACGCGGGCGTCGATCACCAGCGGACCGCGACAGCCCCAGTGATGGCCGCGCCTTTCGGCCCGGATGCCGTAGACATCGCTGGACGGGTTGGAACGGGTAAAGGTCACCCAGAGGAAGTTGTTCAGGGTCGCGGCGGTGAAGGTGTTGTCGTTACAGATCACGATCAGCGGCAGTCCCTCAAAGCAATCCCGCTGTTCGTAGAAACGGCAGAACTCCTCGACCAGCGGATCGCATTCTCCCCTGCCCTGCCCTGACGGCGGCCCCTGAATCGCCAGCACGCCCGGCAGACAGACCGCAGCCGGGCCGAAACCGGCCGGCAGTTCCAGACCAGCCGGAACCTGGTGTGCCAGTTTGCAACGGGGCGGCCCGGCTGCGGCGATCACCAGCTTCGAGCCCTCATTCAGCCCGCTGCCGCTGTAATCAAGGGTATCGACCGTCGTGGCGGTCTGGAAATGCAGGTCGCCGCGCCAGTCGGCCCGCTCCAGCACATGTCCAAGAAAAGCGGCGATGTCGTGGGTATCCAGCGCCGGGGCATCCTCATGGGCGGCGATGAAGAGATACTTGGCCAGTGAGAGCTGCCCCTGGCCGAGAATGGCGTTGGCGACCGTCAGCAGTTCCTGGGGCTGGCGGACGGCGGCATAGGGGACATAACGCTCGCTGGCGATCGCCAGCAGCAGCGGATGCACGCCGGCGGCATCCACGGCATGTACTTCCCTGACCCCGCTGACGACGGTCGGGATCAGCGGCCCGCTCAACTCGTGGATAAAGGCGCCAAAGCTGGTGTCTTCCTGGGGCGGCCGCCCGACGGTGGTGAAGGGGAAAATGGCATCGCGGCGGTGGTAGACCGCCTCGACCTCGATATAGGGGAATTCGTGGGTCAGGCTGTAATAGCCGAGATGGTCGCCGAAGGGGCCTTCCGGAAGTGTGCTGCCGGGATGGACCACGCCGCAGATACAGAAATCAGCCTCGGCCGACAGCGGCACATGCCCCGGCAGGCGGGTCATGGGGATGCGCTGGCCGGCCAGCAGTCCGGCGAAGGAGAGTTCCGGCATCCCCTCCGGCAGCGGCATGACCGCCGCAACGGTCATGGAGGGGGCTCCACCGATAAAGACATTCACGCGCAGCAGGTCGCCATGGGCGATCGCCTCGGCGTGGTGTCCGCCGATGCCGCGGTGGATCTGGTAATGCAGGCCGGCCTGCTTGTCCGGCTGATACTTGTTGCCGGAGATCTGTACCCGGTACATCCCCAGGTTCGATTTGCCGAAACCGGGTTGCGACGGGCTTTCGGAATAGACCTGCGGCAGGGTGATGAAGGCGCCGCCGTCCCTGGGCCAGGAGACGAGCTGCGGCAAGCCGGAAAGGGTGGTGCGGCACTCCAGCACCGGTGCGGACGAGGTTACGCGCGGCAGCAGGTTGTAGGCCGCCAGCGGTGCTTTGACCATATCCAGCGGATTCTTCAGCAGCGAAAAGGGGTTGATTTTCAGATCCACCAGGCGGCGAATGTCATCCAGCGTGTCGCGGAAGATGAAGCGGGTTCGCTCCAGCGTGCCGAACAGGTTCCCCAGCAGCGGAAAAGTGCTCCCCGTGGCGTTGGTGAACAGCAGCGCCGGCCCTCCGGCCTGATAAACCCGGCGCTGAATCGCGCCGACTTCGAGATACGGATCGCAGGGAACATCGATGCGGCGAAGCATTCCGTGCTGCTCCAGATCAACGACACATTGTTGAAGATTGCTGTAACCCATCCTAGCCACCACTCCTGCGAAGTTTTTTGAGCATCATTTCCGTAATTTTCAACTTGTCACGCGCTACGGTCAGTTCCGTCCGGGACGGTCCGTCTTTGAAACGCTCCAGCGCTTTTTTCAAAATCAAATCGGCTTCGTGATAGCTGCCGGATTTGTGACGCCAGCGGGCCAGGACAATCGGATACTGCACCGTTCCGGGATCCAGTTTGATCGCTTTTAACAGGTTCGCCTGGGCCTCGGCGTAGCGGCCGGCCTGGTCAGCTTTTTTGGCTTTCTGGTACTGTATCAGCGCGATGGCGCCGCGCACATCATTCCGGTCGGGTTCATTTTCAAGCCTTTGTTCAGTTTGTTCCAGAAATGCAATTGCCTCGTCATGCTGTCCGCTCCGGACATAAGTCGACATGATGGCGGCAATGGCGTCCTTGTTCAGCGGATTGATCGCAAGCATCTTTCTGAAATAATCCAGCGCGGCTGGATACTCTTCACGTCCCAGCGCCGCCCGCCCCAAGTGATAGTATGATCTGATCAGATGACCGTTGAAGATGCTCCGTACGGCTTCATCGATGATGACCGGATAACGGACGGCATGCAGATGTATAAACTCCTCGAACCGTCCCAGGCGCATATAGGCGTTTGCCAGACCGGTTAAAAAAGGCGCCAGTTTGGGGGGGTTATAGGGGAAAGCACGGTCGGCCAAGGTCAGAGCTTTTTCGTACTGATGCACCGCTTCGGCATAGGCACCCGAGCGCAGGAGCGACAGCGCCGTTGATCTGGCCAGCAGCGCTTCGAAACGGGCGGAGAGCTGCTGAAAAACCTCAATCGCCGCTTCGTCCTGTTCCGACTGCTGTAACGCCAAACGGGCCAGATCGAAGTTGCATTCATCCGCAGAGTCGTCAACGTGCTTGTCGCGCAGCTCGCCGTTCAGTTGTGTACCGGAAATGGAGAACTTTACGCTGTGCCCTTCGGCCAGGGCAGGATCCGCAAACGGATAGCGTAAAGCCAGACGATCGAGTGACGTTCCGGAAAACCGGCCGATTGACACATCCTCTCCACCCAGAATACCGCTATAGGCATTGTTCTCGTTATCGCTGCCCAAGACTACGGAAACCTCATGCCGTCCACGCAGACCGCCGCAGGCTTTGCCGGATGATGTGACAACCTCCAGGGTACCTACGTACAACCGCAGATCGGCCCAGGCTAAAGCCGGCGCCAGTAATACAGTCGACAGGAACAAGAGAATTATGGAAGGAAATGAAGGCATGAATGACTTTCAAATATGGAGTGGGTTCAAGGTACCATTCTCATCAGCGATTTTCAATCGTCAGGGTGATGGTATGGCAGCCGCTGAATCAATGTTCACGCAAGGCATCGACAATTTTCAGGCGGCTGGCCCGTACGGCCGGAATCACGCCGCCGATAAAACCCATCAGAATTGAAAAGACCAGAGATTTCAAGGCAATATCAAAAGTCAGCGTGAATGAAAAGGCCAGCTCCGAAAAAGTCTGCCAGTTCATGGTCGATATGGTGATCAGCTGCATGAATGAG